>JAFQAX010000057.1 GCA_017399785.1 Oscillospiraceae bacterium | reverse complement strand
TCCCCGAATCTTTAATCTTTCACTTCCAAAGTGTTTTCTAATCCCCTCAGTCAGCCTTACGGCTGACAGCTCCCCTTGCATCATCAAGGGGAGCCTTGGCAGAAAAGAAAAACAGCCGAAGCGGTTTCCCGTTTCGGCTGTTTTATCAGTTGTAAAGCTTAGATTAGAAAATACCCTGAGCCATCATAGCGTCAGCAACCTTCTGGAAGCCAGCGATGTTAGCGCCTGCTACGAGGTCGTAGCCAAGGCCGTAACGCTCAGCAGCTTCAACGGAAGCAGCGTAGATGTTCTTCATGGTTGCCTGCATCTTAGCATCAACCTCTTCAGCAGACCAGTATATACGAGCTGCGTTCTGAGCCATCTCCATCTGGGAAACGGAAACGCCGCAAGCGTTAACTGCCTTGGAGGGAGCTACTACCATGTGCTTCTGCTCCTTCAGGAAAGCAAGAGCATCGTTGGTGGTGGGCATGTTAGCAACTTCGATGTAGTACTTAACGCCGGAAGCAGCGATCTTCTCAGCCCATTCCATGTTAACGTCGTTCTGGGTAGCAGCGGGCATAAGGATATCAACATCCTTAACACCCCAGCACTTGGTACCGGGAACGAACTCGCAGCCGAACTTCTCTGCGTAAGGCTGGCAGTGCATGGGATCCTTTGCACGCATCTCAAGGATGTAGTTGAGCTTCTCTTCGGTGTTTACGCCATCGGGATCGTGGATGTAGCCGTCGGGACCTGCGAAGTAGGTAACCTTAGCGCCAAGGTCAGCAGCCTTCTTCATGATGCCCCAGCCTACGTTGCCGTAACCGGAGATAGCGATGCGCTTGCCCTCGATGGACTCGCCGTCATGCTTAAGAGCCTCTACGAGGTAGTAAACTGCGCCGTAGCCGGTAGCTTCGGGACGGAGGATGGAACCGCCGGTCTTAACGTCCTTGCCGGTGAGAGCGCCCATGTCGGAAACGCCCTTGATGCGGCGGTACTGACCGTAAAGGTAACCGATCTCACGGCCGCCTACGCCAACGTCACCTGCGGGAGAGTCGATGTCGCCGCCGATGTGACGAGCAAGCTCGGTCATGAAGGCCTGGCAGAAACGCATAACTTCGCGATCGCTGCGGCCGATGGGGGAGAAGTCGGAGCCACCCTTGCATCCGCCGATGGGCAGGCAGGTGAGAGCATCCTTAAAGATCTGCTCGAAGCCAAGGAACTTGATGATGGAAAGGTTTACGTTGGAAGCAAAACGCAGACCGCCCTTGTAGGGGCCAAGAGCCGCGTTGTACTGTACGCGGTAACCACGGTTTACATGCCACTGATGGTTGTCATCTTCCCAGGTAACACGGAAGGAAATTGCACGCTCGGGCTCTACCATACGCTCGAGAAGAGCAGCCTCTTCGTACTCGGGATGAGCTTCGATAAGGGGCTCTACAGAGAGAAGAACTTCTTCTACGGTCTGAAGGAACTCGGGCTCGTTAGCATTCTTAGCTCTGGTATCAGCAAGAACGCGCTCAATGTACTTGTTCATTGGGATCTTCCTCCTCAAAATTTTAAATCAATTTTTTGATTTGACGGAAAACCTGCATAATCGGCTCCGCCCTCAAATACATATTATCATGTTCAGAACTGCAATTCAAGCCATTTTTTTGTAAAAATACTTTTAAACCGTAAAAACAACGCCGAAAAATTTGAATAAAATTGTTGCAAAATAACAATTGCCGCTTTAATTCGGTGCTGTGATAAATTTTTTGTGTTTTTACCTCAATTGTGCAACAAAAAAGAGCCGTTTGCATAATTTGCAAGAAAACCTGCAAACAACAAACGGCTTTTTGTCATATGTAAAATTATATGTAGGGAAAAATGCAATAATAAAGGGGAAAACTGAATCAGGATGGCGTTAATCCTGCAAAGAACCATGATCGGGCTGCCAATCTCCAAGCTCAAAACAGTTAAAAGCGTTATTCCATGCCGTTTCGATGACCTGCTCGGCTGTCATCTCCCTTGCGGCGGCAATGGCGGCGGCAGTGGAGTGCAGCATGGTGGAATCGCAGCGCTTTCCGCGGTAGGGCACCGGCGCCATATAGGGACAGTCGGTCTCTATCAGCAGGCGGGACTGCGGCACTGCGGCGGCAGCCTCCAGCGGCTTTCTGGCGTTGGAGAATGTCACCGTGCCGGTAAAGCCGATGTACATTCCAAGCCTGGTCAGCTGGCGGGCAAACTCCGCCGAATAGGAAAAGCAATGCATAACACCGCGGGGCTTAAACTCACGGACAAGCTCAAAGGTATCCTGCGCTGCCTCACGGCTGTGGATGATGACGGGGATATCCAATTCGTGTGCCAATTCCAGCTGGCGGCGGAAGGCATAAAGCTGAGTTTCACGGTCGGGGCCGTCGGGATAGTGGTAATCGAGGCCTATCTCGCCGAGGGCGACCACCTCGGGCTGTTTGCAAAGCTGCTCGATGCGCAGCATGGCGTTTTCATCCAGCTGGTCGGCGGAATCGGGGTGGATGCCCGCCGATGCGCGGAAAAATCCGTATTTCTTTGCAAGGGCAAGCGCCGCTTCGCTGGTTGCAACGTTGCTGGCGGAATTTAATACCGCACCCACTTTGTTTTGGCGCAAAGAATCAATGACGACCTCGCGGTCGTCATTGAAGCGTCTGTGATCATAGTGGGCGTGTGAATCAAAGATCATCGCCATTATCGGATCCTCGCGCCGCAGGGAACTGCGTCGTCGATGAAGAGGACCTTGGCAGCTTCGCCCATGTCGGCAGCAAGGATCATGCCGTAGCTCATAATGCCGCGCAGCTTGGCGGGCTTGAGGTTGGCAACGACCGCTACCTTCTTGCCGATGAGGTCTTCCGGCTCATACCAGCTGTGGATGCCGCTGACTACCTGACGGGGAGTGCCGCTGCCGTCGTCGAGGGTGAGCTGCAGCAGCTTGTCGGCCTTGGGAACGGGAACGCAGTCGGTGATCTTGGCAACGACCAGCTGAACGTTCATGAAGTCGTCGATGGAGATGATACCTTCGATCTTCTCCTCTTTCTTCTCTTCCTTCTTCTCGGACTTCTTTTCTTCCTTCTTCTTAGCCTGCTCGGCAGCCTTCTGCTTTTCAGCGTTCTTAGCCTCCAGCAGCTCAAGCTCCTTCTTGAGGTCTATTCTGGGGAAGAGATTAGCGCCCTTCTGTACATAGTAATCGGTGTTGGCAAAGTAGATTGCCTTCTCGTAGGTGCACTCGTCGGGCTGGCAGCCAAGCTGTTCGAAGATCTTAGCGCAGCTGTCGGGCATGAAGGGAGTCAGCAGGGTAGCTGCGATTCTGATAACCTCAAGCAGGTTGTAGATGACAGCTGCAAGGCGGTCATACTGCGCCTCATCCTTGCCGAGCACCCAGGGAGCGGTCTCGTCGATATATTTGTTCGCGCGTGCGATGACCTTGAATACCTCTGCCAGTGCCGACTGGAAGGTGAAGGTCTCCATCAGTGCGGCGTAGTTCTTCTTTACAAGGTCGAGCATCTCGGTAAGCTCTTCGTCCAACGGCTCAAAGCGTCTGTCCTGCGGAACGTTATGGCCGAAATACTTTTCGCACATGGTAAGGGTTCTGGAAACAAGGTTGCCGAGGTCGTTTGCAAGGTCGGCATTGATGCGGTTGATGAGCGCCTCGTTAGAGAAGATGCCGTCGGAGCCGAAGGGGAACTCTCTCAGCAGGAAGTAACGGATGGCGTCAACGCCGTAGCGCTCGCAGAGAACGACGGGGTCAACAACGTTGCCCTTGGACTTGCTCATCTTGCCGCCTTCGAGCAGCAGCCAGCCATGACCGAATACCTTCTTGGGAAGGGGAAGATCAAGCGCCATCAGCATTGCGGGCCAGATGATGGTGTGGAAGCGGGTTATCTCCTTGCCGACGAAGTGAACGTCTGCCGGCCAGTACTTGTCGTAATCGTGGTACTTGTCGTTGCCGTAGCCGAGAGCGGTGATGTAGTTGGAGAGAGCGTCTACCCAAACGTAAACGATGTGACCGGGGTCAAAGGTTACCGGGATGCCCCAGCTGAAAGAGGTTCTGGAAACGCAGAGGTCCTCAAGTCCGGGCTTGATGAAGTTGTTTACCATCTCGTTGAGGCGGGAAACAGGCTCGATGAAGGTGGGGTTATCTTCATAGTAGAACTTCATCAGGCGGTCAGCGTATTTGGAAAGACGGAAGAAATAAGCCTCCTCCTCGGCGTCCTTAACTTCGCGTCCGCAGTCGGGGCACTTGCCGTCGACAAGCTGGCTCTCGGTCCAGAACGACTCGCAGGGGGTGCAATATTTGCCCTTGTAGCTGCCCTTGTAGATGTCACCGCGGTCGTAAAGCTCTTTGAATATCTTCTGAACCGACTCAACGTGGTAATCGTCGGTGGTTCTGATAAAGCGGTCATTGGAGATGTTCATCAGCTTCCACAGGTCGTGGATGCCGGAAACGATGTTATCAACATACTGCTGGGGGGTAACGCCTGCAGCTGCTGCCTTCTCCTCGATCTTCTGTCCGTGCTCATCGGTTCCGGTGAGGAACATAACGTCAAATCCGCACATTCGCTTATATCTTGCCATGACATCGGTTGCAACGGTGCAGTAGCTGTGTCCGATGTGAAGCTTGTCAGAGGGATAGTAAATAGGCGTTGTGATGTAAAACGGTTTTTTCTTCATAGTTAAAGACTCCTTTGAAGTGTGGATTTGACAATATTTAGATTAGTATATCATTTTTGCGCAAATAAAACAAGGAGGAAAGCGATTTCCTCCTTTGTTTTTATCTTCAATCTTTGGGAAACTGCTCAATCTTCTGCTGCAGCAGCTCGACAAATCTGCCGACGTGATATCCGTCGCAGACGGCGTGGTGTACCTGAATCGCCAGCGGCAGCAGCCGCTTGCCATCCTGCTCGCGGAATTTGCCCATGGTGAATATCGGCAGCAAGAATTTGCCCTCGTCGTATACATTGTAATTGAGCGAGGTGAAATTCACCCACGGCGCCATCGAAATGTTGAAGGAGTTTTCGGGGGTGTTGGGCTTTGGGGTATAACTTACACACTCTCCGTACTGTTCAACATCCTGCTCGTAGGCCTTTAAAAATTCTGCATAATCGGGGTTGTTGTATGCCCATATACCGGAGAACTTTTCGTTCTGTTTGTTAAAAAGGGTGTACATCGGGTGCAGCTCATCATATATGCCGAGCCCCTTGTCGGTCAGGGCGGTGCGAAACTGCTGCATTTCGTTTACCGTCCGGGTCAGCAGCCAAATCATGGCGGGATAAAGCCGCTGTCCTTTAAGGTTGGTTATGTCGACATCGACGGTAACCGAATAGCTGCAGACCACCCTGCTGATAAAGTGCTCATAATATTCTTTACGCTCCCAGTTTTCTATATCGATAAGATTAAAAGCCATCTTATTTCGCCTCCGAAAAGTTATCACAGTTAGACATTACCACAGCTGTGCCGCTATTTCAACGGCAATCGCCGCCCGCAGCGGCTGCGTTTTGCGTTATCGTCAGTTGTACCAACAAAACCAAGTTTTCAATCGCCCAATTTTACACGCTGCATTTTTTGACGAAAGAAGGCAATTTTATTAGTAAAAAGCGCCCAAATGCCCATTTTGCAGCCAAATCAGTCACAAAAGATAAAATTTTCCACAATTATTTACAAATAAATCGCCGTTTTATGTTGCAAACATCAAAGTTTTTAGGTAAAATGAATATCAATAGAGCAATTCAACTGTTATACTTGACAATTGAGAGGGGATTACATATGGCTAACAGGCTGTTTCAGGGCATTATTCATCAGATGAGGGAATCTATCGATCGAGTTATCGGCATTATCGATGACACCTCCCACGTGGTCGCCTGTTCAGACCTTTCCAAACTTGACAGCTCCCGCGAGTATCTCGCGCTGGATCTCGGCGACAACCGCACCTTTGTACGTGACGGCTGCACCTATAAGCCTTTCGGCAGCGGCCAGCACTGCGACTATGCCGTTTTTGTTGAGGGCACCGACGAGATGGCTGCGCGCTATGCCGGCATCCTTGCCGTTGCGGTAAGCGGCATCAAGCAGTATTACGACGAGAAGTATGACCGCGGCAACTTCATCAAAAACGTCATGCTGGACAACATCCTGCCCGGCGACGTTTACATCAAGGCACGTGAGCTTCACTTCAACACCGACGTTTCCCGCGTTGTATTCCTTGTAAGAATTGCTTCTTCCACCGGCGTTTCGGCTTTTGATGTTATTCAGAACCTCTTCCCCGACCGCCAGAAGGACTTTGTATTCAGCATTTCGGAGAACGACATCGTCATCGTTAAGGAGATCAAGCCCGGCATCGAATCGAAGGATCTCGAAAAGCTTGCCCGCTCCATCGTTGACACTCTGGTCGGCGAATACCGCACCGGCGTTTCGGTAGGTATCGGCACCGCCGTTATCGGCGTAAAGGATCTTGCCCGCTCCTTTAAGGAAGCGCAGATCTCGCTCGAGGTCGGCAAAGTGTTCGACAACGAAAAGAACATCATCCGCTTTGACAACCTCGGCATCGCAAGACTTATTTACCAGCTGCCCACCACCCTCTGCGATATGTTCTTAAGCGAAGTATTTGTAAAGGGCTCTATCGAAAGCCTGGACAAGGAAACTCTCTTCACCATCCAGAAGTTCTTTGAGAACAACCTCAACGTTTCCGAAACCTCCAGAAAGCTGTTCGTTCACCGCAATACGCTGGTTTACCGCCTTGAAAAGATCAAAAAGCTGACCGGACTTGACCTTCGTGAGTTCGACCACGCCATCGTCTTTAAGGTAGCGCTTATGGTCAAGAAATATCTCACCTCCAATCCGGTCAAGTACTGATTTGAACGGTTGAGTCACAATGATAGAATTCAATAACGTAACCAAATATTATAACGAAAAGACCCCCGCACTGCGAAACATCTCCTTTTCGGCTGAAAAGGGCGAATTTATCTTTGTCGTCGGCGCCTCCGGTTCGGGCAAAAGCACCATGCTCAAGCTCATCACCCGTGAGGAGGAGGTCTCCTCCGGCAGAGTTATCGTAAACGGCCATGACGTCAGCCGTCTGCGCCGTGCCGATCTGCCCTATTACCGCCGCGGCATCGGTGTGGTCTTTCAGGATTTCCGCCTTATCCCGCAGATGAACGTATATGACAACGTGGCATTCGCCATGCGTGTCACCAACGTTTCCACCCGCGATATAAAGTGCCGTGTTCCCTATGTTCTGGATCTGGTCGGCCTTATCAACAAGGCCAAAAAGTTCCCGGAGCAGCTTTCGGGCGGCGAACAGCAGCGTGTCGCGCTGGCACGTGCGCTGGTAAACAACCCCGCCATCATCATTGCGGACGAGCCTACCGGCAACATCGACCCCGCAATGAGCTATGAGATAGTCGAACTGTTAAGCGACATAAACAAGTGCGGCACCACTGTCATGATGGTAACCCACGAGCACACCCTTGTGACCAAGTTCCATCACCGCACCATCGTTATCGATTCCGGCAAACTGGTTGCCGACGGTATTATGGGAGGTAAACGTGCGCGGCAGTAGCTTTGGATACCTTGTAAAAGAGGGCTTTCGCAACATATATCAAAACAGAATAATTTCCATTGCGGCCATCGGTGTTCTGGTGGCCTGTCTGCTTTTGGTCGGCGTTTCGATGCTGTTTACCATAAACGTAAACGAGATCGTCGGTTATTTTGAATCGCAGAACGAGATAGTCGTATTTTTAGTTGACGACGCCCGCGGCGAGGACATAACCGATATAAACGATCAGTTGAAAAGCATGCCCAACATTTCCGACGTCGAATTCGTAAGCCGCGAGGACGGCCTTATCGAATGGATGGAAGAGCTGGGCGACGACGGCACCCTTTTGGAGTGGCTTATCGAGGACAACCCCCTGCAGAACTCCTTCCGCATCACGGTAAAGGACCTTTCGCAGATGGAGGAAACGGTCGATCTCATCCGCGACATCGGCGGTGTTGATTCCATCAGCGCCTCCAACGAGGTCGCCAAGGCAGTCACCGGACTTAAACAGGCGGTGTCTTTAGGCGGCATGGCGGTGGTCGGTCTGCTTGCAGCCGTTTCGCTTTCCATCATCTCCAACACCATCCGCATCACCGT
>JAFQAX010000056.1 GCA_017399785.1 Oscillospiraceae bacterium | reverse complement strand
TGCTTGCTACAGCGATTTCGTAAATAGGGAAGAATATGTTTCCAATAACCAATAATGCAATTCCCCATCCACCTGCAAATTCTTCAAGTAAATAATAAAGACCGAATACATAAATTATAATGGCATATGCCAGTGTCATTGCTGTATTAAAAACGAGTAATTTAAGGATCCCTCTTAATAATCCGTTCTTTAGCCTATCGATATAAATCTTGAGAATAGGGTAATAACCAAAGAATGAAATAAACATAAGTGCGGCTTCCCGATCGGGAACGATAAGAAGTGAAAGAATTGCTACAGCTATATATGTTATCCATGCTGTATTACAGCCAAGTTCCATAGCGATGGGAATAAGGAAAATTCCTGCTAAAGAGGGGAGGGCATATGTTGCAAATGGCATGAGAGCCGTTGTCATCATAATAACAAGGCAGAGAGCGGCGCTCATTCCGCCAAGAGCTATTCGTGTACTGCTTTTATTTTGCATTCAATAGCTCCTTTCTGGTAATTAATGCAAATGCCCTTCGGTTTGAAGGGCATTTAAAGTGATCAAATACAATAGCAGCGGCAGCAGGTATTGCAGAGACAGTTGGCACATATTATGGTAGAACACAATGTGCAAGGGTCACAGGTGGAGTAGGAAACCCTTCCGCCATAACCGAACTGACGCTGTGCTTCAACTCTTTCATAAGCGGCACGATATTCATAATTGTTAGGTTCCATTTCAACAGCTCTGCGAAGATAGGGGATAGCATCCTCTAAAAAGCCTTTTGCAAGCAGAACATTTCCTTTTAAGTAATGCCATTCGGCATCTCTTGAAGCTGCGGGAACGCCATCGAGAAGCTGCTCCGCATCAAAGATGCGTCCGGCATTAATAAGTCTTCTAATATCAGAGAACTGACCGGTAGAACTTTGATGATAATATCCGCCGTAGCTTCCGCCTCTGCTGGAAGCAGGGCCGTAGCCACCTGCGGAGTATCCGCCGGAAGAGGATCGCTTGCGCTGCTCCGTTATTGTGTCGTAAGCGGAGTTTATCTCTGACATCTTTTCGGAAGCAAGATCTGCCAAAGGACTGCCGGCATAATTATCGGGATGATATTTTTTAACAAGCGCACGGTAAGCTTGCTTGATTTCATCGTCGGTAGCGGAAGGGGAAACGCCTAAAATTTCATATGGACTTTTCATGGCGTTTTTTCCTCCTTTCAATAAGACTGTGGGCAGTTGCGTCAAGTCCCATAAACATTATGTTATCCAAAATCTCTTTGAAATACTTTATATCAAGCAGCGCATAAGCGTTGGCTGCTTCGGCAGCGGTAAATCGCAAAACGGCATCAAATTCGCTGTCATCGGGATAGTTGCTAAGGGGATTAAATTGGTTCTTTTTGACATCATCGTCAAAGTCGTCAATAGCATCACATAGATACATATAGCGGCCGAGCATGTATCCCATACGTTTTAAAATACGTTTGGTAGTTTTGTCCTTACTCATTAGAGAGTAGATGTCTCCAAGTGCTGATGCGGTAGGATCACAGCAAATATCGATTTTAGCTTCGCTTCCCAAAGCTTCTGCTTTTTTCTGTGCCTCGGTCATCTCTCTGGCGATGCGCGATGCATCGGGATGCTTTTTTTCGACATCGGACGAAATATTTTCGATAACAGGGGTAAGTATGCTCCATCCGAGATAAGGCAGAAAAGAGGAGTCGGCAACATTGTCTGCGCATTTTTCACGCAACATAAGGATAGCCATTTCACAGCTGAATTCGACTGAATCACAGTAATCAAGGTGGGGTCTTTTCTTAAAAGGATTAAGTGGGCAGCGCTGTGGAGTAAATACAGGAGCAGAATCGTTTATTGCGGCGTGAAGCATTGCGATGAAAGTGAAATCGTAGCTTAAAGTACATCTTGCAGCAGGTCCGAATCTTTTCGATAAACCTCTGCACACTCCGCAATATACAGCTTTATAGCTTTCAAGTTCGCAGACTTTTAACTGCGGTTCAAGCGGTTTAATATATCCGAACAAAAAGCTACCCCCAAATGTACTGCATATTATCTATATTATTTTACTGCAAAGTTTGGTTGTTGTCATTAAGAAATTATGAATTAAAAGGGATTTTTGCGATTTTTAAATACAATTTAATGCAAAATGTCTTTAATTATATTATGTATATTTTAAATATGGATTTATAAAGACAAAACTGTTTTTTTGTGGTACAATTAGCAGCAGGCTATATTATGACATATGTTAGTTTATCTAACAGGAGAAAGGATGTTTCTACATATGAAATTCAGTAAGGTTTATGCTGCCTACTTCAGCGGAACCGGAACCACCGAAAAAATGGTAAATGCTATTGCAGCGAAGCTTGCCGAAAAGTTCGGCGTTGCAGTTGAAAAGTTTGACTTTACTCCTCCTGCTGTTCGAACTGTTGTTAAAGAATTTGAATCCGATGCACTTGTTGTATTTGGTACTCCTGTTATTGCAGGTCGCGTACCCAACGTTCTTTTAAAGTATCTTGCAACCGTTAAGGGCAATGGCGCTGTTGCAGTTCCCGTTGTACTCTATGGCAACCGCAACTTCGACGACGCACTCATCGAGCTACGCGACATTCTCGAGGCAGACGGCTTTAAGCCTGCAGCAGCAGCGGCCTTCATCGGTGAACATTCCTTCTCTAAGATCCTTGCAGCAGGACGCCCCGATGCTCAGGATATGGAAGTTGCAAACAAGTTTGCAGCTGATGTTGCAGCTAAGCTGGAAGCGCTTGAAGAAGTTGATGAGATCATCGCCGTAGAAGGTGTAGAAAAGCCCTACAGAGGCTATTATCAGCCCCGTGACCGCAAGGGAACCCCCATCAACATTCTCAAGGTAAAGCCGCTTACCAACGATAACTGCGTTAACTGCGGACTTTGCGCAAAGGTATGTCCCATGGGCTCCATCAATCCCGAAAACGTAAAGGAAGTTGTCGGAATCTGCATCAAGTGCTGTGCATGCGTTAAAAAGTGCCCCATGGGTGCAAAGTACTATGAGGATGCCGGTTATCTGTATCACCAGACCGAACTTGAGGAAGGCTATGCAAGAAGAGCAGAGCCTGCACTCTTTATCTGATTTTAATAAAACCAAGAACGGCGCAACTTTAGTTGCGCCGTTTGCTTATATATTCAGTATTCTGCAAATGTTCTGATGGGTTATCAAGTCGAATTCCTCTTGGCTTAACCAAAGCTTTTCAAGCCGATCAAAAATTATCTGCGGATTGTTGCGACCGTATGGTGCATCGCTTGCAAAGATAAGGCGTTCAGCACCGTATTTTATATACGCCTTCCTGAGCGTATCTGCGGAATATAGCTGCGGGGAAGACAAATCAAAATAAACGTTGTTAGATTTAAGCGCGTTGTCGATAATATCAAATCCAAGGCAGTGAGCAGCAATAAAAACAGCATCGCAATGCCGGTTTGCAGCTGCTGTAAAGTATAAAGCCTGCTCAGCGCTTTTGAGATGCAAAAAAATCGGTAATCGACGTTTTTCTGCCCAACTTATCAGCTCATCAAATTGTCTTGATGCAATATCAAAATCATGCCAGCATTGATGAAGCTTTATCATACAGTAACGATGTCTTTCAAAATCCGTTTCAGCTTTTTGCTGCCATTTTGGATCGGTTGGATCAATGCAGTATGCGGCAAGTATCCTGTCGGGAAACAGCCGTGAGAGGGAGGCAATTTTCAAATTCTCGCCTTCAATCAGACTAGGAAGATGCTTGAGTTTGCTGGCAGCTTCAATAAAGCTGTTAAAATTAAATCCGGTGTTTTCGTTTTTGAAAATATCTGACAGCATAGGGTGATGATAATCAAAGCTGCCTTCCGGCTCTCCGGCACAGAGAATCACCTTTTCAAATCCGTTTTTATCAAGATGTTCAATTATAGTTTTTTCATTGAGATATACACCGCAGCAGTGGGCATGAGCATCTATCATATTACCACTCCAAATTAATTTAAAAAGGCAATAATGCGGCAAATTTTGGACACTTATTAATTAAATAATATCGTTATTCCTTGCTTTTTTCAATAAGGATTTGAACTAAAGCGGATAATTGATTTTTTGCGTCTGTCCAATTAGAATAACATTATAAATGAGGTGATTATATGAAGAAGGCGGTAGCTTTTTTATCTGCAATACTTTTATTAGCTGTATATGCTGTGATTGCAGTTAATATCGAATATAAGCTGGAAATATCGGATGTAAAAGACAGCACAATTGATTTTATTAACAGGGGAAGAAAACAGCAGGCTTACAAACTTTCTGAAACTCAAGGCTGGTTAAATACAATAGGCTTTGATAAAGAGTGTTTTGCCATGTTTGAGATAGCAGACCATTCGGGAGAGCTAATGTTATGTGAGGTAAAACTAAAAGAAGGACTTAACGGAAAATATAAGATAGATTCGGTCGGATATGGAGATGGAAATTTCAGGGAAAGAATTGTTGAACAAGACGGAAAAAAGTATTTCCTTTTTGGGGGAAGAAATACTGCTCGGCAAATAGATAAAGTTTCGGTTGAAATTGAAGGCGAAAGCTATCTATTGGATATACCCAATAAAGAACGGTTCTTTGTATATACCGAAATCAAGACGAAAACATCTGAAAAACATATCTTACCTGATAAAATAACATTTTTAAATGAAGTTGGAGAAGATGTAAGTGACTTGATAAACTGGAATTAAAAACGCTGAACATTTGTTCACTTTTCTATTTAATCTTTAAAATAACTGTGGTATAATATAATGATAACAAAGGAGGTGCGTTTTATTGGAGCAGCGCAGATTTGAATTGGTTTCTCCTTATAAACCAACCGGAGATCAGCCTCAGGCAATCGAAAAGCTTGTAGAAAGCATAAATTCCGGAAAAAAAGAACAGACATTGCTTGGTGTTACCGGTTCAGGAAAAACTTTTACCATAGCTAATGTTATCGAGCGTGTTCAGCGCCCGACGCTGGTGCTTGCCCACAATAAAACGCTTGCAGCACAGCTTTGTACAGAGTTTAAAGAGTTTTTTCCTAATAACGCTGTTGAGTACTTTGTATCCTATTACGACTATTATCAGCCTGAGGCATACATCGCATCTACTGATACCTATATCGAAAAGGATTCGGCAATAAATGATGAGATCGAGCGTCTGCGCCATTCGGCGACGGCGGCACTTGGTGAGCGCAACGACGTCATTATCGTTGCATCCATATCCTGTATCTACACCCTTGGCGACCCGATAGATTATAAGAATATGATAATTTCGCTGCGAAAGGGAATGACCAAAGATCGCGATGAGCTGCTGCGTAAACTGGTCGAACTTCAATATGAGCGCAACGATATAAATTTTGTGCGCAATAAATTTCGCGTAAGAGGAGATTCGGTAGAGATTTTCCCATCTTACAACACCGATACCGCCTTTAGAATAGAATTTTTTGGCGATGAGATAGACCGAATTAGCGAGATAAACGTAGTCACAGGAGAGGTCAAAAACTTTGTTTCCCATGTGGCTATCTATCCCGCTTCTCACTATATCGTTCCACGTGACAAGATGGTTACAGCTATCGAGGAGATAAAGCGTGAGTGTGATGAGCGAGTTGAGTTTTTCAAAACAAATAACAAGCTTATCGAGGCGCAGCGCATAGCAGAGCGCACCAACTATGACGTTGAGATGCTTTCTGAAATCGGATTCTGTAAAGGTATCGAAAACTATTCCAGAATTATTTCGGGAAGAGCACCCGGCAGTAAACCGTTTACACTGTTCGATTATTTCCCTGATGATTTTCTCATGGTAATAGACGAATCACATGTGACGCTGCCGCAGGCGCACGGAATGCTGCCGGGAGACCGAGCCAGAAAAAACAGTCTTATCGAATACGGATTTAGACTCCCTTCGGCGCTGGACAACCGCCCGCTGTCTTTTGAAGAGATGTACGACCATATAAATCAGGTGGTATTTGTCAGTGCAACCCCCGGACAGTTTGAACGAGAAAAGAGCGGAAAGCCAATAGAGCAGCTTATCCGTCCGACCGGACTTCTTGATCCTGACATTGATGTTCGTCCTGTCGAAGGTCAGATAGATGATCTTTTTTCTGAGATAAATATTCGTGCAGAAAAGGGTGAGAGAGTACTTGTAACAACTCTCACCAAAAAGATGGCAGAAGATCTCACCGCTTTTCTTGAAGATAAGGGCGTTAAGGTGCGGTATATGCATCACGATATAGATACTATGGAGCGTATGGAGATAATCCGCGATCTGCGCTCTGGTGAATTTGACGTTCTTATCGGTATAAACTTGCTACGCGAAGGTTTGGATATCCCTGAGGTATCGCTTGTTGCTATACTTGACGCCGATAAAGAGGGATTTTTGCGTTCCGAAACTTCATTGGTGCAGACAATTGGACGAGCTGCAAGAAACAGCGAAGGTCACGTTATCATGTATGCAGACAGCGTTACCGATTCTATGGAGCGAGCCATCACCGAAACGATGCGCCGCCGCGGTTTGCAGCAGCAGTATAACGAGCAGCACGGAATCGTTCCTACAACTATTAAGAAGGATATTAGAGATATTCTCGAAATATCCAGCCGAGAAACGGTGGAAGGTGAAACCAAAAAGAGAAAGCGCATGAGCGAAAAGGACCGTCAGGCGCTGATTGCAAAGCTTACGGCAGAAATGAAGAATGCAGCTAAAATACTCGAATTTGAGCATGCCGCTTATCTGCGTGATAAGATAAAAGCACTGAAGGAGGGGAAATGATGAACAAAAGCTTTTGTGGATTTTTAATGGCTTTAATACTATTTATTTCAGCTTGTGGCGGAGGGAATGCTGCTGTTACGGATAACGGTAGTTCGACTGCTTTGGTTCCTGCTGAGCAAGCTTCGGTTGCTTCTTCGGAAAGCGCTTCGGGAATCAATCCAGAAGTTGAAAGCAAAGAAAGCGAAACAAAACAGCCTTCCGGCAACGAAAAGATTTATCCAGATAATAGAGTCATACTTTATCGTTTCATTGCCGACAGCGAGCTTTATGACACAACCAAGCTGCTGGAAGTTAAAGATGGGGCCAAATTCGGCGATATCTTTAATATAGTTGTCGAGGAGATGTTCCCGAACATAGA
Source organism: Oscillospiraceae bacterium (assembly GCA_017399785.1). Classification (GTDB taxonomy): domain Bacteria; phylum Bacillota; class Clostridia; order Oscillospirales; family Ruminococcaceae; genus Yanshouia. The sequence continues at coordinate 9,956 of JAFQAX010000056.1, read as the reverse complement.
TGTACCTACTATTCATTCGGTAGCGATGAGCAAATCCTGCGTTTTTTGCAATTTTGGAGAAGATTGGCTTGATACCTTTAACAAAGGTCAGCTTTATGAATTTTGCAATACACTTACCATGACTCTTCAGAAAAACGGATTTTGCGAAAGCGTATCTTTCATGATAGACGGTAAAACAGGACTGCTCGGCGGAGAGACATGGGAATGTGCCGAGCTTAAGGTGTTAGAAGGCGCATCTGCCGATGAATGTGCAGATATAAGAGCATCTATTCCTTACGGTGGTTTAAAGCAGCATGGTGCTGACAGCTACTTCGATTTTGCCAAAACAGTAAAAAAAGATGACATGGCAGAAAAAATACACCGTGTGTTAAAGTTTGCCGGCGAGCTTATTAATGAATTTGATCATCCTTCGGAGATGGATATGGAAAACGCGGTTCAAAATCTGATATGGTGCACCGAGCCAATCGATATAGCTCCGGACAGCGAATATTACGATGTTAAAATAGCTCAGCAGCTTATTCCGATAACATCTTCTGTTTCACAGCGACTTGCGTTTCAGGAAAACTGTTTTTGGTTGAAAGAACATATTGAAGAAAGTGCATATGAAATTTTTGGCGCTGATGTGGTTATAAAACACTGTGAGCCAAGGATGCCTTATAAATGGTTTGAAACCGAGGGCGTTTATACCCCTCCTCATATGGGCGGCGGCTGGAATATAATACCTCATCTTTACAGTTATACTGTTGATGCCGAGAACAAAACGGTAACTGCAGAGGTTGCATATCTGCGCAATACTATGCAGGGTATCTATGATGCTGTGCAGGATAAATTTATGGAAGACTACGATGATATAGAGGAGTATCTCCAAAACAGAGCGCAGCGCCACATTGTTATGCTGAGAACTGAAGCAGACGGTCGTTTGACGATACGCCAACATCACTTGGTTTGATTCCGGAGGAAAATAGCTTTGGCAAAAAATGAAATAGTAATAAAAGGTGCTTGTGAGCACAATTTAAAAAATGTCGATCTAACGATACCGCGTGATAAGTTGGTGGTATTTACCGGACTTTCTGGATCGGGAAAAAGCTCGCTTGCGTTTGATACTCTTTATGCTGACGGACAGCGCAGATATATGGAGTCACTATCTTCCTATGCAAGAATGTTCCTTGGAAGAATGGAAAAGCCCAATGTAGAAAGCATTGAAGGACTTTCTCCTGCTATATCTATCGACCAGAAATCGACTTCAAACAATCCCCGTTCCACAGTTGGCACCGTAACAGAGATTTACGACTATCTGCGTCTTTTGTGGGCTCGCATCGGAATCCCGCATTGCCCGATTTGCGGAAGAGAAATAAGCCAGCAGACGGTTGACCAGATGGTCGATCAGATACTCGCACTGCCTGAACGTACCAAGATACAGGTAATGGCACCTGTTGTCCGTGGCAGAAAGGGAACTCAGCAGCAGGAGCTGGAGGCAGCACGCCGTTCAGGTTTTGTAAGAGTGCGTGCCGATGGAAACATGTACGATCTTTCGGAAGAGATAAAGCTTGAAAAGAATAAAAAGCATAATCTTGAAATAGTAGTTGACCGACTTATGGTTTCGGAATCTATCAGATCCAGACTTGCGGGCTCTATCGAAACGGCGCTGGGACTTACCGGTTCGCTGGTGCTGATAGATGTTATCGGCGGGGAAGAAATGCTGTTTTCGCAGAGCTATTCCTGCCCTGAACATGGAATCTCGGTTGAAGAGCTTTCTCCCAGAATGTTCTCCTTTAACAATCCATTCGGTGCATGTGAAAAGTGTACCGGACTTGGAACTTTTATGAAGGTTGATCCCGACCTTGTGGTCCCCAATAAGGCACTTTCTATCCGTCAGGGTGCAATCAAGGCGAGCGGTTGGTATTATTTTGAGGGCGGAATGACTCAGATGTATTATGAGGGACTGGCCGAGCATTACGGTTTTTCGCTTGATACTCCTTTCGGAGAGCTTCCTCAGAAAATCAAAGATATAATTCTTTACGGCAATAACGGAGAGAAAATAACGGTTAGAAGAGAATCCGAAACAATGTCGGGCGCTTATCACACAGCTTTTGAAGGTGTGGTAAATAATCTTGAGCGCCGTTTCAGAGAGACCAACAGCCAGTGGATGAAGGAAGAGATCGCCGGCTGGCTGGATTCTGTTCCTTGCCCAGACTGTCACGGAGACAGATTAAAACCTATTTCACTTGCCGTAACCGTCGGAGGCTTGAATATAAGCCGATTCACCGATTTGTCGGTGGTTAAAGCGCTGGAGTTTATCGATAATCTTGAGCTTACCGAGCGTGAGCACATGATAGCCGACATGATTTTAAAGGAGATTCGTTCCCGACTAGGCTTCTTAAAAAATGTGGGCTTGGATTATCTTACCCTTTCCCGTGCGGCAAGCACCCTTTCGGGAGGCGAAAGCCAGCGCATCAGACTTGCAACTCAAATCGGTTCCAGTCTGATGGGGGTACTTTATATTCTTGATGAGCCTTCCATCGGATTGCATCAGCGTGACAACGATAAACTTATTGCGACGCTGCACCATCTGCGTGATATAGGAAATACCGTTATCGTCGTTGAGCATGATGAAGATACTATCCGTGCAGCGGATTGTGTGGTTGACATTGGCCCCGGAGCAGGAGTACACGGCGGTGAAATAATCTACTGCGGAGACGTTGAGGGATTAATTAGTTGTGAAAAATCTGTTACCGGAAATTTCTTGAGCGGCAGAGATAAGATAGAAGTTCCTAAGCAGCGCAGAAAAGGAAACGGCAAAAGCATTAAAATAGTCGGTGCAAAGCAGAATAACCTTAAAAACATCGATGTTACAATACCGTTGGGAACCTTTACGGTAGTCACCGGCGTTTCAGGATCGGGAAAAAGCTCGCTTATCAACGAGGTACTTTATAAGACGCTGGCATCTGAGCTCAACCGAGCCAAAACCCGACCCGGTAAGCACGACAGGGTAGAGGGACTTGAAGCACTTGATAAGGTCATCGCAATTGACCAGTCACCAATAGGCAGAACACCCAGATCAAATCCCGCAACCTATACCGGAGTGTTTAACGATATTCGCGAGCTTTACGCAAGTACCAATGAAGCAAACATGCGCGGATATAACAGCGGCAGATTTTCTTTTAACGTTAAGGGCGGACGTTGTGAAGCCTGCCAGGGTGACGGCATAATCCAGATTGAGATGCACTTTTTGCCTGATATTTACGTTCCTTGCGAGGTTTGCAAAGGCAAGCGTTATAACCGTGAAACGCTGGAAATAAAGTATAAAGGCAAAAATATTTACGATGTGCTTGAGATGACAGTAGAAGAGGCATTGACTTTCTTCGAGAATCTCCCCAAAATCAAGCGCAAGATACAAACAATTTATGACGTAGGACTCGGTTATATCAAGCTTGGTCAGCCTGCAACAACCCTTTCGGGCGGCGAAGCACAGCGTGTAAAGCTTGCTACCGAGCTTTCAAAGCGCTCCACCGGACGTACCATATACGTGCTGGACGAGCCTACAACCGGACTTCATACTGCCGATGTTAAACGTCTTATCGAGGTGCTTCAACTATTGGTTGATGCAGGAAACAGTGTTGTTGTAATTGAGCATAACCTTGATGTTATAAAGGTTGCAGACCATATAATTGATCTGGGCCCCGAAGGCGGAGACAGAGGAGGCGAAGTAGTTGCCTGCGGCACTCCCGAAGAAGTATGTGAAGAACCGCGTTCTTACACCGGAAAGTATCTAAAAAAGATGTTGAAACAACTGTAAAATCAAACACCTTTACAGCTGCGAACAGTATGAGGAGGCGGAAAAATGACAAAGGAATATAAAAAAGCATTATTATTATTATCGGCATCGGTAATGATAGCAGTTCCTTTAATTATCAATCTGATTTTTTCAATACCGGCAACTTCCGGGTGGGGGATGGTAATAACGCTGTTTCTGTTCTTTGTCATTGATCCGTTTTTCAGCGCCTGGCTTGGCAAATTTTGCAGTAACAGTGTTAAAAGATATTGGAGCCTTCCTCTGGTAAATGCTGCATTTTTCATGGTCGGCGTCTGGCTGGCATTTGATTTTGGAAATACCGATTTTATGGTGTATGCTGCTGCTTATTTTGTTATTGGATATGCGGTGATGGGGATATTTTCGATCTTTAAACATAAAAAAGTTTAGTTTAAATTTAAAGAGGCTCTGCAGCTTTCAGCAGGGCCTTTTGGCAAACTTAAAAGAGTTTGCAGGCAGGTTAGCAGTTGTGCAAGAAACAGTTTTATGATATACTAAATTAGTTAAAGTATATTTAAAAGGAGCATTTCTGTGAACAAGTCTTTTATCACCAATGATATAAAAGAACAGCTCGATGAATATGTTATTTCCCGCGCTAAAGAACTTGTTGCGGAACGCTTTGACCATCCTCCGATGGCTTATGTTCACAGTTTTGGATGTCAGCAGAATGCGGCGGATGCCGAACATATAAAGGGTCTTTTGGCACTTATGGGATTTGGTTTTACCGATATGCCCGACAATGCAGATTTTGTTCTGTTCAACACCTGCGCAGTAAGAGAAGGCGCAGAGGATAGAGTACTCGGTCATGTGGGGGCGCTTAAAAATATTAAGCGCAATCGCCCCGATATGATGATTGCGCTTTGCGGATGCATGACACAGCAGCAGACGATAGCCGATAAGATCAAGCATAGCTTCCCTTATGTTGATATTGTATTTGGTACCGGTTCTTTCCATTTGCTGCCTCAGATGATAGCAGAGCGCATCGGAAACAAAAAACGTGTTTTCTATAGCGGATCAGCTAAGTCGGTCGTAGAAGGTATACCTGCAGTCAGAGATGACAGTGTTAAAGCATGGCTTCCTATTATGAAGGGATGCGACAATTTCTGTTCTTACTGCATCGTGCCTTACGTTCGGGGAAGGGAAGTTTCCCGCCGTCCCGAAATGATAATAGCTGAAGCAAAAGAACTTATTGCAAAAGGCTATAAGGAGATTACGCTGCTTGGTCAGAACGTAAACTCCTATGGAAAGGGACTTGAACCCAAGGTTACATTTTCTGAATTAGTAAAAGAGCTGGATAAAATCGAAGGCGAATTTCGCATGAGATTTATGACCTCTCATCCCAAGGACTGCAGCCGTGAGCTTATTGACGCAATTGCTGAAAGCAAGCATTTTTGCCATCACATCCATCTTCCGGTACAAAGCGGCAACGATGTTGTTCTTAAAGCGATGAACAGACATTACAACATAGATTCCTACCTTGAACTTATATCTTATGCGCGCAGCAAGATGGATGATGTTACTTTTTCCAGCGACATAATCGTTGGATTCCCCGGCGAAACCAGAGAACAGTTTGAAGATACCCTTAAGCTTATAAAAGAAGTTGAATATAACGCACTGTTCACCTTTATTTATTCCAAACGAAACGGAACTCCGGCGGCAAAGATGGAAAATGTTGTTTCGGAGAAGGAGAAATCTGTTTGGTTTAGAGAGCTTTTGGCTGTTCAGCAGGATATCTGCGAGCGCCAGAATCAGCAGATGATAGGCAAGACCTTGCGTGTGCTGCTTGATTCGGAAGGCAAAAGTGGCGAAGATGCCCTTGCGGGCAGAACTGAAGGAAACATAATTGTTGAAACATTTGGGGATCGCTCGCTGATCGGCAGTTTTGTTAATGTAAAAATAGACAAGGCTATGAACTGGGCGGTTCAGGGAACAATAGTTTAACGGAAATTATACCTTCTGGAGCTGTTGGCTCATCGGTATAAAAATAAATATTAAAATATAAATTAAGGAGTAAAAACTATGGACATCATTACTATGGCAAGAGAACTCGGCAAGGCTATTCAGCAGAGCCAGCTTTACAAGGATCTTGAGACCGCTAACGAAGTAACCGAAAAGTCTGTTGAGCTTCAGAAAAAGCTTGATGAGTTTTCCGAGCTTCGCACTCAGCTCAACAAGGAGATCATGAAGACCGAAGGCGACAAGGACACCGATCTCATCGGCGAGCTTGACAACAAGCTTAGAAAGCTTTACGACGATATCACCAACTCCCCCGAGATGATCGCTTACAATGCTACAAAGAAGGCTCTTGAGAGCGAGCTTTCTTTCATCAACCAGATCATCACCGGTTCTGCAAACGGCGAGAATCCCGATCTCATCGAGCGTCAGGTAAGCTGCAGCGGTTCCTGCTCTACCTGCGGCGGCTGCCACTAATATTTAGTGCGATAACTGCTGCCCCTGCCTTGTAAACGGGGCTTGGGCAGCAGTCTTGTTTTACTTTTACAGATACGGAGTGACTTTTATGGCACCTCTTTCTCCCATGATGGCGCAGTATTTTGAAATTAAAGAACAGCATAAGGATCACATCTTGTTTTTCCGCCTCGGCGATTTTTATGAGATGTTTTATGAGGATGCCAAGATTGCCTCCAGAGAGCTTGAGCTTGTCCTGACCGGACGTGATTGCGGTCAAGAAGAGCGTGCACCTATGTGTGGTGTTCCTTTTCACAGCTGTGAAAGCTATATTGCACGACTGATCAAAAAAGGCTATAAGGTAGCAATTTGTGAACAGATGGAAGACCCAAAGCTTGTAAAAGGTTTGGTCAAGCGAGATGTGGTTCGAGTAATCACTCCCGGTACGCTTGTCGAAGCCAATATGCTCGATGAGGGTGTAAATAACTACATAGCATCGGTTTTTATCGGAGAAAAGGGAATAGGACTTGCGTTTGCCGATATTTCTACCGGACAGATATTTGTTACCAACCTCAATGCAGATTCGATTACACAGTTAAAAAATGAGCTTTCAAAATTTTACCCCAGTGAAATAGTGTTTAACGAAAAGCTGCTTTCCTTTTCTGACGTTGGCAGTTTTATTAAAGACCGACTTCGCTGCTGTGCTGATTTGATTGAAGATGAACAGTATGAGCAGAATACTGTTTTAAAGCTTATTATTGATCAATTCGGAGAAAAAGCGGTAGCGGAAGGCGGTGCCGCAGCAGATGCCGATATTATGTATGCGCTTGGCGGTCTGCTTGGATATCTCCACAGAACACAAAAGAACGGCGTAGAGCGCCTTATCGCGCTTGAACGCTATGATGGCGAGCGGTATATGACGCTTGATGCTACCGCACGCCGTAATCTTGAACTTATCCAAACTATGCGAAGCGGAGAAAAACGCGGAAGCTTGCTTTGGGTAATCGATAAAACTAAGACGGCAATGGGAAAGCGCCTGCTCAGAAGATACCTTGAGCAGCCGCTTTGCAACCCAATTATAATAGAGAAACGCTTAAATGCAGTTGATGAGATCAAGTCGGACACTATGCTGCGTCTTGATTTGACTGATATATTAAGCAGTGTACACGACATGGAGCGCTTGCTGACACGAATAGTATGTCAGATGAGCAATCCGCGCGAGTATGTAAGCTTTGCTTCTACATTGCGCACACTTCCCAAGCTTATCGAAAAGATCAGCGGATGTAAAAGCCGCTATCTTTGTGATATTGCCGCTTCTATCGATCCGATGGAAGATATTGAAGCACTTATCACCTCAGCAATAGAGGACGAGCCGCCCGCAATGACCAAGGAAGGCTGGTTTATCCGCAAGGGATATAACGCAGAGCTTGACGATATAAGAAGCCTTTTGACTAACACAAAAGAATATCTTGCTCAGATCGAAGCTCAGGAGCGAGAGCGCACCGGTATTAAAAACCTTAAAATCGGATTTAATAAGGTGTTTGGTTATTACATTGAAATAACTAATTCCTATAAGGATATGACTCCTCCCGAGTATATCCGCAAGCAGACGCTTGCAAACTGTGAGCGTTACATCACTCAGCAGCTTAAGGATTTAGAGGATAAGATTCTTTCCTCTAAGGAACGGGTTATTGCAATAGAGCTGCGCCTTTATGATGAACTCCGTGAAAAAATCGCTTCTCAGACCGAGCGCATCCAAAGAACTGCCGATGCCGTTGCAAAGCTTGATCTTTTTACCGGATTTGCAACGCTTGCAGTGGAAAATAACTATTGCCGCCCGCAGATTTCCACCGACGGGGTTATTGATATTGCAGACGGACGTCATCCCGTAGTTGAACAGCTGCTTGGACAATCGCAGAGATTTGTGGCAAACGACTGCCTGCTGGACAACAGCTTTAATCAGATAGCTATAATAACCGGTCCCAATATGGCGGGCAAATCCACTTATATCAGACAGGTGGCCCTTATCGTGCTTATGGCGCAGATAGGTTGTTTTGTTCCTGCAAGTTCGGCGCATATCGGCATTGTAGACGGAATTTTCACCAGAGTAGGTGCATCTGACGATCTTTCTACAGGTCAGTCTACCTTTATGGTAGAGATGAATGAGGTAGCGCAGATACTTAAAAATGCAACTGCCGACAGCCTGCTTATTCTTGATGAGGTCGGAAGAGGCACTTCGACATTTGACGGCATGAGTATTGCACGGGCTATGATAGAATATATTGCAGACCGCAAGAAGATCGGCGCTAAAACGCTGTTTGCTACCCACTATCATGAGCTTACCGATTTGGAACAGCTTTTACCCTGTGTCAAAAACTACAACACTGCTGTTAAAAAGAGGGGAGACGACATAACTTTCCTTCGACGTATTATACCCGGTGCGGTAGATGACAGCTATGGCGTAGAAGTGTCCAAGCTTGCAGGAATACCCGATTGGATAATCAAAAGAGCGCATGAGATCCTTTCTGATCTTGAGCATAACAGACCGGTTTCGGCAATAGAGAATAAGTCAGCGCCTGAATTCGAAATGCAGATGACGCTTGGCGCCGATTCGGCAGTGGAAACGGCGCTTAAAAAGTTGGATCTCAATACATTGACCCCGCTTGAAGCTTTAAATAAGCTTTATGAGCTGAAAGCGATGCTTTAAATTAAGATGAAAAGAGGTGTTTTTCATGAGTAAAATCAATATTTTGCCGCAGTCGGTGGCTGAACTTATTGCAGCCGGCGAGGTGGTTGACCGTCCGTCATCTATAGTGAAGGAACTTGTGGAAAACGCAATTGACGCTGGGGCAAGCCGTATTTCGATAGAAATAAAAAACGGCGGAGTAAGTTATATAAGGGTGTCTGATAACGGATCAGGAATTGCGAAAGAAGATCTGCCGCTTGCTTTTATCAGACATGCCACCAGCAAGATAACCGAAAGATTGGATCTCGATGCTATTTCTACGCTCGGTTTTCGCGGTGAGGCGCTGCCTTCCATTGCAGCTGTAAGCAGGGTGAAAGTAACCACCAGAACGGCTGATCAGGCAGTGGGAAGCTGCTATATTATTGACGGAAGCGGACAGGCAGAACAGACAGATTGCGGCTGTGCTGTCGGCACCGTTATTGAAGTGCGTGATTTGTTTTACAATACTCCCGCACGAATGAAGTTCTTGAAAAAAGATGTAACCGAATCCAACGCGGTTGCATCGCTTATTGACAGACTGGCACTTGCCAACCCCTCTGTTGCATTTGATTTTCTGAGAGACGGCAAACGCGCGCTGCAGACCCCCGGTGACGGCAAGCTGTTTTCGGCTGTCAGAATCGTTTGCGGGGCAGAGGTTGCCTCTGGAATGATCCCCGTTGATTACACCGGAGAGGGAATCAGTGTAAAGGGACTTATTTCCAGACCTTCGGTATCGAGAACTACCCGTTCGCTGCAGACGTTTTTTATTAACTCCAGATATGTACGCTCCAAAACCTGCGCGGCAGCAGTTGAAGAGGCATATAAAAACCGCATGATGACCGGACGCTTTCCTGCATGCATAATCGATTTGAAGATAGATTGTTCGCTGGTTGACGTAAACGTTCATCCTGCAAAGCTTGAAGTAAGATTTTCTGACGAGCGCTCGGTTTATAATACTGTATACCGTGCCTGCATGCAGACGCTTTCCGAAAGTGAGCAGAAGCAGATCACCCC
>JAFQAX010000055.1 GCA_017399785.1 Oscillospiraceae bacterium | reverse complement strand
CGGTGTCCCACTTGAGAGCAGCCTTGTCGCCCTTAACGTACATATCCTGCTTAGCGCCGGTGAGCCAGGATCTCTCGTAGAAGAGGTTGAATGCGAAGTCGATCTCTTCGTCTTCGATCTCGCCATTGAATGCGCCTACTACAGCGTCATCCTTCTTGAGTTCCTTGCGGTTGAACTCGAGGGTACCAACAACGTCAGCATCAGCGGTGGTAGCTGCAGACTTGGTCTTGAAAGCTACGAAGTAGTAGTAGCCATCTTCCCACTTAGAGGTGTCGTACTTGGTCCAGTCAACATACTTCTTAACAACGGAAACGGACTCTACATTCTCTTCGCCCATCTCGTAAGCAACCTTAACCTTGAGCTTCTCAACGAGAGCGTAGTCAGAAACGTAGTCACCGTCGATGGTGAGAAGGTAGTAAACGGTATCGCCGTAGGTGAGGATGGTGGACTTAACAGACTTGTCAGCACGTTCAACGTAAACGCCAGTAGCCTTGGTCATCTTGTTGGAGTCAGCATCATAGTCGTAAGGACCAGCAAGAACAACTTCATTAGTAGCAGCCATTGCTACAGAAGCGAGGCTCATGATCATTGCGACAGCAAGAACAAGTGCAAAAAACTTTTTCATGGGAAATTCCTCCTAATTAAATTTTATTTTCAGCGGGTGCTCTCCAACACCTTATGCTAAAAACCTTGTTTTATTTTCGGGGGCGCTCTCCAACGCCTTTCCGAAACCTTGTAGCTATAATATAGCACAGAAATTGCCGCATTGCAACAATTTTGTTACATTTTTGTAATCGTTTTTAAAACCTCTTAAGGTGTAAAACGCTCATTTTGTAACTTTTCGGGCGGTTTTTAGCGATTTTTACGCCTGCGCAGGGGGAAATAGTTACAAAGAGATGAGGGCTGTTAAGAATTTTTCTAATCCCCTCAGTCAGCCTTACGGCTGACAGCTCCCCTTAATCGCATTAAGGGGAGCCTTGGGCGGTGAAAAGCAAAAGAAAAGCGCCCCATCGTAAGACGGAGCGCTTTTAATTACATTATATAATGTATATCAATTATGCTACGGGTGCGGGGTTAACAAGCTCTGCGGTTGCGAATACGTAAGGAACGAGCATGTTGGTGGTAAAGGTTGCGGTGTCGTCCTCGATCTCAAGTCCGGGGATGGGAACGAGCTGGTTGTTTACTACCATATAAGCTGCCGCAAGGTCTTCCATCTCATATTCGAACTCGCCTGCACGGTTGAACTTAACGCCGTTGAAGTTTACAAAGTACATCTCAACGCCGGGGTTTGCTGCAACGATAGCTTCGTTAGCGGTGGTGGTTACGTTGAGGATAACCTTGCCCTGACCGGATACGTCAACGGTGAAACGGCCTTCGTTCTGCTCGGAGCCTGCGCCGCCGCCAAAGGTGAGCTCTACTTCTTCGTCGTTGTCAAACTTGAGGGAGTAAAGCTTTTCATACTCAACCTCGAACTCGTCATCAACGATGGTACCTACATTGGGAGCGGTGTAGTGGCGCTCTACGTGTACGGGGAAGTTGATGGGGCACTTGAGATCTTCTACTTCGAGAACCTTGGAATCTTCATACTTGGTGCCTTCTACAACGATATCGAGCTCTTCGTCATCCTTGCAATCGAAGGTTACGGTGCCGATGATGTCATCCTCGCCGGTGGTGATGTAGGGGTTAACGGAAATCTTGAGGAAGTAGATGTAGTTAACGCCGTTATTGAGAGCAGCTGCAAGTCTGGTAGTTTCATCAAGTCCAGCCTGCTGGTTTACAGGAAAAACAGTGTCAACAACGCTGCGAACATTCATCTTAACAATGGAAACATCCTTTACAAGGTTTGCGCCCTGCTCGAACTCTGTCTTAAACTTGAGGCCTTCGATAAGGTCGGAATCAGCTGCGACAAACTCATAGCCGTTAACGTCAGCAAAGATGATGGGGTAGTAAGCAGCCGCACCGTAGGAGATGTAGCCGTTTCTCATCATGAGGTGGTCGCCGTCGCCAAACATGGCAAGACCCTGCAGAGGTGCATACTGGGGATCGCTGAACAGAGAATCATAGTAACCAACTGCGTCGTAGTGGAAGGGCTCGTCACCGATTCCTACGAACTCAAATTCGGGTGCGTTGCTGCCTGCGGTTGCTGCAAAGCTTACTGCTGCAAGGCTGAAGAGCATTGCAACGGCAAGTGCTACTGCAAAAAGCTTTTTCATTGTGAAATTCCTCCAATTTTTTGCCGCCATGGCATTTCTGCCAAGTGTGTGTGCGGCTTTTGTTTTTAGTTTTTACACACTTTTTCCAAAAAGCGAGTAAAATACTGCATTAAAATAATAGCACAAACTTCTTGAGAAATCAATCTTTTCCGGCATTTTCGTAAATTGACACAAATTAATGTATCAGCTGACACATTTGAATTTTGAAGATGCTGATTTTGCCTTTTCGGCAGCTAAATCCTTTGACAATGCGGGTTTGCGGCTGTTATATTGAACTTGCAACATCTTTTAATACACTCCGAAAGGAACAGATAAAATGAACAAAAATATCATTCTCACCGCCGAGACCGGCTCGGATGTGACCGCAGAACTTGCGGCAAAGCTTGGCGTTTATCTTGTCACAATGCATGTAAACATGGGCGATCAGACGCTTGATGACGGCGCTTTTCCTCCCGAAGAGGTATGCGCTTATTACGACCGCACCGGAAAGGTTCCCACCACCAGCGCAGCGGCGCCTTATGACTTTGAAAAGGTATTCGACGAGATACACGCCGCTCACCCCGAAAAGCAGATTGTGCATCTTGCCTATTCTGCCGTTACCACCTGTTCTTATCAAAACGGTGTGCTGGTTTCGGAGGATAGGCCCTATGTCACCTGCATCGACACCAAGCACGTTTCGGTAGGTCAGGCTGCCGTTGTCATCGAAGCGGCAAAGTTCCTTGAGGCTAATCCCGATGCCGATGTCGAGGAGCTTTCTGATTTTGTCCTTTCGATTCGTGATAAAGTTAAAATGTGCTTTATCCCCAAAAATCTCGACTATCTGCGTGCCGGCGGTCGAGTAAGCAACGCAGTTGCCATCGCAGGAAATCTGCTGGCGCTGCATCCCTGCATCGAGATAATTGACGGCTATCTCATGGCGAGAAAAAAATACCGCGGCGCAATGGACAAAATCGTCCCCAAGCTGGTTGAGGAATATGTTGAACGCAATAATCTTGACCGCGAGATGCTCTATTTCATCAACACCCCTTATATGGATGCCGGCGTCCGCACCGCCGCCGAGCATACCGCCGAAAAGCTTGGCTTTAAAAAGGTCGAGTGGATGAAGACCGGCTGCGTCATCACCTGCCACGGAGGCCCCGGCGCCTTTGGCATCGTTGGTTTTTCGGCAAAGTAAGACCGCCCTTTCTTGACCTCGACTTTTGCTTCTGCTATACTTTTATCAGTTAAGCGGAGCTTTCCGCAAATCTTTTAAAAGCACGGAGGATCAATATGGATAAAGCTAAGGGCTTTATGGCCGAATTTAAAAAATTTATCTCCCGCGGCAACGTGGTGGATATGGCAGTAGGCGTTGTTGTAGGCGGCGCTTTTACCGGCATAGTAAATTCGCTGGTAAAGGACATCATCATGCCGATGATCGGAATGCTGTTTGGCGGCATCGATTTCACCGGTCTTAAGTATGTCATCACCCCCGCAGAGGGCGATGTCGCAGAAGCTGCCATCTACTACGGCAATTTCATTCAGAATATCGTAAACTTTTTGCTGGTAGCTTTCGCTATTTTTATCGTTATCAAAGCGATGAACTCTTTCCACAAAAAGAAAGAAGAAGCTGCTCCTCCTCCCCCTCCTCCCGTCGATCCCGACGACGTGGTTCTTCTTCGCGAGATCCGCGACCTGCTTAAAAAAGACTGATAGTTTTCAAGTGTCCTCCGTTTAAAATGGAGGACACTTATTTTTTATATTCAAAAATCGGGTATGGTGTGTTAAAATCAAATTATTCAAAATTTGGACAGAACGGGTAAAAGGAAGTGGCATCATGAAGGTTGTTGCAATAAACGGAAGCCCCCGAGTCAACGGAAACACCGCGGCTGCTTTTTCGGTCATGAAATCTGTTTTTGACAGTCACGGCATTGAGATAGAGATAATAAATGTCGGGGCAAACGTTATTCGCGGCTGTATCGGATGCGAAAGCTGTGTCGGCAAAGGAAAATGCGTATTTAATAATGACATTGTAAATGCCGCCATTGATAAGATGCGTGCGGCAGACGGAATAATTCTCGGCAGCCCCGTTTATTTTTCGGGTATTGCCGGCACCATGAAAAGCTTTTTGGACCGAGCGTTTTTTGTCGCAACACGCGAAAGAGAATTCAGAGGGAAAGTGGGCGCTGCGATCGTTTCGGCAAGAAGAAGCGGAGGCTCTGCCGCATTGGACTGCCTTAATCATTACATAGTATATTCCGAGATGACACTGGTGGGCTCAAGCTACTGGCCTATCATCCACGGCTGGGATGCCGGAGAAGCGGTGAAGGATACCGAGGGAATGGACACCGTTAAAATGCTTGCCGAAAACATGGCGTGGGTGCTCATGCAGCGCGATGCCATGAAGGACAACCTTCCCTATCCTAATATGGAAAAGCGAAGAAAGCTGAACTTTATCCGCTAACCTCAATTTTGGAGGAGCATTTATGCCAAACATATATATTAAAACCGCATCGATGCTGCTGGCGATAGCCATGGGATTCTTTATAAAGCAAATAAAGCTCATCCCCGCAGCAGATGCCCGTGTTGTTTCAAAGATAGTCATAAACTTAACATTGCCCTGCATGATAATCTCAAACATGAACGGCATGACCATTTCAAAGGACCTGTTGGGTGCGCTTGCCGCGGGATTTATCATAAACTTTGTGATGGTGATGATAGCCATCGCCGTTACAAAGGGCAAATCTGCCGAACAGCGCTGCATATATCTGCTGTCTATCCCGCTCTTTAATATTTCCGGTTTTGCGGTGCCGATGGTACAGAATTTTGTCAGTGACCGCTGCGTTGCCGCAATTTTACTGTTTAACATAGGCACAGCCATATTTACATATGTGATAACTCCTTATCTTGTCGGAACAATGTGCTTTGGCAAGCACGAAGGCGGAATAGTTAACAGCTTTAAGAACATACTTAAGAACGCACCTGCTATGACTAATTGCTGTATGCTGGTTTTATGTCTTTGGGGACTTCGGCTGCCTGATTTTGCCATCACCATGATAAAACCGCTCAGCGATGCAAACACTGCACTTGCCATGATCTCAATAGGACTGTTGTTTAACTTTGAACGCAATATCGGCAGAAGCATAGGTGTTATTCTTACCCGCCTTTCCGCCGCTGCTGTAATAGGACTTATCATCTATTTCCTGCCTTTGCCATTGGGAGAAGCAAGAAACGCCATAATAATCGTTTTGTTTGTTCCGATGGTAAGCACCGCCCCATTGCTGGCACTGGAACAGGGTTACAAAGGCTCGGGCGTTGCGGTGGTAAATTCCGCCTATCTTCCGATAAGCGTTTTGGTCACAACGATGCTGCTGGGATTTTTGTTTTAATAGCAAATCCGACCTGTATTAAATACAGGTCGGATTTTTAATTTACAATATCAATTCCATTTTTACGTGGGGTATTCCGTCTTCCAGAAATACATCTGAGCAGATTTTAAAACCTTCCCGCTCGTAAAATCCCGTTGCGTAGCACTGCGCTTCGATATATATCTTTTGTGGGGCGTATTTTTCTTTGACCTGCTCCAATCCGGCTTTCAGCAGCTTTCCGCCAAGTCCCTTTCCGTGCTCTATTGTAAGTACCCGACCGACCTGCGCAACGCCCTTTTCTTTTTCAAAGGCACGTAGATATGCCAGGATCTCGCCCTCCTGCTCATAAAAGACATGCAGGCTGTCGTAATCTGTGCCGTCCGAATCCTGATAAGGGCAGTTTTGCTCCACGATAAAGATTTTAGTTCTTGCTTTTAATATTTCGTATATCTCGGCGGCAGTCAGCTGATCAAAAAATTTCGAGACGAAATTCATTTTTCTTCCCCATTTACAGCAACAGGTACGGCAAAAGCTGCCGTACCTGTGATTGATTTTGCCTATCAGCGGTTGAGGATCATTTCGGTGAGCGATACGGGATCAACCTTTTCGCCATCCTTGTATACGCGCATATTGCCGGAAGCGATCTCATCGATGAGGATAACTTCGCCGTTGTTATAGCCGAACTCAAACTTGATATCCCACAGGTCGAGGCCGATGCTCTTGAGGTCGTCGGCAATAACCTTGGTGATCTTGAGGGTCTGCTCCTTCATGCTGTTGAACATTTCCTGGCTCATAACGCCAAGCACTGCAAGGCCTTCGCTGGTTACCAGCGGATCACCCTTGGCATCGTTTTTGAAGGTGCACTCAACATATCCGTCCTCAATGGGGGTGCCGTCAGCGATGTACTCACCGTATCTTCTGATGAAGCTGCCGGTTGCAACAAGGCGGCAGATAACTTCAAGTCCGTGACCAAAAACGGTGGCGGGAAGCACTTCCATGGTAGCTTCTTCTACGTTAGCTACTACATAATGGGTCTTTACGCCCACATTTTTAAGCATCTCAAAGTAGTAAACAGAGGTCTTGAGGTTGGCCTTGCCGATACCTTCGATGGTAAGACCTACGGTGTTCTCACCGGGATCGAAAACACCGTCTTTGCCGGTGCAGTCATCCTTGAATTTCAGCAGTACATTTCCGTTTTCCAGTTTATAAACGTTCTTGGTTTTGCCGGTGTAGATAAGTTCCATAGCTATGCTCCTTTACCGAATATTTTAATGTATGGTGCGGGTAACAGGGGTCGAACCTGCACACCGAAGTACCAGATCCTAAAGGTGATGTCACCTCAGTGAAGGTTAAATCCCACGCACTTAAGATGAAAATAGTATAAGCTATGCTGGGCAGATTTGCAAGATTTTTTCTTTAGTAAAATGTTAAGGTTGTATCAGCATCTATCAAAGTATTCTCGCAGTTGATCATATTCAGTATGAGCTAAAAGGTCAAGTTCGTTTGCTGTACTCAATTTCACCAAATCACGGCATTTTTTTAATCGTGCAAGCATTGGTATCACAATCTTCGCATCATGATTAATAAAATCATATAGCTCTGACTGTTTTGAAGGAATTTTATATCCTTTTTGAGAACTGGCAATTATAACACCGCTATCACGGAGTTTACCAATTATTCGCATTCTAAATGCTGTGTCTTTAATGTTACTCAATTCAGTGTTCGACAGTTGTTCTTTTAGTTCCTGCGTATAAATGTATCCCCGAGTATCATTATTCATAAATCGGAACAAGAGGTATTGCAAAACAATGACCTGTGCTTTTATTTCGGGATCATCTTCATTAGCGTTATGTTCTATAAACTTCACAGCCTGCGCAAAACAAAGCTTGGCAATATCTTCATCATAGTCTTCTGCAATTGCACTTTTTTCCAAAACATAATTGTCGTATGTTTTCGGATATGGCTCAATGCGAATTGTTTTATTCCTCAGTATTTGCAGATAGTCAGGAGCATCATCTGCCTTTTTGTGTTGATCGAATACATAAGCTAAAGTACCACTGATCAAATCCGCAAGTTGTATACCCACATCGTTCTTGCTGCTTTCAAATCTAAACTGGGCATCTCCGAACAAATCTGGCAGATCCTGATGATTGCTCACATATCGACAAAAGCTCTGCATATATTCATTACTTCCAATTTCGTCTGCAACCACAGTTATTGTTTCAAATGCTCGTCGAAGTTCCCTATGAACAATATTGTTCATGAATTTATAAAATGTTTTCTTGTATTGCAGCCCTTTCATGCTCATACTTTCAAGACATTTTTTCTTATCTACACAAACCGAGAAAATACTAAAAGGAATGTCCTGTAGTTCGGCTAAAATTCGCAGGCGTCTGTTATGCTCTCCTGCTATTTTACTTGACTTTATTTCTCCTGTTTGGAAATGTTTCACTCGAAGTGATTCAACCTTTGAAGCAAAGTTATTTAAGTCGGATTCTTTTACAATAATCGCAGTAATTATAAAGTGAGTTGACACAGAAGAATTATCCAAGTCCCAACCGAATGCTCCATATTCATCTGTAAAAGCGTATACACGCTCCATAATCACGACCTCCTCTCGCAATTATAATGACTATACAACTTATTGTTTGTGTGGGCAGTAACCCCAGAACTTTCCGATGCGAATCCTTTTAATCTTCCCTTCTTCCACCATCTTTGCAAGAATACGATTTGCGGTAGCGGCAGACACACCCAACATTTCCCGCACATCTGCATTGGTGATCGTCCTGTTCTTTTTCAGGAAACACTCAATCTGATACCTGCGCTGTTCCTCAGTACTCATGTTTTCCAGGTCTCCGGTCTGTACCGCTTCTATTAAAGCTTCCTTGATAGCCGAGAGCATAAATTCAATAAATGCAGTGGACTCAGCTTCGTTATTGGAACGATTGATAGCCTGATAATATTCATCCTGCCGGTCATGAATGATGGACTCCACCGGAAGCCAGGCGAATATCGGTTTCCACTGGGTCAGCAGCAGTGTGTGCCACAGTCGTCCGATACGACCATTTCCATCAGCAAATGGGTGTATAAGTTCCAGCTCATAGTGAAACACACAGCCCTTGATAAGCATATGGAATTCGTTGTCACGCACCCAGTCCAAAAGCTCTGTTACCAATCCCGGTACATAATCAGGCAAAGTGCCGAAATGAAGAATATTCCCCTGCTTGTCCACCACACCCACAGGACGGGATCGGAAACAACCAGCCTCTTCTACCAGACCTCTGGTCATAACACCGTGGGCACTCAGTAAATCATCCACGGAATACGGGTCAAGCGACTCCATCATTTCATAAATCTCGTAAGCGTTTTTGACCTCTGCGATATCTTTCGGCGGCGCAATAACCCGCTTGCCTTGGAGAACAGCGGTGACCTGATCCAAACTTAGCGTATTCTGCTCGATTGCCAAAGAGGAATAGATGGTGCGGATTCGGTTGGTACGCCGCAGCGTGGGATTTGTAGACAATCCTAAAGATGCATTTACATGGCCAACCAGTTCGGCAATTTCTGCAATTTTATCAAGAATCGTATTTGTGATTTCAAACGGCGGTTTCTTATTATGCATGGCAGATCACCTCATATTTATCATAACACTTCATCGCTCATTTATCAACACAATTTGATGGATGAAGTGAGCGATGTACAACAACCAGGCAGCAACAGTTATAAAACTCTCATAGCTCTTTTCGTTGGTATTGATGATAGCTTTATATTCAGCTTACCAGTATCCTTTGTTGCTAAAGGAGGTATCACCAATGAAAAAGAAAATCATCACAACCATGCTTGCTACAGCGATGATGGCGGCAGGCGCAATCAACACCTACGCGGCAAATCCCCTGGATGGATACGACATTATGATCTACGACCAAACCACTCCTGCCGTCTTCGCGGCGGGCAAGGACTGGCCCATTACCACATGGTACTTCTACGATCAAGCTCACAACATCATCGGAAGCATGTCGGGAAAGGATTCGCTGACCATCGCTCAGCAATATGAAAGTGTCAATCCCGATGGAAGATGGGAGTTCTGGTTCCCAAAAGTATTTAATGACTATCGGGGATTGGATAATAGCGCCAATTCAGTTCTCACCGTCAAAGCGGAAGAAAACGAAGTCAGCAGTGCAGAACAATGGGCGATGGAAGTCATCAAGCTCACCAACGCGCAAAGAGAAAACCATGGCCTGCCCCCTCTCGAGGTGGATGTAGAACTCATGAAACTGGCTCAAACAAAAGCCGGAGAAGTATCCACCAAGTACAGCCATGAGCGACCTGACGGAACAAGAGTAAGCAAAACCCATGGCTGCGGCGAAAATGTCGGCGCGAAAAAATCAGCAGAAAAGCAGGTCACATCATGGATGAGCTCGGAAGGCCATCGTACCAACCTCCTGCTTGAGCGATATCAGAGCATCGGCGTCGGCTGCTATCAAGCTGAGAACGGCAGAACCTACTGGGTACAGATATTCCGACCGTAAGAGGGATACCTATGAGAAAGACGCCGATTTCTACAACAACTTCAAATGCTCTACCTATGCTAACAAGGGGAAGGCGTGAAAAAGAGTTGACGGCACTCTTCAAAAGGTTGTATGAGGACAATGTCCTTGGCCGCATCCCGGATGAACAGTATCGCATCCTCTCCTCTGAATACACACAGGAGCAGGCGAAGCTCAAAGAGGACATCCCTGCGTTGGAACAGCGTCTGGAAAAGTTGAAGGATTCCCTCTCCAACGTCGCGAAGTTTGTGGAGCGAGCAAAACAGTACGAGGACATCTCAGAACTGACACCTGAATTGCTGCACCTTTTCATTGAGAAGATAGTGGTTGGGGAACGAGCCGAAAAGTATTCCAGAGCTGCACCACAGGAGATTCGGATCTATTATAGGGATGTGGGGTTGATGGACACTCCGGAGGAAACAGATCTTGCAGCTATGGCAAAGGAAGAAGCGGCGTAAGCGCAAGAAAACAGTAGAGGACGGCGATTGCCGTCCTCTACTATACCAAAATTACCTATGGTTCAAATTGTGTCCTTATGACCTCCCGCATAAACACAGCGGGCGGTTTTGTTATCTGTTATTTACTTTACAAATGGGTGCTTGCCGTTTTTAAACTGCATTATCATCTCACGGGTAAGGCTCATCTGGTCTGCGGTCAGATCGATCTCATCGGCGGTAAACCAGCCTGCTTCGGCAAGCTCGTTGCGCTCGAGAGTGATAGCGTCATCGCCGTCCAGCTCGCAGAAGAATCCGACCAGCAGCGAATCGGAATATGCCCAGGGCTGGCTCTTATAGAAGGTGACGTTCTTGACCTTGAGCCCTACTTCCTCCATTACCTCACGCTCGACCGTCTTTTCGATAGGCTCGCCGATTTCAGTAAAACCTGCGATAAGTGCGTAGTTTACCGGTCCGCGGTTGGTGTATTTGGAAAGCAGAATCTTGTCGCCGTTGATTACCGCAACGATAACGCCGGGGTTGATTCTGGGATAGATCATGTTGCCGCAGTTGTCGCAGCGCATCATGCGTTCCTTATCGTCGGCGACCAATCTTTCGCCGCAGCGTCCGCAAAATACGGTGCTGTTATACCAGTCGTTGAGGTGCAGTCCGACAAATCCCGCAAAGGCGGTGTATCTCGGCAGCGCGGTGCGGAGCACCTCTTTTTTCTCAAACTTAAATCCCTCGGGGATAGCTTCCGGCTGCTTGCGGACGAGAAAAAAGTCGCTGTCGTCAATCGCAAAGATAAAGGTGCAGTCGGCTTCATCCAGATTCAGCTGACCGACGGTAGGCAGCACGATATTCTCGCCATCATATTTACAAAGGATCTGGGTTTTGTCATAGCAGAGGGCATAGTCCTCGCGATGGGCAGATTTTATGAAAAACTGATTTTTAAACACCTTTGGATAAATATCCTGTATCATTTTGCACCCTCCGAATTTTATCTTACTTATTTAAAAGGAAATCCAACAGTTCGGCGTTAAAGCTTTCGCTCTCTTTTGCCGCTATGAAGTGGTCCCCCTTGATTATTCTAAGCCGTGAATTTTTTATCGAATCGACGATAAGCCTTGTGTGGCTGTCCTTTATCATGTCGTTGTCGCCGGCGATGACAAGTGTTGGGGCGTTGATTGCCGAAAGCTGCTTCGGGTCGATGTGCGGTTCGTTGACCATAAGACCCAGCAGCTCCTTTTTGGCGACCGCCTTTTTGTCGAACAGCGAAATGAACGCTGCCGCCCAATAGCCGATCACGACCGGTATCTGCACCGACATTTTTACACCTGAGGGAAAAAGATTCGCGCCGTTTAAGATGAGCTTATCCACCCGCTCGGGGTATTTAAGCGCAAACAGCATCGCGATATTACCGCCATCCGAAAAACCGAGGACGTGCGCCTTGGTGATATTTTGCTCATCCATAAAGCTTTTCAGATCTTCGGCAAAACGCGACAAAGAAAAAGGCCCTTCACCGCGCGGAGAAGAGCCGTGTCCTCTTGTATCGACGGCAATCACTTTAAAATGCCGAGAAAACTCTTCTATCTG
>JAFQAX010000054.1 GCA_017399785.1 Oscillospiraceae bacterium | reverse complement strand
GTCCATTCCTATGGTATAAGCGCCGAAGCTTTCACCTAAATCGCTGTTTAAATCGACCTTGAACATAATATTCACGCTCCTTTAAAGTGCGTCAAAATGTATGATTGTACAATGAAATAGTAGCATTTTTGATAGCGGCAGTCAATGCGGCTGAAATAGCTATATCATCAGAAAAAATGATTGCATAGCAAGAAAGGTTATGGTAAAATATTAACCATACCACAATGGTGTGGCTAATATTGGAGAGTTAAGGAGAGATAATATATGATGAATAACATGGATATACTGATAATTGTATTTATCGCTATAATCGGCGCGGCTGTTTTGGGATTAGGACTCATGTTTTTTGGCAAAAAGGCATGGCAGCGCAGAATAGGTTTTTTCATCACCACGCTGTTGGGCATCTATGTAGCCTCGGTAAGCGTAAGAGTATTATCGGTGATGTTCCCGCTGCAGTATGCTTTGGGTATCGCTATGGGTGCTTTAAGTGCTGTTGCGTTTGTTCTTGAAATAAGCGGTAAAGGTAAACGCAAAGTAAATATGCTGATGGGAATGGTGGCACTGATCGTTGGCATTATAAATGCTTTTATTATCTGAATATGCAAGCAAAAAACTCCCGAATTTTCGGGAGTTTTTTGTATCACAGGGAACTGCGGATGTCAATTACCAGCTTTTCTTCAAGGTTTATCAGCCGCTTTGCAATGTCCTTGGAATTTTCATCAGCGGCTTTGTACTGATTGAGGTACTTGTTCAGCGATTTTACCCCCATGTTGCAGCCGTCAGTCATCAAGTCCGCCACCGTGGCATCCGATTCATCCATAGCCAGCTTCATGTTGGTTTTCACCCACGACATGCTTTTCGCCATGGGATTCGGCTCTTTTCCGCTGTCATTATAGCGGTTCAGCGACTGTTTGATCTGCGTTTCCAGCTTTTCGTGCTCGGTTTTACAGTTTTCCAGCTTGGTTTTAAGCGAATCCGCCTGAATATAATCCAAAACATCGCCTATCGATGAAATGCCCATTTTTACCCCTGCGTCGCATTCTCTAAGCAGTTTTACGGTGTCCTGTTCTATCATTTTTCGCCCTCCTTTAGCTTTAAAAGATATTATGCCCAGATATAATCAATATTATCTTAAAAATAAATTAAGAAACGTATAAAAAATTATTGACAATGAATTGAATAATGTATAAAATTTTATACATTAGGAATAACAAATTATATTTTGAGCGTTTAGGGGGAGAAAAATGGATCTGTTATCTGTTTACAAAGAAGTTGACGCACTGGAATCGGAAATAATAGAAACCAGACGTGATTTTCATCGCTATGCCGAGTCGGCGTGGACCGAATTTCGTACCACTTCAAAGATAGTGGAATTTTTGACCGCACAGGGCATGAAGGTAGCTTACGGACGTCAGGTGATCAACCCTGAATATGCCTGGGCATGGCCGGGCGTTGAAGCGGCAAAAAAGCAGCAGCAGAGGGCGATAGAACAGGGCGCTTCGGCAGAGCTGGTAGAAAATATGCAGTATTACACCGGAGCGGTAACAGTGATCGAAACAGGCCGTCCCGGACCGGTGATTGCTCTTCGATTTGATATAGACTGCAACGATGTTGAAGAATCCAAGGAAGATTTCCATCGCCCTTACAAAGAAGGCTTCTGCTCGGTAAATGCTAATATGACTCATGCCTGCGGCCATGACGGACACAGCGCGGTAGGAATGTTTACGGCTGCTTTGCTCAATAAGCATAAAGACGAGCTGTGCGGTACGATAAAGCTTTTGTTCCAGCCTGCGGAAGAAGGTGACCGCGGAGCTGTTGCCATGATAAAAACCGGCATACTGGACGACGTAGATGTTGTGCTTTCCTCCCACATTTTCAATTCTCCAAACGGAGAATACGGCCTTGCGGGAACGCAGACCTGTCTTTACGCGACCACAAAATTTGATATCAACATCACCGGAAAGAGCGCCCATGCGGGATTTGCTCCTCAGACGGGAAATAACGCAATAAATGCGGCTTGCGTTGCCGTTGCCGGAATGCAGTCCTTTTTACAGGACGGACGAGGAAGCGGACGACTGAATATCGGCACCATCTCGGGCGGAAGCGGAAGAAACGTAATTGCCGAAAGCTGCCACTTGAGGGCAGAAACAAGAGGCTCTACCACTGAGGTTGAGCAGCGCCTTTATAAAGCGGCGATAGATATAGTTGACGGAGTATGCAAAGCGTTCGGATGCAGCTATACCACCGAGATAAAAGGCATCTGTCCGACAGGCAACGGAGATCTGGATCTTGCCGAAAAAATAGCAAAGGCCGCAGCAAAAATCCCCGATTTCAAATATACACAGACAGAGCTTGCTCAAACCGGCGGTACCGATGACTTTTCCTGCATGATGGACGCAGTGAGAGAGCACGGCGGAAAGGCATGCTATATGGCGTTGATGACTCCCTTAAAAGCGGGTCACCACAACCGCAGCTTTGACTATGACGAAGGCGCTCTCAAAGCGGGAGTAAAGGCATTTATAACTGTTGTTGATATGCTGCAAAAGGAATATAAATAAAGCATTTATGCCGCGTTCTTGAAAAAACGTATAAAAAGTTATATACTTTATCGTATAAAAAATTATATGAAGAGGTATCGTATGAACGCAGTTTTAAAAAATCATATTGCCGTTGCCGATATAATAGCGGGAACCTTTGGAAACGGATGCGAGGTTGTGGTCCACGATCTGGAACAGCCCGATAAATCGGTGGTTTATGTGGCAAACGGACATGTCACCGGCAGAAAAGAGGGGCAGACCTTTGACCATCTGGTTAAAAATGTGCTGCTCAGCAATAATTTTAAAGATGACCGCGTCATAAACTACCTTTTTCAGACGACCGACGGCAAAACGATACGCTCATCCTCGTCGCTGATAAGGGATACCGAAAACAAAGTTGTAGGAATGCTTTGCATAAACCACGATATAACCGAATATCAGCAGATGAAGCAAAAGCTTGATGCATTTCTCGGCGTCGATGCTAAGCAAAATGTAGTCGAAGAGCCCGACCAAAACGTAATAGAAATACTCGACGGCCTTATTTTGAAGATAATCGGCAGTGCCGACGTAAAAGAGCTGCCCCGAAAGCGCCTTATCGAGCTTGTCAAATTTATGGATGACAAGGGAATATTTTTGGTAAAGGGCGCTGTCGATAAGGTGGCGGAGCTGATGGGCGTGTCGAAGGTAACGATCTACAGCTATCTTGACGAAGCAAAAGGTAAAAAAAGATAAAAGCTTTCATCAATGGGAGGATAAAAATGAAGCAGATTTTTGTTGATGCAAAAGGCGTAAATAAAGGACACTATGCCCCCGGAGTTATCTCCAACGGCATGCTGTATATTTCCGGTCAGCTGTCGCTCGATCTCGACACCAGAGAGGTCGCAGTCGGCGGCCCCGATAAGCATATGGAGCAGGCGCTCTGCAATGTCGAGCGTGTGCTCAAAGCTGCAGGGCTCACCAAAGAAAAGGTGGTTCAGTGCCGAATCTATATTGCCGATGTAAGCTATTGGGATGCAATAAACGAAGTTTACGCAAAATTTTTCGGCGAGCACATGCCGGCGAGAATCGTAGTTCCCGTTCCGTCGCTGCATTTCGGATGCCTTGTTGAAATAGAAGCGGTTGCGGAGGTTGAATAATATGAAAGTACAGTATGTTTGCGCAAAATGCGGAATGAAAAAGGACGTTTCATCGCTGGAGCCCAAATGTGTTTGCGGCGGACTTTGGAAGCTGGACTATCAGCCGCCCAAGTTTGAAGAAGCGCTTATCGATAAAGGCGAGTGGAGTATTTTCCGCTATCGCAATTTTATGCCGCTCGAGGGCGACGACTGGAAAGCTGTCACCATGGGCGAAGGCATGACCCCCATCGTAAAATATGACGAAGACCTTATGCTCAAAATGGATTACTTTATGCCCACCCTGTCCTTTAAGGACAGAGGCGCTGCCGTGCTGGTTGCACACTGCAAGGCTATCGGCGTAGATTCGGTGGTGCAGGATTCCAGCGGAAACGCCGGAAACAGCGTTGCGGCATACTGCGGCAGAGTGGGGATCGAGTGTGAGATTTTTGTTCCCGAGGGCACTTCCCCCAAGAAAATAGACATGATAAAGGCTCATGGCTCGGCAGTTAACGTTGTTCCCGGATCTCGCGACCACTGCGCTGATGTTTGCCGCGCAAAGGTAAACGACGAGGGCAAATATTACGCCAACCACGTCTACAATCCCTTCTTCTATCAGGGCACCAAGACCTACATATATGAAATATATGAACAGCTTGGCAGAATCCCGCAGAATATCTTTATCCCGCTTGGCAACGGAACGCTGTTTTTAGGTGCTGTGTTTGGACTTGAGCACCTGCTGGAAAGCGGCGTCATCGATAAGATGCCCAACATCATCGCCATCCAGAGCGAGCGCTGCGCTCCCTTTGCAGAGGCAAAGCGTCAGGGACTGAAAGAACCTGCACAGGTAACTCCTACCGCTACCCTTGCTGAGGGCATCGCGATCGGTCAGCCGATGCGCGGCGCAGAGATATTGGAAAAGATCTATCAGTACGATATGGAGATAGTAGAGATCCCCGAAGAGAGCATTCTGCCCGCAAGAGCGGAACTTGCCAAAAAGGGAATCTACTGTGAGCATACTACCGCAGGCAACTATGCGGCATATCTCAGATATTGCGAGCTGCACGGAAAAACTCCCGACAGCCTTATCACCATGTGCGGAGCAGGACTCAAATCCGATCATTAAATTTAAATGTAAAAATCACCCCTTTGCAATGCAAAGGGGTGATTTTTATTAGTCTTGCTCAAACAGCGGTAAAAACAGATCTAAAAAGTCTTTGTACCACTGGGTATCGGGTTCACCGTCTGTCCTGAAATAAAGTTGCTCTCCGGAAGAGTAGCTGACCGACAGCGAACAGGGGCTGTATTGGACGGGTAAAGCCTGCGTAACACAGTTTAACCCGTTTAATTTAACAAGCTCATACTGCTCTATGATGCACTGTACTTTTTTAAGCAGCGCTTCATCTGCTGCTATGCCGCCTTTTTTGGAGCATGATGCGGTCAGCATAAGTGTTCCTGAACTGTTTTTGCCTATCTCGAACCAATATCCGCCGGTGCGGGCAGGAGTTTTGGCATCTTCGCAGAAGAAAGAAGTGTAAAAAGCGGTTATTTCCTGTGAATTAATTACTTTGGGCGCGGAAAGATCGGTGCTGTCTTTAACACCGCCGTCTTCTTCCGGTTCGGACGGTGACAGCTTCGATTTCATCTTTAAGCCTATGCCGAATGATGCAGTCAATGCGGCAGCTGCCAAAACAGCTGCGATAACCCATCTTTGCTTTTTCACATCTTCATCTCCTTTCGTGAGATATCATCCTTTGTATGCGCCGCTGCCGGCAGAGCAGATGCAATTATGACCAAACGGACAGTAAATGATCTGTTTTTCAGCGCTGTCTTTTATTTGAAAGTTATTTGCTGTGCTTTTTGCTGACCACTGCCAGCGTAATTCCAACGCCCGCTGCTGCGGCAGATGCCACGCAAAGTATTACGCCCCACATCGGCATTCCGCCGTTGTTATGCTGCACGGGAGCAGAAGCTTCAACCTTGTCCGGTGCAGCAGAGGAAGCGGGAGCAGCTGCGCTCGATTTAGCTTCGGTAGCGGTGCTGCTTGCGGGCTTTGCCGAAGAAACGATGGGAGCATCCGACTTAAAGGAAGCGGTCGGAGCGCTTACCTCGGGTTTTGCCGAAGATGCGATAGGCGTATCCGATTTAAAGGAAGCAGCAGGCGCTTTGCTTTCGGACTTCTGAGAAGAAGCGGAGGGCTGAGAAGATGCCAAAGGTTTGTTCTGCTTAGTTGCCGGACCCGAGCCGGAAGTGCTTTCGGCTTTGCAGGGCGGGAAGATATAGCAGGCGGTAATTGCGCCTGTGTTGCCGAAAACCTCGGCGGATTTGCCGTTTACAGTGCCTTCGGGGGAGTTGAAGATATAGTTGCCTTCGGTGATAAGCTGGACGTAAACCTGATATTCATGTCCCGCTTTGAATTCGCTGTTAAGCTCTATAAAACGTCCGTCGGTGATGTCATACCACATCACGCCGTTAAAGCTGGTGGGGGAATTTTCATAGGGAAGGGCATAGCCTTTTCCCGAAACATTTGCGAAGCAGTCGGGTGCTTTGCCGGTCTCGGGTGCGTCAATATCGGTGATGGCTACCGAAGTGATGGGGATAAGACCTTCATTTACTTTAAGTGTATAGGTTACACTGTCCTTTCCGCCCAAACCGGAAGCGGTGATGCTGAAGGTATATTCTCCTGCAGCGGCGGGAGTTCCGGAAAGCTTTCCGCTTTTGCTAAGGGTCAGCCCTGTCTTGCCAAAGCTGGTTTTATCTGCGGAGGAATTACCGATGGCAAATTCGGCGTTTGCGTCGCTGCACTGCAGCTGTACCGAATAGTTTTCGCCGGCGGTTGCTTCGGGCAGAGTATCGGTGGCTATCTTAGGAGCTTTGTTAACGGGGATGCGGGCGGATACGGTGACAGGTATAACGCTGGAATAAGCCATGCCGCCGGAGCTTGTCTCAACACCGCAAACGTAATATCTCGTTCCGGGGGCGGAGGTATCGCAGATCCAGTAATCGCTGTATTCAGGCTCTGGACTTATCGCCATAATGTTTGGCAGCTTTCCGGTAGAGGTTTCATACCAGATATAAGTTAGCTGCTCATTTTCGGGAGCGGTGGCGATGCAGCGAATATCAACATCTCCGTTAAGCTTTGCGTTTACCTTTGCGGGAACACGCAGCTGCGGCGGCATTTTGTCGCCCATAACGGTTATAAAGGCTTTGTCGCTGGTGATGCTGTAGCTGCCGTTTTTGACAACGCAGTAGATCTCGGCCCCGTTAAGACCCGACTCTATGCCGTTAAAGAAATAGTGGAAGGTGTTTCCGCTGCCGGAGGGACCGTAGCTGCTGCCGGCATAACCTTCCCATGGCTCTGTCGGATTGCTGCTGTCGCAGAGATTATAAGTTTTTCCCTCAAAATCCAGATACCATGTGCAGGTCAGGTTATCGCCGGTAGCCTCAACGGTGTAGATAGCAACGCTGTATTCGGGATAGCGGGGATTTTGCGGCTGCAGCGTAAAGGCGGGTTTATCTGCTGCTGCGGCCGTTACCGAAAGCATAAAGGCAATAATAAGCCCCAATATGATAAAAACAGTTCTTTTCATATCCGTTCTCCATGGTGTGCTGTTATCAGCAGTGATGAATGCCGTACTCAAGGAAGCTGTATTTTAATCAAAGCTTCGCATCGGGTATAAATTACCCGGTCGCCAAAGCTGTCCTCGATGGACAGCCTGTCGCCGTCGATATCATATCTGAACAGATTCGGCAAAAGATCCCCTGTAAAATGGACTGTTACCGAATCGCCGTTGTCGATGTATTCAAACGGCTTTTCTCCGCCGCAGAAAATATAGCTGCCCTTGCCCTCAGGGGCGAAGAAATAGCCGCAGTCTTGGTGACCGTTCCAGCCCCATGCACCTATTAAAGCGGAGCTCATGGTTTTACCTCCCCTTTGGTTTCGGTGTAAAACCGATTAATTTCCCGGATAAAGTCCTCTTTAAAAGCAGCAAATCCGTCGGGCAGGACAGTGCCGGAGGATTCAAACTTCTTTTCATCCTCAAAGGTGAGACAAAGGGTAAAGCCGCTGTTGGATTTTGCATCGGCCGCATAATATCCGTTCCACTGTTCGGCATTATGCTGCTGCAGCATGCTGATAAAGCGCTCAAACGGAAGCCCGCTTTCTATTTCACCGTAATCTGCAATATCGGTGCCTTTTTCAAGGATAGTGCCGTATGGATCGTTCATCACAATGACCCAACGGTTGTTACGGGCGGACATTTCCAGTCGGTATTCTGTCCGCATGCCGTCTTTGAACGAAGCAAAAAGGGTGACGCAGGGCGAATCGATAAGGCTTTTTGCCAGATAGCGGGAATAGTCGCTGTTTGCTTCAAACAGCTGCTGCACAGTCCGAAGCAGCGGCTTAAATCCTGCGGGGCAGACGTTGTATCCGTTCATAGTAACGGTTGTCCCGTTTGACAGCTCCAGATAAAGCTGATAGCTGTCACCCGAATCCAACACGCCCTCCATCGGGTCGGTTTGGTCATATCCGTCCCAGCCAAGGGCACCGCTTTCCGCGACAGCGGCTTCAATCTCCATAAGCACTGAGTCATCTTTCAGCAGTACCGAGCTTGCATATTCGCAGTCCTTTACCCTGTCGGCAAAGCCGAGATATTTGGCATTTGCAGGCAGCGCTGCGGCATCTTCATCCTTGATCATGCAATAATCATCAGGACTGAGATTGGAGGTTTTAAGATAAACACCATCTTCCGTCGTCTGCATGATGTAATAAGGACCCGACCGCATCCCCTGATGGGTGATGAACAAGCCGGTTACTTTCACACCTTCGGGGATAGCAACAGGCGTGATCTCACCAAATAATTGCGGTGTCGGAGCGGATGAAAAAACGCCGTTATCTTTTGGCTTGCCGCATCCGGTAAACATTGCGGCAACTGCAGAAAAAATGCCCATCAAAATCACCCCTGTCCTTACCGTTCGTTTCAAGTTCAAAATGACACCTCCTGAAAGGATGTCGTTTAAAAAATCAATCAGCCTTTGCAAAGCGGATGTTCATTAATTCAAACAGCCCCTCTTCGTTAAGAGCCTTTGCCCAGGGATCGGCTGCTTCGCCCATAACTTCGCCTTCCATGCCGGTGTTGTACCAAAGCTCACCGTCGCGCTCCTCCCATTCAACGGGACGTTCGCACAGCATGCCGTCAACCAGCATCAGCTCGCCCGAAGCAAGCACTGCGTCAAGCTCCTCCTGAGGAGCACCCTCGGGAATGGGTGTAAGAAGATAAAGTTTACCTCCCTCGCAAATTTTTATCTGCATCGCAATGGCGATCTTGCGCTCTCTGATCTCGTCAGCTACCGCTTCTTCGTCGGTTTCGTCAACATAGGGCATAGGCTCTTTGAGATAATCTTCACCGCTTATGTATTCGATCTTGTCCTCGCGCATAACGCCGATAGAGTGAAATTTCCAGTTGCCGATATAGTTCATATTTATCCTCCTATCATTTTTAAAAGGTGAATTTGTGAAAAAGCGCTTCAAGCGCTTCCATCTCTGATACAGTCAAAAAGTTCGATTGATTGTTTGCCGCGCTTATCTGCTCGCCGGAAGCATAGGTAACATAGATCCTGCTTCCAAGCTTTGGGGGCAGTCCGCCGACACGAATTGAAATGCCGTTATATTTTGCAATATCGTGTTCTGATATGATGGCTTGAAGTTCGACCATAAAGTCGGGATCGGTTTCAAACGCACCGCTTATTGTTTCATCGGGGGAAGAGCTGACATCGCTGCGGTAGCTGCCGATAACCTTGCCGCTTTGAAGAGAAGCTTCAAAGCTGTAAAACCGCCTTCCAAGTCCGCCGGGATTTAAAGCATTTGCAGTGGTAAAAGAACATTTGAAGGAAGTGATCTCGGTGGAGCTGATTACTTTTGGCGCATTCGGGTCGGTGTTATCGGTTTTTCCGCCGCCTGTATTAGATGGGGGATACACTTTACGGAATGAAAAAACGGCAGCAGTCAAAACTGCTAAAATCAGCAAAATGATAAGCTTCCACATTTTCTTCACCGACCCTCCTCCTCGATTTGTTTTACAGCATAGCGGGAGATAGACTTGCCAATATCATCTGTACATCGGGATCTGGCAGCTTTATGCTGTCGCCGCCAGATTCAAACCAGATAAAAGTGTGAAAGAAACACTCGCCGCACTCTGCCCACATATCGGCGAATCGACCGATATGTGCCTTGCCGTGATATTCGTCGGCGGTATAGCCGTTCCAAGTCAAATCGCCAAGCTTAAAAGGCTCAAGCGGTTCGATGTTGCTAAACAACTCTTGGTTTGGAATTTTCGGTTCTGTTTTGCAGTATTCAATGCGGATGTAAGGTTTTTCAAAGGCGTTCCGATCGCTCTCTCCGCCCTTTCGCAAAAAGACACAGTCGGTTTTGACAGGACGCCCCTCCGTAAACGAATCGGTAATGGCGATCGTTTGCCAGCCTTCTGGAACTGTCACTTTAAATTCGCCGACATCATATATCTCTTTCACGACACAAACGTCAGGAGCCACTCTTTTACCGCAGCCGCTTATTATTCCAAAGCAAAGTATAAGTGATGCTGTAAGTGCAAAAAGCTTTTTCATTTTCAAAATCCACTCAGATTAACAGCAATGATTTTGGTTGCGGAGCGTTCGGAACATTCATCGGTCATCCCCACTGGCAACCGGGGATTTTAACAGGCTTAGCCTTATCTTTCTTGATGACGTATCCGCACTCGGGGCAGTATGCCGACGGACTCATGCCTTGCTCCGGCTTCCAACCGCACCGTTCGCAGATATCGTCAGGTTTCGGAGCGCCGCAGACAGAACAGAATTCCCCTCTGTCACGGTTTCCGCAGCTGCAAAGCCACCCTTCAAATCCTTTAGGTCTGGGGGTGCCGCATTCGGAGCAGAATTTACCGCTTTTCCAAGTTTTTCCGCAGTTAACACACATCCAAAGATATTCAGATTGGGGCGCATCATCAATGCGCCCCATACCCACTTTATCTTCCCGAAGTTTATTTGCGATTTCGGGATTAATTACCCCCATTTGTTCTGACGACTTATCAAAAGAATTCATTGCCGTTTCTCCTTTATCAAGCGTTTTTCGGGGGATTTATAATTACTGAAGGTCGCCGTCGTCAAACGGGTCTCCGCACTCGGGGCAGAACTTGGGCGGCTTGACGCCCTTTTCAGGCTCCCAACCGCACTTGTCGCACTTATACTGCGGAATTCCTGCCGGCTTCTTTGCTCCGCATTCGGGGCAGAACTTGCCCTTGTTTACCGCACCGCAAGCACAGGCCCAGCCTTCGTCGGCGGGCTTTTTAGCACCGCATTCGGGACAGAACTTGCCGGTGGGGGTTGCGCCGCAGGCGCACTTCCAACCTGCTGCCGCAGGCTTGGGTTCCGGCTTTTTTGCACCGCACTCGGGACAGAACTTGCCGGTTGCGGTAGCACCGCATGCGCAAGTCCAGCCGCCTGCCGCTGTGGGAGCGGCTGCTGCAGGTGTGGGGGCAGGCTGTGCAGCCTGTTGCTGCTGACCCATAGCAAACAGGTTGGCTGCGTTCATTCCGCCGCCCATCATTCCCTGTGCCATTCCCATGCCCATAAATCCGGTCATTGCTCCGGC
>JAFQAX010000053.1 GCA_017399785.1 Oscillospiraceae bacterium | reverse complement strand
TCTTGCCAGAATACCGAGAGTCACACCCAACACCACAGCAAGAGCGATCAGAATCAGACGCTGCGTCAGAACGCCGTTACCATCAGCAGCTCTCTTTTCATCGAGCCAATAGCGGTTCAGTCCCACTCTTCTGACGATATTCATACTGAGCATCTTGTGCATTCTGTCCCGGTCAATCATAGATTCGCCTTCAGGGAAAAGGTCCTCACGGCTCACTGCATTTTCCACCGATATCGCTCTCAATTCCCGAAACCGGGCGTAGTACTTTTCAAAGGCGGTGTCTATCATTTGCTGATATGCCATAGTCAACTCTCCTTTCCATATAGCGTTTATATAATACTATATAGACGGAGTGATTGCAAGAAAAAGTTAGGCTGCAGTATCCAGCATATTTTCAATGAAGATGCCATAGCCCGTGGTGGGGCCATTCACAAGGACATGAGCGCACGGATGAAATGTCGAAAAAACTGTATTTAAAGACTTCTTGCATTTTCGACAAATTCCGAACGATACCGGACCGTCGGTTTTTGAGTGTAATTGAAAAGCGGAAGCTGCAGTTCGCAGCTTCCGCTTTATGTTATTGCGTTATCTCTTCGATATATACTATGATATTTTCACCGTTCTTTTCTATATATCCTATTTTGAGCTGTTGGCCATCTCCTTTAATAACGTCACCAAATGTTTTGGAATTGCGATATCCCTGATGGATGATATTATCGGAGTAAGAAAAATAAACACCATCGATTTCAAAGGTTTCATACCCTTTACCCTCAGGTGTCATTGTCGTAAATTTCTCAACTTCACCAACTACGGTTTGATATTTTCCTTCTTCATAGGCTACAACGACTTTCTGATAATCGTTTAGTGCAGATATGCCCATAATAATTTGCGCGATTAACGCACCTACTGCAATCAATCCGCTAAAAAACCATACTACCTGCATTTTAGCATCAAGTTCAAATCTTTTCTTTCTGTGATATAAAAAGAAAATAAGGGCAATCACAAAAACAATGCCCGATCCATAATACATACTGTGCCATTCAAAAGCTGCTTCATACAGTATCTTGTCCATTTCCTTTGCACCACCTTTTGATTTATCATATCACAAAGCGGTAGAAATGACAACAAAAAGCGGGCGAACACAGTTCTCCCCTACGAAGTGTATCAATTCTGTTCGTAGGGGCGATCTGCGATCGCCCGTTAGGCAGCAGCGTCTAACATATTTTCGATGAAGATACCGTATCCGGTTGTTGGGTCGTTCACAAGGACATGGGTGACGGCACCGACCAGTTTTCCTGTTGCGGTGCCCGATAAAATCTTCGGGCTTACGCTGATCCTCGATTTTATCGACCGCTGCCACTCGCTCAGCTCCCTTCATCCGCCACCGGCGGCGGTCGCATCGCTCCCCGTCTTGGATGATTGGACTTCCTGACATGCTGATGTCAAGTAGGAGACAAAAGAATTTTGTGCTTTTCTACGGTTTTTATGCGTTTTTGCATGTAAAAGGCAGGTTTTTACACCTATTAACTGCTGTCCTTAACTTGACATAGATGAATTGTCGAAAAAGGAGACTTTTAATTTTTTCTCACTTTCGACAAATTCTGATTTTGGGGGATGCGCAAGTGTTAATTTCTAGAATGACAAACAGCGCAAGCGGTATATCGCCGCCTGCGCTGTATAAAACGGTATCAATATTTCTTTTTCAGCACCAAGTAACAGACCCAGTAAAGAAGCACCAGAATGCTGACGGCAAAGCCTGCCGTTATTGAGAGCAGATCCTGACCCAGCAACTTGAAAACAATGGCACAGATGGCTGCGATCAAAACAAACAGATATCCGGCCCATGCCCACGCTTTGTTGCGGATAAAATGGTTGCGCTCGTCCTGTGTCTCCACATCCCATTTTTCGCGATAAGATTCGTCTTTTTTGTAGCGCAGAAACTGGATTACACGAACTGCTCCCATAGCGATCAATGCACCGCCCATTCCGCTCCAGAAGGAATCCACAACCTCCAGCATTCCAAGAACCATCAGAACTGCGCCAAAGATTATATAGATAATATAAGCTATCATTCTTCTATCGTTTTTCATTTAAATCTCCTCCTCTTCAAAAACGAATATATCTTCAATGGTCATTCCAAAGTATTTTGCTATCTTATATGCTAGCATGATAGACGGATTATACCGTCCGTTTTCCAAAGAGCTGATAGTCTGCCGGGAAACACCCAAAGCTTTTGCCATTTCATCCTGTAAGATTCCCTGCTCTTTTCTTATGTTCTCGATTTTGTTCTTCATAAGGCACCTCCTTACCAAATGTAAAGCTTACTTTACATCAACAGTATAGCATATTGTATTTGGAATGTCAAGCACGCTTTACATATTTTCAAGAAAGAAAAGGCGGGGAATTGCCCGCCTTAATTACGCTGCGGCGTCCAGCATGTTTTCGATGAAGATGCCATATCCCGTTGTGGGATCATTGACGAGGACGTGGGTGACTGCGCCGACCAGTTTTCCTGTTGCGGTGCCCGATAAAATCTTCGGGCTTACGCTGATCCTCGATTTTATCGACCGCTGCCACTCGCTCAGCTCCCTTCATCCGCCACCGGCGGCGGTCGCATCGCTCCC
>JAFQAX010000052.1 GCA_017399785.1 Oscillospiraceae bacterium | reverse complement strand
TGCAGGCACCACCTTTGACGTATTCGTTATGGTAACCTTCGGTCTTATCGGATTTATGCTCCGCCGCCTCGACTTCCCCATCCCTCCCTTCGTAATCGGTCTCGTTCTCGGCGAGCTGGCAGAAGTAAACCTTCCGCAGCATCATGATCGGCGGCCCGATGATTTTCTTCACCAGACCGTTAAGCACTGCTATCATCCTTGTTTCCGCTGTTATCCTCCTTATGCCCTTTATTAAAAAGATCAAGGCGGTAAAGAAAGCATGAAAAAACAGAATCTTATTGTTATAATGTGTGACCAGCTGAGAAAAGATTATCTCGGCTGCTATGGCAATGAAATTGTTCGCACCCCCAACATCGACAGCATAGCTTCCGAAGCACTGAGCTTTGACAACTGTTTTGTTAACAATCCCATCTGCATGCCCAACCGCATGTCGGTATTCACCGGACTTTATCCCCACAACCACAACCAGTGGACCAACGGCAACCAGCTTGAACATCCGCTGCCTACGCTGGCTGACCATCTGGCAGAAAACGGCTACTCCACCGCAAGCTTCGGCAAGCTGCACTTCCAGTGCACCGACTGCGGCAAGGATGCTCCCCGCATCTCGATGGAGGACCATCGCCTTTGGAAGGAAAAGGGCGACGACATCGACTGGTACGGACCTTACTGGGGATTTGAGCATGTGGAATTTACCATCGGCCACTCCACCGCTCCCATTGCCCATTACGGCAAGTGGTATCACGAGCACGGCGGCAAGGACGAATGGGCGGTAGCACAGAAGGTGGAAGGCTTTGATGCCTGCCCCGTTACCACCATGCCCGAAAGCCTGCACGACTCGATGTTCATCGGTGAGCGCAGTGCCGAATACATAAAGCAGCATGCAGGAGACGAAAAACCCTTCTTCATGGTTGCAAGCTTCCCCGATCCTCACCATCCTTTCCAGCCTCCGCTGGAGACCGCAAAGCGCTATCAGGATGCTCCCGTAAAGTATCCCATCAACGAAGATGACGAGCTGACCGACCGTCCCAGACGTTACCGCTATCACAAGTACGGCGTTTGGCACAGAGCAGGTCTGCTTCAGCCGCTGGACGGCATGCCTCAGGAAGATATTGAGAAGTGCGGCAAGTGCGCCGGTCTCATCGCTGAGTTTATGGATCCCAAGATCCTTGCAGGTCTGGGACTTGAGACCCACGGCAACAGCGGCGCCAAGAAGGCTGAACCCAGCACCATCTCCGCCCACGAGCGCGACCAGCGAATCCGCAACACCTACGCAATGGTCGACCTCATCGATCAGGGCGTCGGCAAGATCCTTGATGCTCTCAAGGAATCGGGCGAGCTTGACAACACCGTTATCGTTTTCCTTTCCGACCACGGCGAGCTGATGGGCGACCACGGCACCTGGCTCAAGGGGCCCTTCTTCTACGACGGTCTCATCAACACTCCTCTGCTTATCCGTGCTCCCGGACATGAGGCAGCAAAGACCGACGCTCTCGCTTCTTCCATCGACGTATTCCCCACCTGCTGTGAGCTGCTCGGCGTTCCCGTTCCCTATGCCTGCGACGGCGTTTCCCAGATTTCGGCTTACGAGGGCGAAAAGCCCCGCACCGAATGCCTTATCGAATACCGCAACGGCTATATGCAGAACGACGACTACACCCTTGTTTACATCGACGAGAACTATAAGTTCAGTCAGGATCAGCTGGGTGAATATGAGATGACCGACCGCAAGAATGATCCCGAAGAAAACGTAAACATTCTTGCTAACGGCGAAAATCCCGAGCTGCTCAACGAATACCGTGCTAAAACACTTAATATGATGATGAATACTGCAAGCAAATTCCCCAAGCAGTATTGCCACGCATAAAAAGTCGCTTTCGATCGGAGGTCACGCTTTATGCATAACATGATCGCCATTGATGGCGGAGGAACAAAAACCCTCACCGTACTCTTTCAGGAGGACGGTCACATTCTCCATCTGCGCGCCGATACAGGTTCTAATCCGCTGGATATCGGTGTTGAAAACTCGCAGCAGCTGCTGCTAAATGCCATCAGCGATGCGGCTGCTCACTCCTCCGGAAAGCTGGACGCCATTTATGCCGGCGTTGCCGGTCTGGTGTATTTCGACGAGTATTTTAAAGAGGACATCTGCGCCAAATTCGGCGCGTCCTCCTTTAAGATCGAAACCGACGGCAGAAATCTTATCTCCAGCGAGCTTACTCACGAGGAGGACGGCTGCTGCCTTATCGTAGGAACCGGCTGCGGCACCTGGATACGCACCAAAAAGGTGCCCGAGATCTTCCACGTAGGCGGCTGGGGTTATCTTGTCGATACTCTCGGCAGCGGATATGCGCTTGGACGAGACGTGCTGCGTGCAGTATGCCTTGCCCACGACGGAAGAGGCGCCAAGACCGTTCTCACCGAGCTGCTTGAGAAGGAGACGGGTGAGCCGCTTCTGCCCTCTATGCCCAAGCTTTACGCCGGCGGCAGAGCCAAATTTGCCACCCTTGCCCACCTTGTATTTGAGGGCAAGGCAATGGGCGACAAGGTTTGCCACGATATCGTGGATGCAGGCGCTTCCCGCCTTTCGGAGCTTATCTGGGCGGCTGCCCCCTATCTCGACGGAAACTTCTCGGTAGTTGCCGGCGGCGGAATAGTTACCGCTTACCCCGACTATCTCGAGCTTATTCGTATGAAGTGCCCCGAGCGCGCAAATATTATCCTTGCTACCGCTCCGCCCGTATTCGGCGCAGCGGTCGAAGCGATGCACCGCAGCGGTCTGGAGCTTTCCGACAGCTTTAAGTCGGTGTTTATGCAGGATCTTAAAGCGCTGCTGGCAGCAAAAAAATAAATCTTATCTAAGCGGGTGAACAACGATGCAATACTATATCGGCATTGACGCAGGCGGCACCAAAACCGAAGCGATCCTTGCAGATCAAAGCGGTCATATCGTCCGCAGAACAGTTAATAAAGGCTGCAATCCGATGGACATCGGCGTTGCCGAGACCAAAAGCCATATCCTTACGGTAGTCAAAGAACTGGCCGATACCTCTCCCGAAACACCAGTATCGGTCTACGGCGGCATTGCGGGTTTGGACAGAATCGACGTCGGAATGGACGCTTTCCTTTCCGAAAATCTGCCCATCCCCGTAATACGCACCGAGGATGACGGCTGCAATATGATCTCCGGCATGCTGGGACACACCGACGGCTGCGGCATGGTCTGCGGAACCGGTTCCTCGCTGTTTGCCCGCATAGAAGGAAAGCCGCTGGTTCATATAGGCGGTCTGGGTTATCTTATCGACACCGGCGGCAGCGGCTACGAGCTGGCTCAGGACGGCTTAAAGCAGGCATATCGCTATCTCGACGGCAGAGGCGAAAAGACGCTTCTTGCCGAGCGCTTTGCCGACGCCATCGGCAGCAGCATGAAATATGCCTTTGCCGACATCTACGGCGGCGGCAGACCTTATATCGCGTCGCTTGCTCATGTCGTATTTGAATGCGCGGCAGACGGCGACGAGATAAGCCTCGCCATTCTGGATAAGGGCGCGTTTAAACTCGCCGAGCTTACCCATGCGGCTGCAAAACACTTTGACGGCAGATTCACCGTTGTAATGAACGGCGGAATATTTACCGCCTATCCCCATTACGCCGAAGCGGTCAAAGCAAAAGCTTCTCCCCGTGCCGACATGATAAAGGCGGACGTTCCCGCGATATACGGCGCCGTTGTTGAAGCGCTTTGGCAAAACGGCGTTATTGCCGATAAATCCACCCGCGAGCGTTTTCTTGACGATTACTCCCGCATCACAAAATGATGCTTTACTTTTCAGCAGAGAGGCAGGCTGACCAATGAGCAACAAAAAGCCTAATATTCTCTTTATAATGACCGACCAGTTCCGTGCAGACGCAATGGGCTGTGCAGGCAGCAGCGTTAAAACTCCTGCGCTTGACAGCCTTGCGGCTGAGGGTGTGCGCTTTTCGGAATGCTATACCGCATCTCCGCTTTGTGTGCCTGCCCGCATCAGCATGATGACCGGTCTTTATCCCCATACCACCGGCGTTTGGAAAAACGCCAACTTTGTGCTTGCACCCGAAGCTAATCTTTGGGTAAAGGCAATTCAGCAAAGCGGATATGACACCTCCGTTTTCGGAAAGCTGCATCTGCACACCGATTACGGCGATTTTATAGAACGCGAATATCTGGTAAACGGATACGGATTTGACACCGTAAACGAAGTGAGCGGCCCCCATTCCACCTGTCAGACCCGCACCCACATGTCGGATGAGTGGAACGAAAAAGGCATCTGGCAAGATTTCTGCACCGACATGCTGGCAAGAACCAAAAATCCTTACGCAAAGCCCTCTCCCCTTTCTGCCGAGGATTACTACGACAGCTATGTCGGACGAAAAGCCAGAGAATATCTGGAAAGCTATGACGGCGACAAGCCGTGGTTCTGCCATGTAAGCTTCCCCGGTCCGCACGAGCCTTGGGATGCGCCCGCTCCTTACTGCGATATGTACCGTCCCGAAGATATGCCCGCTCCCATCGCCCGCACTGTTGATAAAAATCCTGACCGACCGCGCGGCGAATACGATGAGCTTCTAAAGAAAAAGGTCATCAGCTGCGATGAGCAGCAGTCAAGGGAGATACAGGCAAACTATTACGGTTCGGTTTCACTTAT
The DNA here is from genome assembly GCA_017399785.1 of Oscillospiraceae bacterium. GTDB lineage: Bacteria > Bacillota > Clostridia > Oscillospirales > Ruminococcaceae > Yanshouia. The sequence continues at coordinate 5,075 of JAFQAX010000052.1, read as the reverse complement.
CGACGACCAGATAGGCGCTATCATCCAAACGATAAAAGATAGAGGTGAATGGGACAACACTGTTGTGCTGTTTACCTCCGACCACGGCGAGATGAACGGAGATCACGGATTTGTGCATAAGCGCAACTTTCTTCGCTCCTCGATGAACATCCCGCTTATAATCCGCACTCCCGAAAGCGCAAAGCGCGGCGGATGCGTCAGCGATGCTCTGGTAAACCTCATCGACGTAGGTCCTACCCTTGCGGAATATGCGGGTGCAGAGCTTAATTACGAACAGTTTGGCAAATCACTGTGCAGCTGCATCACCTCTCCCGAAAGCGGCCACCGAGACTGCTTACTCGGCGAATATGCCGGCGAAACGATGTACTACGACGGCAAATGGAAGCTTGGACTCAATAAGCAGGGCGAAACCTATCAGCTTTTTGATGAGCAGGCAGACCCCGATGAGCTTCTAAACCTCGCCGCGGCGCCTGAATATCAGGATGTCGATGCCGAGCTTAGAGATAAGCTGCTTCGTACTGTTTTAAGCAGCAACCGCATCGCCCCCGCAGTGGTGCAGATCACCGAGCCGGAGCATAAAGACAGCTTTGACCGCTGCATCCCGCTGGAATAACAAAAAACGGCTCCCGTTTTGCTGCGGGAGCCGGATAAAGGTATATTTTAAAGAACTTCTATCTGATTTTCGTTTAGAAAGGCCACCACATCTTCAGAAAGCTTTCCATCCGAAATAACGATGTCGACCGATTTAAAGGGAATGTTTCTCGCGGTACACATATCGTTTACTTTGGAAGAGTCCATAAGAATGACAGTTTTTCTGCTGTGCTCAATTGCCTTGGTGTTGGAAGCCGCTATTCCGGGAGTTGCAACGGGAAATCCTGCCTGCTTATTAAAGCCCATGGTGCCGAGAAAAGCATAGTCGAAATGAAGCGCATCAAGCGCCGAAACGACCGAAGGTCCGGTCAATCTCATAAGGTTGCGGTTTACTACTCCGCCCACCAGCTCAACCGTTATGCCGGGGGAAACAGGAGCCTTCAATGCTATCGAAATTCCGTCGGTAAAAACCTGAAGAGTATATTCGGAAGGAAGCTGCTTTGCAAGCTCGGCGCAGGTGCTGCCCGAGGAGATAAACACCGACATTCCGTCCTTTATCAGCTTTGCCGCTTTTTCGCCGATTATCGCTTTTTCGTTCTGATGAAGAAGTGTACGAGTGTTAAAGTTGCTGTTCTTCAGCGTTACGTCGTTGATCGATCTGGCACCGCCATGTATACGGACAAGGCTGTTCTCTTCATCGAGCACCTGAAGATCTTTTCTAAGCGTTACCTCAGAAATATTAGGAAACATTCTTCGCAGATCGCGGATATGAATTTCGCCAAGCTGATTTACTATATCGGCGATGGCTTGTCTTCTTTTATTCATAGCGGCACAACTTTCATTTAATCAGATTTTTGTCGCTACAATCTTAACATATCGACACTTGTTTTGCAAGCGTGTACAAACAGGCTTAACTTTCAACGCAAAGAGGGATGATATATGAAAAAACACCCAAACATTCTATTCATTCTCACCGATGACCAGCGTGCCGGAACCATCCACGCCCTTGGCAACGATGAGATAAAAACCCCCAACATGGACAGGCTGGTAGAGCGCGGAACTGCCTTTACCCGCGCATATATTCCCGGCGGCACTGCCTCGGCCGTATGTATGCCCAGCCGCGCCATGCTCAATTCCGGAAAAACTCTTTTCCATCTGGAGGAATCGGGCAAGAACATTCCCGCCTGCGACACCACCATGGGTCAGTGCTTTTTGGATAACGGCTATCACGCCACAGCAATCGGAAAGTGGCACAACGGTGTGGCAAGCTTCTCCCGCAGCTTTGATAACGGCGCTGACATCTTCTTCGGCGGTATGTGGGACCACTGGAACGTTCCGGTAAACGACTTCCATCAGGATAAGGTTTACGATTCCCAGATACATTTCGTTCCCAACTTCTCGGCAAGCAGCGAATCGGTTAAGGTTCTTGCTGACCGAATCAATGCTGGCGTTCACTCCACCGACCTCTTCTCGGGTGCCGCAGTTGACTACATAGAGAATTACGACAGCGAGCAGCCCTTCTTTATGTATCTCTCCTATCTTGCGCCGCATGACCCCAGAACCATGCCGGAAGAGTTCCGCAACATGTATGACCCCGCCGATATTTCGCTGCCGCCCAACTTCTATGAGATGCCGGTGGTAAACTGCGGATGGTCCAACAAGGGTCGTGACGAAAACACCGAAGCTTATCCCCGCCGCCCCGATGCCATCAAAAAGCACATCGCCGACTATTACGCAATGATAAGCCACATCGACAGCGGTGTAGGAAAGGTCATCGAAGCGCTGGAGAAAAAGGGCATGCTGGAAGATACTATCATCGTCCTAACCGGCGACAACGGACTTGCGATAGGTCAGCACGGCCTGATGGGCAAACAGAATATCTACGACCACAGCGTACATGTTCCGCTGGTAATGTGCGGCCCCGGAATCGAAAAGGGACAAAGAAACGAAAACTTTGTATACCTTCTCGATATCTTTCCCACCCTGTGCGAGCTTTGCGGAATGGAAATCCCTGCATCGGTCGACGGAAAAAGCTTTGCGCCCATGTTCAGTGACGCAGGATATAAAACCAGAAATGAGCTTTATCTCGCCTTCCAGTCCCGCATCCGCGGCGTAATGGATGAGCGTTACAAGCTTATCGAATATCGCACCGATGATCTCAAGCTTACCCAGCTTTTTGATCTCAAAAACGATCCGTGGGAGAAAAACAACTTCTACGACATCGCGGGATATGAGGATATCGCCGCAAATCTCAGAGAAAAGCTTTTCGCGCTGCGCGACGAATGGGAGGATGAATCCACTATCTTCGGTCAGCAGTATTGGAAGCAGTGGCGCCAGTATGAGGAGGCTGCCGTTCACGGCGTCGGCAAGCCCAAGGGCGTCAATATGGCAAACCAGGTCAAGGACTGGGGAACCGACAAAAAATAATGCTATACGGCAATTGTTTCCGCAATATGCGGAAGATTGGAGTGTAATATGAGTAATCTGCCAAATATTTTATTTATCTTTACCGACCAGCAGCGCTTTGACACGCTGCGTCAGTTTGGCAACGACAGGATACAGACCCCCAACCTTGATGCGCTTGCAGCCGATGCTACGGTGTTCGACAGGTGCTATACCCCTGCCCCCGTCTGCGTTCCCGCAAGATTTTCTATGCTTTCGGGTCAGTACTGCGCCCGCTCCGGCTGCTGCAACAACAACGGCGCTCACAAGTATCAGGGCACCGGATTCTACCAGACCTTTACCGATGCGGGCTATAACACCTGCTGCGTAGGAAAAATGCACTATGCGCAGGATCTGTACGGCGATATCGGTTTTAAGCAGCGCTTCACCCAGGAGGAGCTTTCCCATCCCGATGACGACTATACCAAGTTCATAATGGAGTCGCCCTATCGCCATGTATTCGACTACAACGGTCAGCGCTCCGAGATGTACTACATACCCCAGATCTCGCAGCTTCCCGCCGAGTATCATCCCACCCAGTGGGTAGCGGACAGAAGCCTCGACTTTTTAGAAAGCGTTTCGGAAGACTCTCCCTTCTTCCTGATGTCTTCCTTTATCCATCCGCATCCGCCTTTTGCTCCGCCCTCTCCCTGGAACAAGCTTTACCGCACCGTTTCGGCAGATCCTTATATGCCTGAAAATCCCGAGGAGTTCGCCCCCTTTATGAGCGACCGCTTTACCCGTGAGAAAATCGGCATAAGCCGTCAGGATCTTTCGCTGCTGAGAAACTACTACTATTCCTGCATCTCCTTTGTCGATTATCAGGTAGGCAGACTTGTTGATATGCTGAAAAAGCGCGGTCTTTACGACAACACCATCATCGTATTTTCCACCGACCACGGTGAGATGCTGGGCGATTTCGGAACTATGGGCAAGCGTTCGATGCTCGACGGCGCTTCCCGCGTACCGCTGTTTATCAAGCAGCCCGGCAAGGAGTTTGCTCAGCGTCACGACGTTTGCTCGCTTGTCGATATTGCTCCGACGCTGCTTAATCTCGCCGGAATCGGCTATGACGCCGCGGAATTTGACGGCATCGACCTCTTCTCCGAGCAGCGCCACGACACCGTTTTCTCGCAGTACGGCACCGGCAAAAAGGGCACTTACATGGTGGCAAGCAATCACGACCGACTTGTTTACTCCGGCCCTGCCGACAAGTTCTTCTACTTCGACACCATCCCCGAGGACACCAACAAGTACGACGAGAATTCGCCCCGTGTTATCGAGCTTAAAGAGCAGCTTGTCCGCTATATGGAAAGCGACTGCTGCGACGAAAATACCGCCGCAACGGCGGATGACGTTTCGGGCGTCAACAAGTTCCCCTACGGTCCCAAGCGTGCCGACCATCTAATGCGTCAGCAGGAAGAGCGCGCCTGCATCCCCGAGGGTTACACCATCGACCTTTGATCACATTTTGATAAATCTTCTCCTAACGCAAAAGTAGCCTGCTTTAAGCAGGCTCCTTTTGCTTATGTATGTCAAATTATGTCGCCGTTATCAAAGGGATCGCCGCATTCGGGACAGAATCTGGGAGGATTGCTTCCCTTTTCGGGCTCCCAGCCGCACTTGTCGCACTTATACTGCGGAACGCCCGCCGGCTTTTTAGCTCCGCATTCGGGGCAGAACTTGCCCTTGTTTACAGCGCCGCATCCGCAGGCCCAGCCTTCGTCGGCGGGCTTTTTAGCACCGCACTCGGGACAGAACTTTCCGGTGGGAGTTGCGCCGCATGCGCACTTCCAACCTGCTGCCGCGGGCTTGGGCTCGGGTTTCTTGGCACCGCACTCAGGGCAAAACTTTCCGGCTGCAACTGCTCCGCATGCGCAGGTCCAGCCGCCTGCCGCTGCGGGAGCGGCTGCTGCAGGTGTGGGGGCAGGCTGTGCAGCCTGTTGCTGCTGACCCATAGCAAACAGGTTGGCTGCGTTCATTCCGCCGCCCATCATTCCCTGTGCCATTCCCATGCCCATAAATCCGGTCATTGCTCCGGC
>JAFQAX010000051.1 GCA_017399785.1 Oscillospiraceae bacterium | reverse complement strand
TTTGTGCGCTCGGGAGGGCGAGAAACCCTGCGGGTTCGATAACTGACACCCCAAGAGGGTGAGCCTATTGGGCGAAGTCCGATTGGCTGGTGGAAGTTATGCATGCGAGCGTCAGCGAGTCGTAGTCCCTTCCGGCGCGCCACGACACCACCGCAAATGCGGTGGTGTTTTTTTGTGCGCTCGTGAGGGCGAAAAAATCGCATCATAAACGATATTGTAACAGCATGTTGCTTACTGCGATTTTCCGTTTGGGGGCTCTGCCCCCTCAACGGCGGATGTTTTTCTCACTTACTGTTCAAAAAGTACCCGATCATCCCCGAAGATGAAAGCGGTTTATGCCATTTGGCAAACCGCTGTATGCGTTTTAACATTTCTGTGTGCGACTGTGAGTGCAAAGATATAAAAGAGGCAAACCATAGCGGTTTGCCTCTTTTGCTTTTATTTATCCTCTTTATAGAGTGGATGCTCCATAAATTCCTTTGCCAGTTTGACGCTCCTTAAAAGCTGGGCATCTCGCTGATTGAGCACCTCTTCATAAGGCTTGTGGCTGTAATCGTAAAATCCCTTGCCGCTTTTTACGCCAAGCTCGCCCGCTTCGGCGTGTTTGAGCACGAGGTTATCCTCGCCGGGGGCAGGGGGCGGCGCATAGCTTTTATTACGCAGTCCGTTTGCAACTGTATCGATTCCCGAAAAATCCATGCGCTCGACCAATCCGACCGCCAATCCGCGCGGCATAAGGCTGGTTTTTACCGCAAGGTCGATTGCTTCGGCATTGCAATAGCCGTTTTCCATCAGGAACAGCACCTCTCGGGTCATGGCGCTTTGCAGGCGGTTTACGATAAATCCGGGAATATAGCGCTCCATGCAGATGGGGGTCTTGCCGCAGGAGAGGTGGAATTCTGTCATCTTATCGATGACACTTTGCAGCGTTTCAGGGCCTTTTACCAGTTCGACCAGCGGCAGTATCTGCGCCGGGGCATACCAATGGGCAATGAGAGAATAGGGCTGACGGCATTCGGGCAGCAGCTCGAATACATTCATATAGGAGGTGTTGCTGGAGATGATGATATCTTCGGGCAGCAGCGCATCCAGCTTTTGGTAAAGCTCCTTTTTGATGTCGGCGCGCTCAGAAACCGTTTCGACGACATACCACGCGTTTTCAACGGCAGCTTCAACCGAATCGGTGTAGGTGATGAGTTCTTTTGCCTTTTCGGTTATCTCTTTAGAAAATATTCCTTCATCTGCGAAAAGTCCACAGCTTTTTTCAACCGTTTTTGCTGCTCTTTCAAGGGTCGCCTGCGTTCTGGAATAGAGCATTACCTCATATCCGTAAAGGGCATACTGCACCGCCATTCCGGCGCCCATGGTGCCGGCGCCGAGCACCGCTATCTTTGTTCTCTCTGCCATATTTATCACTCCGTTTTCTCAGCCTGTCGGTATTTTACTATCGATTCGGTCAGGTCGGTCAGCACCAGCTCGCCGCGCTGGTTATAGACCTCGGTCACTATGTCGGCGATACCGTTAAAGGCGTTTCGCCGTGTGATTTTCGCCACCCTTACCTTTCCATAGATGACATCACCGTCATAAACGGGGTTGAACCACTCTATCTTGGTGGATTTGCCTGCGATATGCTCATCACCGAGAAATCCTGTTCTTATGAAATTCGCCCAGACCAGCATAAAGCACATTACGCCTGGGGCGATTATCTGTCCGTATCTTGTCGTTTTGGCAAACTCCTCGTCGTTGTGCAGCGGAAACGGATCGTAGATTTTTGAAAACTCTATCATCTGATCCTTTTTTACCGTTATGGGCGGTATCTCCATAACCTTATCTATTATCATGTCATCCAAATACAAAGCTGATTACCTCTTTCGATCAATAACATATATCCTTTCTTTTGTATCATATTTGCCCGGTCATTTCAAGTAAAGCATAGAAAAACAGCGATACGCCACCGCGCATCGCTGTTTTATTCTTATATTCTTGCTACGCCGGTGCGTCTTGCCGCTTCGGCAACCGCTGCCGCAACGGTTTTGCCGACTCTGGGATCAAATGCGGCGGGGATGATGTATTCGGCGCTCAGTTCTTCCTCCGAGATGAGTCCCGCCAGTGCTTCGGCGGCCGCTATCTTCATCTCTTCGTTTATGTCGGAGGCACGAACATCAAAAGCCCCACGGAACACACCCGGGAAAACAAGCACGTTGTTTATCTGGTTGGGATAGTCGCTGCGTCCGGTGGAAACGACCGCAGCGCCTGCCGCCTTTGCGTCCTCGGGGAATATCTCGGGGGTGGGATTTGCACAGGCAAAGATGATGGGATCCTTTGCCATCGAGCGCACCATATCCTGCGTTACCGAATCGGGAGCGGACACGCCGATAAATACATCGGCACCCTTTATCGCGTCGGCAAGTGTGCCGCGCAGATCACGGGGATTGGTGACCTCTGCCATCTCGGCTTTTATCCAGTTCATGCCCTTTTCGCGTCCCTTATAGAGGATGCCGCTGCGGTCGCAGAGGGTGACGTCCTTTATGCCTGCCGAAAGCAGCAGCTTGGTGATGGCGATGGCGGCAGCGCCCGCTCCGTTTACCGCAACCTTTATATCCTCTTTCTTTTTGCCGACAACCTTAAGGGCATTGGTAAGTCCCGCAAGGGTGATAACGGCGGTGCCGTGCTGGTCGTCGTGGAAAATCGGGATGTCGCAGAGTTCCTTAAGCTTGCGCTCTATCTCAAAGCAGCGGGGAGCGGCGATATCCTCGAGGTTGATACCGCCGAAAGAGCCGGAGATGTTGTAAACGGTCTTTACAAATTCATCGATGTCTCTGGTTTTGATGCAAAGAGGAAACGCGTCAACGTCGCCGAAGGCTTTAAAAAGCACGCATTTGCCTTCCATGACCGGCATGCCTGCCTCGGGGCCGATATCTCCGAGTCCCAGCACCGCAGAGCCGTCGGTTATAACGGCGCAAAGGTTGTGCCTTCTGGTAAGCTGGTAGCTTTTGCTGATATCCTCTTTTATCTCGAGGCAGGGCTGCGCCACACCGGGGGTGTAGGCAAGGCTGAGGTCATCCTTTGTTGCGACCGGCACGGTGGCAACTACTTCAATTTTGCCCTTCCATTCGCCGTGAAGCTTAAGTGATTCTTTTGCGTAATCCATATCTAAAAAGTCCTCCTTAAAAGACGTTCTCTTACTTATTTTGCGCTGTTTTGAATTTCTCCTTCGACAGTGCGCTTTACCGTTTCCAAAAATTTGATGGTATAAGGATTTATATTTGCGCCCTTGAGATGCACCGCAAAAATGTTCCATTTGCTCTGCTCATCGGGCAGCGGAACGGCGGTCAGCCTGTCGTGGAATTCCTCTAAAAACAGCGTATTGGTGCTTAAAAATATCGCATCGGTCTCGGAAAGGAAATCGTATACCAGACAGCGGCTGTTGGTGTAGATGTTCTTTTCCATATCCTCGGGGAAAACGAATCCTGGGGTCATATCATAATGGCTGTATTCGCCGCCCTGACTTGCGATATGCAGCTGAGGATACTGCATTATATCATCCATAGTGATATCTTTTTTATTTTCAAGCGGATGGCCTTTTCTGAAAACCGCACCTGAAGGCAAACTGAAAAGGTACTGATATTCCAATCCTCTGGCGGCAAGATTTTTCTTCCACTGTGGCTCTTCAACGTTGCGAATGTGGATTATTCCCAGCTCGGAACGGCGGAAATAGACGTCCTCCACCACATCGCTGCAGTGATTCTGACGAAGATAGACCGAGAATCTGTTTCGGTCGGTAAATTCGTCGTTATAGAAATTAACCAGTGCCTTGCTTATAAAGCTGTATCTTGCACAGGAGATTTTCAGCACCGCCGGTGCGTTTTCTTTGCCCGCGCCCGAATAGAGCGAACGCATATGCTCCACCTGAGAGAGTATCGTCTCGGCAGAGCGGATAAACTCCAATCCTTCAGCGGTCGGGGTTATGCCCGATTTGCTGCGCTGGAAGATGGTGAAGCCTATTTCGGTCTCAAGCTCCTTGATGGCGGAGCTAAGCGCCGGCTGGGTGATAAAAAGCGCCTGAGAGGCCTTGTTTATCGAGCTGTAACGGCTTACTTCCACAACATATTCAAGCTGCTGAAAATTCATAAGCTTCCGTCCTTCCCTGATTCTATAGCTTTATTATACTTTTTAACTCCGACACATTCCAGTGATTTTCCTTTTTTACTATTATTGCTGATTTTTATAACGGTAAAAGAAAAAGCTGATAATGTAAAAATTCTGTTTGATTGCGGTTTGTGGTCATCGTCCTTTTCTATTACAAATGCTAAAGGAGCTGTCATCATCAGACTTTTTGGTATATTGCGGGATTTTTGTGAAATGCTATTGCAAAAGAGAGGTGTAACGATGGATATTTCCAATAAAGAATATGCCGAACTGGTCAAAAAGGCTTCGCCACCCAGCAAAAGCTATAAGACGCTGCCGATGGCTTTCGCCGTCGGAGGCGGCATCTGCGTTCTGGGGCAGATGTTAAACGACGGATATACTGCATTGGGTGTAAAGCAGGCAAACTGCTCCACCGCAGTATGCTGTACCCTTATCGCGCTGGCTTCGCTGCTTACCGGATTGGGAGTTTTTGATAACATAGCAAAGCATGCGGGAGCAGGTACTCTTGTGCCGATAACCGGATTTTCAAACGCTGTATCCTCCCCTGCCCTGGAGTTTAAATCGGAGGGATTTGTTTTGGGAACAGGCGCCAAAATGTTCCTCATTGCAGGTCCGGTTATTGTCTACGGACTTGCCGCAAGCATAATCTACGGATTTATAATCTGGCTTTTTAAGCTATATTAAGGGGGATTAAGATGGCTTTCAAAAAGGGAAAATATACCTATCTGACCGAATCTCCCCCTTCGGTAAGGGCTTTTGCTGCTTCCGGCAGCAAAAAAGAGGCGGAAGGTCCTCTTGCAAAATATTTTGACATTCTCCAACCCGATTCCACTTTTGGCGAGGACAGCTGGGAAAAGGCGGAAAGCCGCATGGTCACCATGACAGTAAAGCGAGCGCTGCAAAAAGCGGCGCTTACCCCTGATGACATCGACTGCGTCTTTGCGGGCGATCTTCTCAACCAGTGCATCGGCTCTACCTTTGGGCTTCGCGATGTAGGAATACCGCTGTTGGGGATTTACGGCGCCTGTTCCACCATGGCGGAGGGGCTGCTGCTTTCGGCACTGCTGACCGATTCGAAGACGGTGCGCCGAACAATGGCGCTCACTTCCTCCCACTTCTGCACCGCCGAGCGGCA
>JAFQAX010000050.1 GCA_017399785.1 Oscillospiraceae bacterium | reverse complement strand
TTATACCGAAAGGCGGTGCGGAAATGGAAAACCGAAAGAGAAATATACAGATGAAGTTTTACGTTACGGAAGAAGAAAAGCGGCTGATCGACGAGAAGATGAAGCAGCTTCCCATAAAGCAGTATGGGGCATACTTCCGTATGTGTGGAGAAAAAACTATAGAAGTGCGTTCTTGGAACACCGAGCATCGTGGCGATTTGCTTATCTGCAGCAGCGCGGCGCCAAAGATTCCCGCAATGATTTCCGGACATGCTCTCTGTATCGTTTCTTTGGACAAAGTTACAAAGTTCAAGAAAAAGGATATGGGTGCAGCATGCCTGGATGAAATGCCGGACGAAGACTGCTACGCATGGCATCTTTCCAATGTGCGAATCGTTAAACCTGTACCTGTCAAAGGGAAGCTCAACTTCTACAATGTTGATGATGAACTAATCGAAATTATCGACGATGGTACATTAACTCCCGAGCAAACGGATGAAGTCTTCTCAAAGTACATTGCCCCATTATCGTACAAATACGGAAAGATAGGTTACTACTATAGCGATAACACTACGGGAAATATTGTGCGTTGGCGTGTCGGTCAGGACTCGCTTGAATATATGAGCAAAGATAATCCCGTATGGATGCTAACAGAACCGGACTCTGAATATGAGAAAGCCTTTTATGAAGGAACGGGAACTTGTGAGCTGGAATTGATCGAAGACAAAACCGCACATAGAATTCTCGATTCTTGGGGCATTGAAAAGCCATATGGTGAATAACGATGGACCGGAAATACCTGAATATGGATGAAGATGAAATCATATCATCGCTATTAATAGAATATGCAGATGATAAAGATGCTGTTGAATTAATCAATCGCGCCAAGCAGGATTTACCCTATCTCCACAGCAGACATGAAGGACAGACACCCATGCAACATATTATGGAATTAGTCGGGCTCTTGAAAACATGGTTTTAAAAATAAGCTCTGATGGTTGGAATGCCGTCAGAGCTTATTTTTATGATCCGACTATAATTGCAAAATATCCTGCTTATTACACAAAACACCGACATATATTTCGTTGCTGTTGGTAAATAGCTTTATGCCTCCTTTTCGGATATTCTTGTTTCCTGAAGGGAGGCGCAATATGAAATTACTCGAAGATTTTTGGTACGGCAATATCGACCCCAGGGAATATGACAAATCTTCTTGCAGTGAGTGCAAAGAAGCGTTTCGGTTGCTTGTAAAAAACGAGGAAAAACTCAGGGCTACCTTTACGGATGAACAAAAAGAGCTGTTCTCACTCTACACAGATTGTGTGACAGAATACCAGACCCTTGCAGAGTGCCGGTTGTTCCAATATAGCTTTAGCTTGGGTTTGAAAATGATGGCGGAAGCTTTGGGAGAACAGCAGAACAGGTAACAGCTATTATATCCGTAACTTCTTTACTACCGGCAGAGTGTTTTCCATCAACCACTCGGCAACATTTATCTTCAGCACACGGTAACCTTTGCCTACCTTCACGGATGGCAACTCGCCTTTGCGAATGAGCCGATATATTTCCTTGCGACCGACGCCTAAAATCTGCTGCAGATCCTTTACCTGCAAAACATCCGGCCAGTCGGCCAGCAAATATGGACAAGTCGCGCATAATTTCTTCATAAAATTACCCCTTTCACAAACTAAGGCATGGAATGAACGTCACTCCATGCCCGATTTTTATTTTAACTATCGATTATGATTCAGCTGATTCGCCCTCACCCAGCAGACCGCCGATCACATTGGCCGACTGCACCAACGCCCCGGAGGTGAGGTGGGAATAGATATTGGCGGTAGTGCCGAAATCGCTGTGTCCCATCCAAAGCTGCACCTGCTTCATGCCCACTCCCGACTGCACCAGTAAGCTGGCGCAGGTGTGACGAAGGTCATGAAAACGTATCTTTTTCAGCCCGTTTTGTTTGAGGAGCAGCCTGAAATGGGCGGTGAGGAAGTTCGGCTCGATAATATCTCCGTTAGGCAATACACATAGATACCCATCCCAATCTTTATTATAGCTGCGCTTGAATTTCTTGCGGTAGATATCCTGCCGCTCCTTCGCCGCGAGCAGTATCTCCTCCACGGCAGGGATGAGCGGCAGTGTTCGGTGGCTCGACTTAGTTTTGAGCGTATCTTCGCCGATGGTTCGGCTTTTGCCGTTTTCCTTATAGGTCACCAGCTTGTGGTTGACTTCAATCTGCTTGGAAGTAAAGTCGATAGAGCTCCAACGCAGACCAAGTACTTCGCTGCGGCGCAGTCCGTAAAAAGCGCTGAGCACTACCGGCAGGTAAATCTCATCACTTGCGGCAGCCTCCAGCAGACGCTTCACTTCCTCTGCAGTATAAATCTCGGCACGATACTGATTTTTCCTGGGCCTGTCGACTTTGTCGGCGGGATTGTTAGACAGGATATCCTGCTTGAATGCCACCGAAAAGATGCGCTTGACCAGCGCGTAATACTGCTGAGCGGTGGTGCCGCTGCAGCCCTCGGCGTATACTCGGTCGATGAGCTGTTGGATATGGATGGGGCGCAGCTCCGCCATGGTGATGCCAAGTGAACGGAAGTGGCCATAGATGCGGCAGTTCAGCATCTGTTCGTAGTTGGTTTGGGTAGCCTTGGCGAGATTCCGTTTGGCGGAGCGATACCACTGCTGAATGTAGTCTGCTACCAACATCCGCTCGTAGTTGCCGACCGTAGGCGGACTCTTAGATGTCTTTGCCGCTTTGCCCCCTTCCGTCTGTGGAATACTCTTTGCCCGCTTTCGCGCGACAAAATCCTCTCGAAAGGCAGGGTCATAGGCGATGCGCATGCGGGTTTCCTCCAGCATATCTTCGGCACGGGAGCGGTTAGCTTCGGTAGCATGCAAGCCGGTGCTGCGCCATATAGAGGTCATCTTTCCCTCTCGCTCCATATAGATGACCATGCTGTACATGCCTTTTTTGATCTGAATACTCCCTGACGGGGGTCTGGTTTTTGTCATGATTCTTCCTCCTCAATGATGAATTTTTTCAGCATACGACTGTGCCGCTTTGATTTCTGCGTTATCTCAAAGCCTTTATCAGCAAAAAACGCTTCCAAATCGCACTTGGCTATCTGAAGTCTGCCTCCGAAACGGCAGGCTTCCAGTTTTCCCGACCGCACCCAGCCTGTCACTGCCGATTTATTGTAGCCTATCAGCTCTGCCGCCTGGTTTGCGGTAAGCAGGTCGGGAACCGAACGCCATCTCTTATTCAGATAAACAGCAAATCCCTCTTTGTCATAACGAACCCCTAACGGAACGCTTGCCACCTTTGAACTGAACGCACCTGTCGGAGCGGCAAAACGCTCGGGATGCTCGGCAAATTCACTCAAAAATTCTGCCACATCGGAAGTGCGTATCTGAAATCTTCTGGTTTTCTTACCGCTGTCGATGCAGGGTAGTGCTCCGCTTTGCAGCAGCCAGGATGCCCTTCGCTTACTAATGCGGCATATCTTATAAAACTGTGCCATGGTGATGACCTCGGGATAGTCCCGCAGCAGGTCTTGGTAACTGGAACCCATATGCCCACCTCCACACAACCGTTCTTTCGGGTTTGTGTGATGTTAGCATAGGTAAAACGGCTTTACAAGTCGGTTTGCGGGTTGCTTCTCAGAAATTTTATTACCGAGTTTTTGGTGATATGGTGGCTCCCGTGGATGAGGATGCTGTCCAGCTTTTTGGCAGATACCAATCTATATATTGTATTTTTGCCTACCTGAAGCATCTGGGCGGCCTGCGCTGCCGACAACATGTCAGGGTAGTCGCTGAATTCTTTGCGGTAATAGGGCGCTCGGTGGGTCAATAACATTTCTCCTTTTTCGTCTTTCAAGAGGCTTGACAGATATATTTTGCTGTGTTAAGATGAAAATGTAATCGATATATGGCGTTATATCAATTACAAAGGGTCTATTTTATAGCCTTTGGAAGATACAAAAGCGGTACTTTGAAAATTAAAAAGGGGGAAATTGATGAGAGATTTCGAAAAAGAGATGGCAGAATCTATCCGGGAGATGGAGCAACAGGCAAAACTGGCGGTGACTGAGATGACACCGGAGCAGCAGGAGGAGCTGGCGGAGTTTGACCGGCTCCAACGAAATGTGGACGCCCGATGGCGAAAGCATAGAGACGACCGTGAACTTATAGCTCCCGATGAGGAAGATGAGCCGACTGAATCGGCGGAGGCCAACGATCTTGACCGGGATATCCGCTACATCTTTCCGCAGCCGCCTACTTATAAGGAATTAAAAGAACAGTTAGGCGAGATAGAAGCATTTCGACGAAGGGACAGCTGGTATCAGATATCGGCAAAGCAACGCCCTCAAAAACCGGACAAATCATTGATTTGGCTCGATCAGATATACAGCCAAACTGCCGATGGGTTGGGACAGCTGATGGAAGACGGAAAGCTGACCAAAGCTATTGAACAACTAACAAACTTACAACGTGAGGTACTCTTCCTCCACTATGTCAAGCGATATACGATAGATGAGATCGCTGAGATGCTGGGCTCATCCCCGAGAAACATCCGAAAGCGGCGGCAAACGGCGCTGGAAAAGATTCGTACCATTTATAACGGAATTTAAATAAGAAAATAAAGAACGGCTCTCTTACGGTTGGTATTTAAAACCACCGCAAGAGATGCCGAACTATACATAAATATTTTGCTTGTGATACAATAAATTACATCGATTGTAAGGAGGCCGTGTCATGAACCTTGGTGAACTGTTCCCCTGTGTTGCGCCTGACTGGGTGCGGTACAGTGACTATGAATATAAATTGTTTGAAAATAGCGGCGTGCGAGTCGTCCCTGCCGAAGGCGCAAAGGCGGAGATTTATAACCCCATGGAGATGGCAATACCTATGCTGGTCGATGCCTTGAACATCGGCAGGATCTGTCGCCACGATCTGGGCGACGCAGAACCGTTGGTTCTGCAATTCGTCCGCAAGTATGGATTGATCGGACTGGCGGTCGACCTTCCGCTTCAGACAGATTTCCTTTCTGCGAAAGAAGTTATCCTTGGGGAAAGCGGATTTCATGGCCTTTCCGAAACCATGCCGACAAGCAGCTATATCGATGTGTTCTTTCCCGAGGGGTATCTGCCTGAAGATGGCGAGCAGCTTGGCAGCGTGACCGGACGTGGTGAGGTTTACAACAGAATTTTCTCTCCTGTATATGGAGAGCGCAGACAGTGGCTAATCGATTATTTTTCTTCTCTCAACCGCCGGTTCGAAATATTCTATGAGGATCCCGCTCATGCCGATCTGCCTCTGCGCACTCTGCGATATGGGGTAGTCGGAGGAAATCCGCCAAAGCTTGGCTGGATATTCCCGTCGCTTAAATCCATAATGGATATGGCTTTGGCGCAGTGCGTTTCCTCTCCCGATACGTTGCTGCGAGTCTGCAAAAACTGCGGCGAGATTTATTATAACGAACATGTCCGCAGCGAGTTCTGTACCGCCCGTTGCCGAAACCAATATAATGTAAGAGCGTTTCGCTCAAGGCAAAAGGGTGGGGAATGAATCTCATTCCAACCGCTGTTCTTCCAATTGATCTTCATACCGCTGCCGCAGCTCTTCAAAAAGCTCCGTCGGAATGGTATCAATGAAATCCTGATAGGTCCAAAGTTCTCTTCGCAGGTCGGTCAGTTCGCTTTCGCTCTCCTGCGCACGGATGGATGCCGAATCGTACTTTGATTGCAGGGTGCGTTGGTTTTCACGAAGGATATCCAACGTCTGCGCATATGGTTTGAGCTTCTCCTCAAAGGCGTTGACTTTGGGATACCAGTTCTCCAGCAGTAACAACACCTTTTCTCTCTGCCGACCTGCATTGGTCAATCCTATCTTCTCCACCTCCGCGCGGATGGCGGTCATCTCCTGCGTCAAACGGTGCGCCTGTTTGTAGAGCCAGGTAGGTACATGCTTGCGTCGAGTCTGCGATGCCGATTCGCCACGTTCCAGTTGCGGATAAAAGCGTGACATGTGGTCATGGAACTTGTCCTGCCACTCCACCAGTTTCTGTCGGTTGCCGATGATGTCCTTTGCCGAGAGGCGGTTATCTTTTGTCAGCGGCACGAAGCAGAGATGCATGTGCGGATTGCGTTCATCCATGTGGACGACGGCGGAGAAGATATTCTGCTCTCCAACTTCCTGCTTTATAAAATCAAGCGCACGGGTAAAATACTCGTGCGCTTCTTTTTGGGAAAGTCCGCTTAAAAATTCCGGACTGGCGGTAACGATGGTGTCGATAAAACGAACGCTGTCTTTGCGCACTTTGAGATTTGGGTTTTCCTGCTGTGCCCGCTCGATGCGGCTTTGTATTTCGGCATAATATTTTCTCTGCGGTTCGATAAGATGAAAATTGAGATGGGTGCGGCTCGGATCGATGTCACGGTTGCTGGCGTAGGTTTCTTTCTTTCGCTCATGGTGTTTTTCCAACGCTGACGCCGGACCGCCTTTGCGCTTTTCAAAACGCAATATGGCGTATGGCATATATAATTCCTCCTTCCAAAACAAAATCCGCTTGCGAGTCACATAGCGGAACATTTTGATTCTGCACACAAAGTGCGCTTCTTTTTTATCAACAGAAAACCGTTCGCTCTTTCACTCCCGCCCGCTGTTTTGGCAAAACGTATCGCTTCATCGCAGCCCCGCCTTTCCACAGCAATAGATTTGGGTAATCGGAGCGGAATTGGTAGCAAGGATGCGGGCGGTTTAACGCACTAGACCTTGCCATAAGGCAAGGTCGCGCGGCGGGCTATGCCCTGCACCCCTATAAGCGGCTTTGCCATCCCGAAAACGGGTCAGCTTTGCCGCGGCTGCCGCAGTCGGCAGCCAGGAAAAACGGCGCACCCTCTTCCGCAAAAACGGGCGTTTAGGGTGCGCTTTTCGGGCGAGTTTTCGGCTGTAAGCCCCCTGAAAAAACAGGGTAGGGG
>JAFQAX010000049.1 GCA_017399785.1 Oscillospiraceae bacterium | reverse complement strand
GAGATGGAGCTTTTATGAACGAGATATATTTTGATAATGCCGCAACCACCCGTGTGGATGAGGATATTGCCGCCGTTGCCTGTGAGGTAATGTGCAAAAGCTACGGCAACGCATCCTCACTGCACTCCAAGGGTTTGGAAGCGCAGCTGATTATGCAGAAGACCGAGCGCCAGCTGCTTTCGGCGCTGGGTGCAAAGGGCGGCAGAATTATATTTACCAGCGGCGGAACCGAAGCCAACAACCTTGCCATCTTTGGCGGCAGCGATGCCAAAAAGCGCCGCGGCAACAAGGTCATCACCACTACCATAGAACATTCTTCGGTGGTCGATTCGGTAAAAGAGCTTAAAAACCGCGGATTTGAGACGGTTGAAATAAATCCAAAGCAGGACGGCTGCATCGACGCCGCCGAACTTCTTTCCCACTGCGATGAAAAGACGATACTGGTTTCGGTGATGATGGCCAACAACGAAGTTGGTTCTATCCAGCCGATCGCCGAAATTGCAAAGAGACTTAAGCGCCGCTCTCCCAACGCACTACTGCACGTTGATGCCGTTCAGGCATTCGGCAAGCTTCCCTTTTCGGTATCTAAGCTTGGCGTTGACCTGATGACGGTAAGCGGACACAAGATTCACGCCCCCAAGGGCGTCGGCGCACTCTATATCGCCGACAAGGTAAAAATAAACCCCATGATTTTCGGCGGAAGCCAGCAGGATAAGATACGCCCCGGCACCGAAAGCGTTCCAATGATTGCGGCACTGGGCGCCGCCGCACAAAAGGCTGCAGAGAACCTCTCTGAAAACTCTGCAAAGGTAACCGAAGCAAAGACTGCACTGCTTGAAGCACTCGGCAATATCGAAGGAGTCACAATAAACTCCCCCGAGCAGAACTGTATGCCCTATATCGTAAATTGTTCGGTAGTTGGCTATCGTTCCGAAACGATGATGCACTTTTTGGAAAGCCACGGAATCTACGTTTCCAGCGGCTCTGCCTGCTCTAAGGGAGCGAGAAGCCACGTGCTTTCGGCGATGGGCAGAACAGCCGCCGATGTCGATTCGGCACTCAGAATAAGCTTTTCCAAATATAATACTGCCGAAGAGGCAAAAATTTTCGCAGAAAAGCTCACTATAGCTATGGGCACGCTGCGCAAGGCATAAACGGAGGATAAAATGAAGGAAATAGTTCTTTTAAAATACGGCGAGCTGGCGCTTAAGGGCGCCAACCGCTACACCTTTGAAAGCATTCTGGTTAAAAACATCCGCCGCAGATTGAGAGATCTGGGCGATTTCAAAATCGACAAGGCGCAGTCAACTGTAACCGTAACCCCCACCGATGACGCAGTTGACATGGATGAGGTTTTTGACCGCATCTCCCGCGTTTTCGGCATTGTTGCATTAAGCCGCAGCGCAGTCATCGAAAAGGATATGGATGCTATCATCTCCAGCATCGGTTATCTCGATGAGGCGCTGGAAAACGTAAAAACCTTTAAGGTAAACGCAAAGCGTGCCGACAAGAAATTCCCGCTCGGTTCTCCCGAAATATGCACCCAGCTGGGTCACCACATCCTTGAGCGTCATCCTCATCTGTCGGTTGACGTTCACAACCCCGATCTGGTGGTGTGGTGCGAGATTAGAGATAAGTACGCTTATCTGCACGCAGGTCAGTATGCCGGTGCAGGCGGCATACCCGTTGGCAGCGGCGGCAAGGCTGCACTGCTGCTTTCGGGCGGAATAGACTCCCCCGTTGCGGGATACATGATGGCAAAGCGCGGACTTGAGATGTCGGCTATCCATTTTGCAAGTCCCCCTTACACCAGCGACCGCGCACTGCTTAAGGTAAAGGAGCTTTGCCGCAAGATGTCTGCCTATACCGGCAGAGTAAAGCTTCACGTCGTTCCCTTTACCGAGATCCAGCAGCTTATCGGTGAAAACTGTCCCGAGGAATATTTTACCATAATCATGCGCCGATTCATGATGGAGATCGCTTCTAAAATCGCCGAAAACAACAACTGCGGCGCGCTGGTCACCGGCGAAAGTCTCGGTCAGGTTGCAAGCCAGACCATGCAGGCCATTGCCTGCACCGATGCCGCAGCGACCATTCCCGTTCTCCGTCCCGTAATCGGAATGGACAAGGAGGAAATCGTCACCATAGCAAGAAAGATAGACACCTTTGAGACCTCTATCCTTCCCTATGAGGACTGCTGCACCGTATTTACCCCCAGACACCCCAGAACCAAGCCGCATCTCGCCGACGTTATCGCAGCGGAAAGCGCAATGGAGCGCGAAAGCCTTATCGAAGCGGCAGTTAGAGATACTGAGATAGAATTTATCGACGAGACTACCGAATTTATCTGATAAATTACGCGGAGGCCACCCATGAAACTGATGGTTTTAAAGCCGGAAGGCAGCTCATACCAGATGTATGATGCCATCTGTGAAAAGATCGTATCGGTCGGATTTGATGACCCGCTAACGGTTTACTGCAAAGCCGATCCCAACGAAATAGCAAAACAGATGCGCCTTTTGAGCAAAAAATGCGACATTTTAATAGTCACCGGTGAAATGGGCGGTCAAGGCTGCGCCCGTTTGGCGGCGTCAGCTGCATTTGGTCACTCCCTCGCATTTTCGGACAAGGCGTGGGAGCATATTCAGCGAAAATGCACCTTTTCCGGTCTGGATGCTGCCGAGTTTAAAAACTGCGCAAAGCTTCCGCAGTATTCGATGCCGGTTACCGGAAGCGGCATTATACCCGCCTGCTTTTCGGTAAATGACGATCTTGCGCTTTTGATGTTTGACGAAAAACTGGATCAAAAGCTGCTGGAACGATTTGAATCGCTGCTGCTGACTCTTTGTTCAAGCGCCGAACCTGAGCCCGAGCCTGAGCCTACGGCACTTCCCGCTCCTGTAAAACCTGCCGCAAAACCTGCCGTTAAACGCAGAAAGCCTTCGGCATCGCAGGCAGCACGAGCAAAGAGCCGCCGCAAGTATATCAAAAGAACAAGACGAAACGCCATGATCCTGATTGGCTTTATCGTTTTTTCAGCTGTTTTAATTATTGCGGCAGCATGCAGTTTGCTTTCGGATATTGCTGAAAACTCCAATGATGATAAAGACATCAAAAAGGCATCTGTAACTG
>JAFQAX010000048.1 GCA_017399785.1 Oscillospiraceae bacterium | reverse complement strand
TACCGTACTGCATGGTGGCAGCGTGGTCGCCGATATTGCTGCCGCGTCCAAGCGGCTCAACGCCGTAAATCTCAACGGGGTCGGCAAGGAAGGGAACAAAGGTGCCAATAGAGTTGGAGCCGCCGCCTACACATGCGCAAACAGCGTCGGGCATGATGCCGGTCATCTCAAGGAACTGCTCTCTTGCTTCAAGACCGATCACCGACTGGAAATCGCGAACGATCTTGGGGAAGGGATGAGGGCCAAGCGCCGAGCCGATGCAGTAGATGGCAGTGTCATATTCCTTAAGATAAGCGTCAAAAGCGGCATCAACAGCTTCTTTAAGGGTTTTTAGGCCGTGGGTGACGGGGATGACGTTTGCACCCAGCATCTTCATGCGGATTACATTGGGGTGCTGCTTAGCGATGTCAACTTCGCCCATATAGATGTCGCATTCCATGCCAAAGTAAGCAGCTGCTGTTGCAAGAGCAACGCCATGCTGACCTGCGCCGGTCTCTGCAATAAGCTTTTTCTTGCCCATATACTTGGCAAGCAGACCTTCGCCCATACAGTGGTTGAGCTTGTGAGCGCCGGTGTGGTTGAGGTCTTCACGCTTTAAGTAGATCTGGCAGTTTCCAAACAGCTTAGAAAGTCTTTCGCAGTGATAAACGGGGGTGGGGCGACCCTGAACTTCCTTACGGATACGGCGCAGCTCGTTGATAAACTGTGCAGAGTGACAGATAGCTTCATAAGCGTTGTCAGCTTCCTGAAAAGCGGGGATAAGCTCGGGAGGAAGATAAGATCCGCCGAATTCGCCGAAGTAACCCTTTTCGTCGGGGAATTCCTTTATATAATTGTTGAAAGAATAGTACTTGTTCATGATGTAAACTCCTTTTCAGATATAGTTATATTTTGGCAGATATTATATTTTATCTGAAATTGCGCCATCGAAATCCCGAAATAAACATAAAACGCACCTCACAAAATAAAAAAACTCTGTCCCCAAAAGGAACAGAGTTACTGTTGCCACCTTATATGGTCAAATGCACGCACCAACATGCGCTCTCCCGGTAACGGCAGGAGCTGCCGTCGACGCCTACTTTAAATTTCGGGCCGCCCTCACAAGTCCATTCACATATCCATTCACTGCCGCACTCACACCATCGGCGACTCTCTGAGAGTTTCAAGATAGGTTACTATTCTTGCTCATCGGTTTAAAATATTGTTATTAGTTTACTCCATTAAAGCAGAAATGTCAACAAAAATTTAAAAGTAAAAAGCAGCCGATTTAAGGCTGCTTTTTAAATACGATCAAAGAAGAGTCTTGCGAAGCTCTTCGCCGGATTTTGCAGACAAATAAGCAGGGGGAACATCGAATATGGTCTTTGCACCGGTCATACCGGCCTTGCTCATGCGGTAAACCGCTCTTGCGCAGCAGACCAGTACGCTGGAAGTAAATTCGGGATTGGAACCGAGTTTGAGCGAATATTCGATCATCTGCTTAGTCTCGCCGTTAACACCGGTAACGCCGCTGCGCATAACAAATCCGCCGTGGGGCAGGCTGCTGTGATCGCGCTTCATCTCTTCAGCAGAGATAAAGTGAACGGTGGTGTCATAATCGGCAAAATAGTTGGGCATGGTCTTTATCTCATTTTCAATTTTTGCGAGATTAGCATCGGGAGCAGCCACAACAAAGCATTCTCTGGTGTGCTTTTCTCTGGTAGTAAGCTGGGGATTTTCGCCGCTGCGCACTTTTTCAAGAGCAGTATCGACGGGGATGGTGTACTGTCTTGCATCAAGAACACCCTCAATTCGTCTTACAGCGTCAGAATGTCCCTGACTTACGCCCTTACCCCAGAAGGTGTAGTCACAGCCGTCGGGAAGGATGCAGTTGCCCAAAAGGCGCTGAAGGCTGAACATACCGGGATCCCAACCGCCGGAGATAAAGGCAACCTTTCCGCCTTTAAGCGCTGCGGCATCGCAGTTGGTGAAATGCTCAGGAATGTGAGCATGATTATCAAAGCTGTCTACAATGTTAAAATGCTCGGCATATTTGGGGCTTTGAACAGGAAGGTCGGTTGCAGAACCGCCGCAGATGATAAGAACATCGATTGAATCCTTCATCTCAATAAGCTTATCAGAAGAATAAACAGGCACTTCAGGACTGTTGGTTACAAGGGAAGAGGGGTCTCTTCTGGTGAAAAATCCAACAAGTTCGATGTCGGGATTCTGTTTTATAGCGAACTCAACACCTCTGCCAAGATTGCCGTAGCCTAAAATTGCCGCTTTAATATTATTACTCATATTATTGGTCCTTTCAATGGATAATTGCAAGTCGGAACAGTGGGCGGAATATATTTAACCCAGTCGCTGGCTGACTTTTATAAAAGATCTACTTTCACAGTTTAGCACAAAGTAAGGTATATGACAATAAAAAATATGATATTTTGCAGGAGGATATGAAAAAAATTGCAGTAAATAGAAAGCAGCTTCAACTGCAGATAACAATTGAAGCTGCCAAACGGTTTTATTTAAGAAGGGTATTGAAGAAACCTCTTACAAGCTTTTTTCCGACCTCTCTGCCAATGGTATTTGCGGTGGAGTTAACGGCTTTTTCAAATGCGCTTGTTTTTTTACGGCTGGTGGTTTTAGATTTTGACTTAGACTTTGCTTTGGCTGCTTTTTCTTTTTCTTTGGCAGCCTTTTCGGCAGCTTTCTTTTCGGCTGCTTCCTCTTCTTCACGCTGTTGCTGCAGCAGCTCATATGCCGATTCGCGGTCTTCCACCTCGGCATATTTTTCTTTAAATGCACTTTCTGCGACTGTGGATTTTATAACAGAGGCATCAACAGCGTTCATCGAACTGTGAGGAGGCAGTATATTTGCCTTTTCCACGATGGAGGGAACGCCCTTTTCGTCCAGTACCGACACAAGTGCTTCACCAACGCCAAGTGCCTGAAGTGCCTCTTCGGTGTCAAATGCGGAATTAACGCGGAAAGATTTCGCAGCGGCGCGCAGTGCCTTCTGGTCGTTGGGGGTGTATGCGCGCAGCGCATGCTGAACTCGGTTGCCTATCTGACCCAGTACCGAATCAGGAAGATCGGTGGGATTCTGGGTAATAAACCAAACGCTGACACCCTTGGAACGGATAAGGCGTACAACCTGCTCAACCTTTTCAACAAGCGCCTTGGGTGCATCATCAAACAGCAGGTGAGCCTCATCAAAGAAGAAGGCGAGCTTGGGCTTATCAAGATCGCCTGCTTCGGGCAGCATCTCGTATATTTCGGAAAGCATCCAAAGCAGGAAGGTTCCGTAAAGCAGCGGGTGCTGGAACAACTCCTGACATTCCAGAATATTCATTACACCGCGTCCGCCTTCGTCCCATTCTATCCAGTCGGAAAGCTCGAGAGCAGGTTCACCAAAGAAGATGCTTCCGCCTTCGTC
>JAFQAX010000047.1 GCA_017399785.1 Oscillospiraceae bacterium | reverse complement strand
CGAACAGGTTATCGCCCAGATAACATCAGCCAATATTGCCTGCGGTTTTCACGCCGGCGATCCGCTTGTGATGGACAAAACGGTCGCTATATCAAAATCCTTTGGCACTGCGATCGGCGCTCACCCCGGATTTCCCGATCTGCAGGGATTCGGCAGACGCAATATGAACTGCAGCCCCAAAGAGGTCAAGGCGTACGTTCAGTATCAGATAGGTGCGCTTGCCGCCTTTGCTGCCGCCCACGGATTAAAGCTGCAGCACTGCAAGCCGCACGGCGCCCTTTACAATATGGCGGTAAAGGATATGGCGCTTGCCACCGCAATCGCTGAAGCTATCGCCGCCGTTGACAAAGATATTATCCTGCTTGGACTTGCCAACAGCTGCATGCTTGAAGCAGCTGAAAATGTGGGCATTAAATCGGCAAGCGAAGTTTTTGCCGACCGCGCTTATAATGCTGACGGCTCGCTGGTTACCCGCTCGCAGCCCGGCGCAGTCATCCACGACAAGGACGAGGCCATCGCCCGCACCGTAAAGATGGTGACCGAAGGAAAGGTCATCGCAATTACAGGCGAGGAAATCTCCATCCGTGCCGATTCGGTATGCGTTCACGGAGATAACCCATCCGCAGTGGAATTCGTTAAAAACATCCGCGCCGCCCTTACCGCTAAGGGAGTTGAGATCGTTCCGCTTTCTCAGATAGTTTAAAAAGGAGCCCGTTTTATGGATAACATCAGATTTTTGACTGCCGGCGACTGCGCCGTAACGGTTGAATTCGGAAACGAAATAAGCGAGGATATCAACCGCCGTATCCGTGCCTATATGACTGCGCTTGAAAAAAGCAGCATAGACGGCATTATTGAAGCTGTCCCCACCTATCGCTCGGTGACCGTTCACTACGATCCCGTTGCCATCAGATATGAAAACCTCCTTACCAAGCTTAAAAAGCTGGTAAGCGATATAGACGTTTCCGCCCTGCCGGAAGGCGAGATAATCGAGATACCGGTGCTTTACGGTGGAGATGAAGGTCCTGATATTCAGTTCGTAGCCGACCACAACAATCTTTCAATAGAGCAGGTCATCGAGATTCATACCTCGGGGCTTTATCTCATCTACATGCTGGGATTCACCCCCGGCTTTACCTATCTCGGCGGAATGAGCGAGAAAATCGCAACCCCCAGACTTACCGTTCCGAGAGTCAGCATCCCCGCAGGCTCGGTGGGCATTGCCGACAGCCAGACCGGCATCTATCCGCTGCAATCGCCCGGTGGCTGGCAGCTTATCGGTCGCACTCCGGTAAAAATGTACGACCCTGACCGCGCCGAACCGATTTTGCCTAAGGCGGGTCAGTATATCAAATTCTGCGCCATCGACCGTGCCGAATTTGACCGAATCGCCGCGCTGGAAGAGGCGGGCGGCTATCAGTGCCGCCGCTATCCAAGAGAGGAGGCAGCAAGATGAGCATCACAGTTATAAATCCCGGAATGCTCACCACCGTTCAGGACATGGGTCGCTACGGCTATCAGCAGTTCGGCGTTCCGGTATCTGGAGTAATGGATCAGCGTGCTGCTGCCGTTGCCAATATACTTGTCGGCAACAGCCAGAATGAGGCTGTGCTGGAATGTACGCTGCTTGGACCGCATCTGCGTTTTGATGCCGACAACTGCTTTGCCATCACCGGCGGAGAGCTCACCGCTTCGCTTGACGGAATGCCCGTTCCCACCTATAAGGCAATAAGCGCAAAGGCAGGTCAGGTGCTTAGGTTTTCGGCTCCTGCAAAGGGCTGCCGCGCATTTATCGCTTTTGCGGGCGGATTGGATATAAAACCTGTAATGGGAAGCTGTTCCACCTATATAAAAGCCTCTATCGGCGGATTTAACGGACGAAAGCTGGCAAAGGATGACGTAATAGGCTTTAAAGCCCCCTGTGCCGAGCTTAAAAATATGGGACTGCGCAGCATCTCATCCGAGCTTATTACACACGACGTTTACACCGTTCACGTCGTTATGGGGCCGCAGGATGACGCTTTCACCGACGAGGGCATAAACACCTTTTTGAGCAGCACCTACACCGTTTCGGCGCAATCCGACCGAATGGGCTGCCGCCTTGAAGGCGACGTGATCGCCCACAAAACCGGCGGCGACATCATTTCGGACGGAATATCGTTTGGCGCTATACAGGTCCCTTCATCCGGTCAGCCGATAATTATGCTCAGCGACCGCCAGACCACCGGAGGTTACACCAAGATCGCCAACGTCATTTCCTTTGATTTAAGGATAATGGCACAGCTTAAGCCGGGCGATAAGATCCGCTTTGAAAAGGTGTCGGTAAAATACGCACAGGATACTCTGGTGACCCAGCGTGCGGCACTTTCTCTGCTTGACCATATCATGAATCGCTGATATTACTCAAAAGCGCCTTCATCGGCGCTTTTTTATTTACAAAATATTCACCAGAACGAGTTAAGTTTGAGGTATAATATTTGTCATAAGTTTCCTTTTGCTATTCTTTTTCCGTTTGAAAGGGGCATTTTTATGTCATACACCATTTTCACCGACGCCTGCTCAAATCTGCCAAATTCCACCGTTGCCGAGATGGATATCCGCCTGCTTCCCTGCAGCTATTCCATGGACGGCGAACCGGGAATCTATACCGGCGATTTGGACAGCTTTGATTCTCACGGATTTTATGACAAGCTGCGCGCAGGCTCGATGATGAAAACCAGCCTTTTGAACACCCAGCTTTTTATCGAACATTTCACCACTGAGCTTAAAAAAGGTCAGGATGTTATATATATCGGCATGTCCTCCGGTATCAGCGGAACTTTCCAAGCCTCTAAAATTGCGGCAGAGGAACTGATGGAGCAGTTTCCTGAGCGCTCGGTACGCTGTGTCGATTCGCTTGGTGCAGGATTGGGCGTAGGACTTCTCTGCTGCCGCGCTGCTGACTTAAAAAAGGAAGGCAAATCGGCAAATGAAGCCGCTGACATTCTTGATAAAGAAGTAAAGCATCTGCTGCAATTCTTTATTGTAGACGACCTCAACTTTCTTAAGCGCACCGGCAGAGTAAGCGGAGCTACCGCTATGATAGGAAATGTGTTGAGCATCAAGCCGCTGCTTTGGGGCGACCAGACCGGACACATCGTCGCATATAAAAAGTGCCGTGGCAGAAAAAACGCAATCAATGAGATCATCGAGCTTTTCCGCCAGCGTACCGAAAATACCGAAGTTGGCAGAGTGGCTATTTCCCACGGCGACTGCCCCGAGGATGCCAAGTTGCTTGCTGATATGGTTTGTAAAATCGCTAAGCCCAAGGAGTTTATCATCGCCCCGCACGAACCTTTCACCGGAGCACATGTAGGTCCCGGAATGCTGGCGCTGTTCTTCTTTGGAACCGAACGATAACATCATATATTTAAACGGAGGCTGAATTATGGAAAAGGTTTACGAATTTTTGAAAAATGCAGAGGTTTATTATCTCGCAACCGTTGAAGGCAATCAGCCGAGAGTAAGACCTTTCGGCACCATTAATCTTTTTGAAAACAAGCTGTACATTCAGACCGGCAAAGCTAAGCCTGTTTCCAAGCAGCTTAGCGCAAATCCCAAAGCAGAGCTTTGCGCTTTTAAAGATGGCGTTTGGCTGAGAATTGCCTGCCAGCTTATCGAAGACGACCGCATCGAGCCTAAAAAGGCGATGCTGGATGCTTATCCCCATCTCCGCGGCATGTATGACGAAAAAGACAGCAACACTCAGGTGCTCTATATCAAGGACGCCACTGCTGTTTTCAGCTCCTTTACCGCCGCGCCTGAAACGGTTTCTTTCTGATTAAATTCCCGCCCTCTCTAATCGGGATGGCGGTTTTTTTATGACCTGCACAGTTGAACTCTACTGTAAAAAATAGTATCATTATATAGTTGCACCAATATCAAGCTATTGCTTTAAGAAAGGAAGAACGGCTTGCGCATAAAAGAACTTTTTACCGCCCACGACATGACGGTAGGTCCGCCCTGGAAACGAATTGCGGAATTTGCTGTTCCGATGCTGCTTGGAAACATCGCACAGCAGCTTTACAACACCGTTGACTCGATAGTTGTCGGCAAATATGTTGGCGACAATGCTCTCGCTGCGGTGGGCAGCTCTGCCCCTATCCTCAACCTGCTGCTTGCGCTGTTTGTCGGCGTTGCCACCGGTGCGGGTATCGTAATTTCACAGAACTTCGGCGCAGGCGACCGCAAGGCGCTTTCCCGCTCCATCGGCAACTGCATCTCACTTGCGGCTATCGCTTCGCTGCTCACTATGGTGATCGGCACCGCCATAGCAAGACCGCTGCTGGAGCTGCTGGATACACCGATTTCAATACTTGACTGGTGTGCCAACTATCTCACCATATTTTTCCTTGGCGCTGCGGGATTTACCTTTTACAACATCCTTTCTGGTATTCTGCGCGGACTTGGCGACTCGGTTTCGGCGCTGCTTTTCCTGCTTGTTGCAACTGTGCTCAACATTTTCCTCGATCTTTGGTTTGTGGCAGGTCTTGGAATGGGCGTTCCCGGTGTTGCACTTGCAACTGTTTTGGCACAGGGACTTTCGGCGATACTCTGCTTCTTTAAGCTGCTGCGCATGAGGGATATTTTCGATCTTACACCTGAAATGTTTAAACTGCGCCGTGAGGCTGCGCTCAGAATAGTTAAAATCGGCATCCCCTCCGGACTTACTCAGGGAATAATGGCCATTGCAATGCTGGTCGTTCAGTCGCTGACCAACAGCCTTGGCGAGCTGGTCATTGCCTGCAATGTTATCATCATGCGTGTTGACGGATTTGCAATGATGCCCAACATGACCTTCGGTCAGACGATGAGCGTTTACACCGGTCAGAACGTCGGTGCAAAAAGACTTGACCGAGTTGAAATGGGCTTAAAGCAGGGCGGTGCTATGGCGATAGGTTTCTCCGCTTCTATCACCGTTATTCTGCTGTTCTTCGGACATATTCTTTTCAATTTCTTTACCGATACCCCCGAGCTGGTCGATCTGGCGGTAAGAATGATGCGCATCCTCGCTTTCGGATACATCTGCATCGCGGTTACGCAGGTACTCGGCGGTATTATGCGCGGCTGCGGCGACACCATCACTCCCATGTGGATAACCATGTTTACCACCGTAGTTCTCAGAATCCCCGTTGCATACGGATTGGCATATCTCACCCGCTGCCCCGAATATCCCAACGGCAGACCCGAGGCGCTGTTCTGCTCTCTGCTTGTTGCGTGGACAATGGGCGCAGTCGTTTCTTACATAGTATTCCGCCGCGGTAACTGGCGCAGAAAAGCACTTGAAATCACCGGCGGTGAGCAATAATAAAAAAGGTACAGCATTTGCTGTACCTTTTTTATTATTCAGATAAGCTCCATCATTTTCAGCAGGGAAATTATAAAGCAGATAGAAACAGCGGAAACAAGGGTGGATACCGTAACAAGATTTCCGGCAAGGCGCTCATCTGCCTCATACTGCACCGCAAGCTGGTAGGTAGTTACCGCGCAGGGTGCTGCCGCGAACAAAAATACCGGTATCAATTCGGGACCTCTGATGTTAAACAGCACGACCGCAACGGGAAGGAATATCGCCGGCATTACAACAAGTTTCACAAACAGAACCAACGCCGTTATTTTAATATCCGCCTTCATATATTCCTTTGTAAGTCGGGTGCCAAGCAGTATAAACGCCAGCGGTGTGGTTATCGATGCAAGATTTTTAACAAAGCTGCCAATAATAACCGGGACGGTCAATCCTGCCGCATTGATTGCAAGCGCCAGCAAAATCGCCCAGATTATCGGGTTCTTCATTACAATAATCAGCGTGCGGAGGATGCTGTGCTTTTTATCCCCTGTGTAATGTGCATACATAGCTATACTTGTTGTATTAAGCACTGGCAGGGTAGCTGCCGCGATTATCGAAGCGATAGCTTCCGTTTCGTCGTTGCCAAGCAGCTGGGAAAAAGCGATTCCGTACATGGCATAGTTGCTGCGGTATGCGCCCTGAATTATGACCGCTATCTGCTTGCGGTTCGAAGTAAATCTGGGTACGATGAGCAATCCGACAACTATTGAAACGGCTATCAGCACAATACAAAAGACTATGCTTTTCAAATATCCCGATGGATCGCTGCCTCCGCTTACTATGCTTTTAAAAACAAGTGCCGGAAGCAGGATTTTAAAACATAATTTGTCACCTTCGGATGAAAAGGTGCTGCTTAATATGTTTTTACTGCGCAGCCATGCACCTAAAAGCAGCAGCATCATAGAAGGCAAAACCGCATTTAAAGCAAATCCTATATGTTCCATAACGCACCTCTGAAAATTCAAGCTTTATCTACACAATGTTATTCTACCATGTCCATTTGCTCACAATCAACAGCATGCTGCAAGCCTAAGTATATATATGAATATATATATGCTATACATAAAACAACGGCGCAGCAAAGCTGCGCCGCCAAAAGACAACTAATTTAGAAGGGTATCTCTTTTCCCTGCTTTTTATACTCGTAGAATTCTGCGGTGGCGCTGTAAAGAACGTCGCCAGAAGAGTTGATCGCGGTTTCAAGCGAATCCTGAACTACACCGATAATAAAGCCAACGCCAACCATCTGCATTGCAACATCCTGACCTACGCCGAGCAGCGAGCAGGCCATAGGAATAAGCAGCAGCGATCCGCCTGCTACACCCGAAGCTCCGCAAGCACCGAGAGTCGCAACAATACTGAGGATTATAGCAACAAAGAACTCTACCTCAATTCCCTGAGAGAATGCGGCAGCCAGCGCCATGATGGTAATGGTGACCGCTGCGCCGTTCATGTTGATGGTTGCGCCGAGAGGAATGGAAACGGAGTAATATTCTCTGTCGAGACCCAGCTTTTCGCAAAGCTTCATATTTACCGGGATGTTTGCGGCCGAGCTTCTGGTAAAGAATGCGGTGATTCCCGATTCCTTATAGCATTTAAATACCAGCGGGAAGGGATTGCGTCTGAGCGATATCCATACGATAAAAGGATCTACGATAAGCGCAACCGCCAACATACAGCCAACCAGCAGTGCCAGAAGCTTGCCGTAATCGGTGAATATCTCGATGCCATATTCGTTTACCGATGAAAATACCAGACCCATAATTCCAAAAGGAGCAAACTGGATTATCCATGCGACCGCCTTGGAAACAGCTTCGGAAGCGTCGTTGAGTACTTCCTTGGTCTTTTCACCTGCAGACTGGCGCAGCGCGAATCCGATAATTACCGCCCATGTAAGAATGCCTATGTAGTTTGCATCGATAACAGACGCTATGGGATTCTGAACCATGTTGGTAAGAAGATTGCCAAACACTTCACCCAGTCCTGCGGGAGCGCTGCGTTCAACAGCAGCCGCAAGCGGAATGGACACGGGGAAAAGGAAGCTTCCCACTACGGCAATCGTAGCGGCAAGGAAGGTGCTTATCATATAGAAGGTGATTACCGTTCTAAAACGGCTGCCAAGACCTTTTCCCGCGCTTGCCAGAGAAGCGGTTACCAGTATAAATACCAGTATGGGGGCAATACCTTTAAGTGCTCCTACAAAAATATTGCCGAAAATTTTTACGACTCCTGCCTGCGGCACCCAAACGCCAAGGCAGATGCCTATTAAAAGTCCGATTGCTATTCTGAGTATCAGCGGGGCTTTAAGATAGTTTGTAAAAATATTTTTCATCTTTATTCTCCTTTGCAAAGTCTTTAAATTCTAACATTTTATCAAATAAATAGCAATACTTTACATCTAAAACAAAACACCTTAAGCTGATTTGCTCAAGGTGTTTTTGTTTATTCTCTATATCCCATCTGCGCGGAAATTCCTTTTGCACAAGCCTTAGTATATTCTGCATATTTTTCAATCATCTGCGAATTAAATGTCCCAATATATCCTGATGTACTTACTGCACCGATAACCTTTCCGGTATAGTCAAAAATAGGCGCGGCTACACATCTCATTCCCAGTTCGTTTTCTTCATCGTCTATCGCATATCCGCGTACTTTGGTTTTTTCTATCTCTCTTAAAAACTCCACTGCGGTTCGTATGGTTCGATCGGTGACAAAGTGAAAATCCATCTTTTTGATAAGCGCTTGCTGCATCGTTTCATTCAGGTTGGCAAATATCACCTTTCCCAATCCGGAAGAGTGAATCACCAGCTTTTTGCCGATTTGTGAATACATTCTCGGATGGGTGTGCGGTCCTATCTTTTCAAGGTATACCACCTCATCCCCCACAAGCAGCGCAAGATGAGCAAACTGACCCGTTTGCTGCTGAAGTATCTCCAAAAACGGAAGCGCCTCGGTTTTGAGCTCCAGACCGCCGAGATACTGATAGCCAAGATCGATGACCTTCATTCCAAGGCGATAGCGTTTGCTCTTATCATCCTTAACAACATAGCCCCATTCCACAAAAGTCTGCAGAATGCGGTGTATGGTACTTTTATTAAGTTTAAGCTCTTCCACCAACTCGGATATGGTAAGTCCTCGATTGTGGTCAGCTATTGTTTCAAGTATTTGCAGCGCACGGTTTATAGCCTGCGCTCCCGAATCGTTTTTAATCATTTTTCCCTCTTTAAGTGAGATTAAAATATCCTTATTTTCAATTGCCTTGCTGTTTTTAATTCTATTCCAACTCCACATTTTTTTCAAGCTGTTTTCTCTTTGCATCAATGGCAAGCCTTTTTTGCAAATATGGCTGAAACATCGGTTGAATTTATCAGCATTAAAAGATAGAATATAATATATATGTATAACTATTCTGACAGTACTCATTGGAGGGAGCTGCCATGGAAACCATTTATATAACCGGTCACCGCAACCCCGATACCGACTCGATCGTTTCGGCGATGGCCTATGCCGCGCTTAAAAACGCTCTGGGCGACCGCCGCTATAAGGCTGCAAGACTCGGTCATGTAAGCGACGAGACCCAGGCCGTTTTGTCGCGTTTCGGCGCTGAGCCGCCCACACTGATAAACAACTTAAGAACCCAAGTTCAAGATCTG
This sequence comes from Oscillospiraceae bacterium, assembly GCA_017399785.1. GTDB lineage: Bacteria > Bacillota > Clostridia > Oscillospirales > Ruminococcaceae > Yanshouia. Next base: position 2,681 of record JAFQAX010000047.1, on the reverse strand, counting down.
GATTTTGATACTCCGCCTGCAATTTCTCCTGCCGCCACTGTAAAATTTGCATGGCAGACCATGCAGCAGGGCAAGACCCTTGTGCTGCCTGTCGCCAATGAAGACGGCACCCTTTACGGAATGATCTCTGCTGCCGACATCGCAAGCAACGACATCGTTCTGGCGCAGAATTCCCGCATTGACAATATACCCGTCTGCAACCTTCTCTCCGTTTTAGAGGGCCGTATCCTCAACCGCAGCGGCGAAATGAAGGACGTTGTTTCGGGAGAGATAACGATAGCGCTTCCGGCTGCAAGAGAAAACCTGATTTTTTCGACCAGCGACAGCATCGTTGTCTGCGGCGATCAGCCCGACATGATAAAGCGCGCGCTGGAGCTTAACGTCAGCTGTATCATCGTCTGCCAGTCCGAGATTTCCGCCGAACTTCTGGAAACCGAAACCGAAAGCTGCATCATCTCCACCCCGTTTGATGCATACAAAACGGTGCGCCTTATCGGTCATGCGCTGCCGGTAAGCGGAGTGTGCAAAAAAGAGGATATCGTCTACTTCCATCTGACTGACTATATCGACGACGTAAGGGAAAAAATTCTGCAAAGCCGCTTCCGCGCTTATCCTATCCTCGACGAAAACGAGCGCGTGGTCGGCACCCTTTCCAGATTCCACCTCATCCGCCCCAGACGCAAGCAGGTCATACTTGTCGACCACAACGAGCGCGCCCAATCGGTGGATGGACTTAATCAGGCCGATATTCTGGAGATAGTTGACCACCACCGCCTTGCTGACATTGAAACTACCAATCCCATCTATGTCCGCAACGAGCCGGTAGGAAGCACCGCCACCATAATCTCCGGCATGTATCAGGAAAAGGGTCTTATGCCCACCGCAAAGATGGCCGGACTGTTGGCTGCCGCCATCGTTTCGGACACCGTTATGTTCAAATCCCCCACCTGTACCCAGCGAGATATAGATATGGCAAACCGCATGGCGCGCATCGCCAATCTCTCGCTCGATGAGCTTGGTAAGGCGATCTTTTCCGCAAACAGCGGCGAAGATAAGTCGATCGATGCTATGCTGCATAACGATTATAAGGAATTTCATATCGCAGGTCACAACCTTGCAGTGAGCCAGATAACCTGCATGGATTCCGATAATCTTTTGAAACGCCGCGAGGAATTCCTTGAAGCCATGCGCACCATCAGAAAGCAGCGCGGACTTGATTCTGTCATCCTGATGGTGACCGACGTACTGCTCGATGGCAGCCATCTGCTGTTTGTCGGTGACGAGAACACCATTTGTCAGGCGTTTGATATTAAAAATGCCGATCACAACAGCGCCTTCATGCCCAAAATAATGTCCAGAAAGAAACAGGTAATACCTATCCTTTCGGGACTGTGGGGATAAAAAGTCATTATAAAATAAAAGCGTCATCTAACGATGACGCTATTATTTTAGTCCCAATTCGGCTTTGTGTTCCCAGCTAAAAAGGCTGCATAAAAGACGGATACAGTAAATAAAACCCAAAGGCACCCATTTCTGGGTGCCTTTGGGTTTTCTGGTAAAGGTGGATAATATCCCTGTTATTTTTTATACAGGCTATGTGAAAAATTTGTGGGTCTATCAAATCGACGGTTGTTGTAGTATATATATATTAAAATGTAAAGAGTTCTTGACATTTAAATATGCTAAGTGTAAACTCAAAATGTAAAGAACTTTTGACACCTAAAGGAGGGCTATACTATGAAGAAATTTTTTAATAAGCTGGGCTTTCGTAAAATGGATGAAATGGAACAGCATATTGCATTCAAGGCTCAAAGAAATGCATTGATTTTCCTTTTGGTCGATCTATTTGTATGGACCATATATGAGGCGTGTGAAACGATCCTATATGATACTACGCTGAATCTTATTCCTTGTCTTCTGCTTGCTACAGCATCGAGTATTCAACTGTGTTCCCAACTTGTTATGGCCCATAACGCAGTAAAGGACGACGAGAATTATGCTGGTACATCCCCCTTGGTTAAGACTATAATTTATATCTGTGTAATTGTCGGTATTATCATTACTGTTGGTGCTGTCATGTTGATTATGGGTGTTAGGGCATGAAAAATAAGATTAGAGAGCTAAGAAAAGCTGGTGGATATCGTCAAGAAGACCTTGCAGAAGCATTAGGTGTTTCAAGACAGACTATTATCGCTATCGAGAACAATAAATATAATCCTACACTCGAATTAGCAATGAAAATGGCTCGCAAATTAAACACATCTGTTGAAGAACTGTTTAAGTTGGAGGATTAAACATAAGAAAAGAAATGAGGCTCCGCCCGATAAGGATGGAGCCTCATTTTATGTCCCCTAATGAATAAGTCTACATTAGGGTTTGGATTTTGGTCTCTAGGAACACAAAAGGGAATTGGGAGTTATTTTATAATTATCAACCGCATAAGCCTACAAGTAGAGGCCGCCGGTTCAAATTGTTAAGTAAAACAAAAAAATCAGCCATCTATCCGGCTGTTGATATGACCCTATGGCAGGCGCAAAGGAAGAGGATGTGTGAAGGAGAAACCATTTTCGGGTTTCTCCTTCGCGTTGAGCGAAGCGGATAGCTCCGCCGCAGCGGACGGTTTCTGAAAGAAACCGCAAAGACCAATAAAAAAAGGAACATCGAAAGATGTTCCTTTTTTT
>JAFQAX010000046.1 GCA_017399785.1 Oscillospiraceae bacterium | reverse complement strand
GGTCGTGCTGTTCGAACCCCACGGGAACAAGCCAAAAACAAAACCCCCATCCTAAGATGGGGGTTTTGTTTTGTGGTGACCCGTACGGGATTCGAACCCGTGTTACCGCCGTGAAAGGGCGGTGTCTTAGGCCACTTGACCAACGGGCCATATTAGAAAAGCCCTCAGCAGGGCTTTTCTAAATGGTAGCGGCAGTCGGATTTGAACCAACGACACTTCGGGTATGAACCGAATGCTCTAGCCAGCTGAGCTATGCCGCCATACGAAGCGAATATTAGTTTATCAGAATGTTTTCGAAAAGTCAACAGCTTTTTTCAAAAAAATTCACTATTTTCGCTGTTTTTGGCGGCAAAATTTTTAAAACGATTCTGCGACTATTATTTCCGCTGCATCTTCCACTATACATTGCCCCGGAGTTACCGTTATCGCGCGGCTTTCATCAAAATCCTGATCCAGCATTTCTATTATCATCGAAAGGTCGGAAACATATTCTCTCGCTTCTTCCGACATGTTTTCTTCTGTTTTAGGCAGAAATCCGGTCAACACCACACATTTAGGTCCATGCGCGCCCGCATGATGACAACCCATTCCGTTTATCCAAACAGGGCTGTCCTCGTTTTCGGAAAACACCTTGCGGTAGCGTTCGGCGCTGCCCAAAAGAAGCGCAGCGCAGTTGTGCGCTTTAGGCGCTGTTATCGGCACTTTCTTGCTATGTAATCCCACCGTGCGGCAGGCGCCCATCGCCAGCACTATCATATCCGCATCTGCTTTATCCAATATCTGCTGGAGCTGCTGTTTCGTTATGCTGTGCGGCAAGATCTCCACCTCTGTCTCATTTTTCGAAAACGATGCGGCAAAATACAGTTCCCGTGCCACCGAACGGCAGCCAAACACCTTGATCTTCATTCTGTTTCTCCTTTTTTCATCGGGGGCTTTGCGCCCTATTGTGAATTGCTTTAAAAAAAGTGTATAATAAATAAAACGGACAAATCAATGGAAGGTCATCCCTATTGGGTCACTTTTGCCGCTATGGCAAAAGATACATCGCCGCGATGGGAAAAGCTGATTTTTACAGTTACAGCTTTTCTCTTTTTCGGCAGAAGCTTCCCGCTATACTTTTACATACGTTTAAAAAGCTGTTTGCTTTACGGAGGAATATATGGAAAATACCGTTGAAAATCTGCGCCAGCGCGCGCTGCTGATCTCGATAGACACCGGCGAATTTGATGCCGAGGAATCGTTGGAGGAGCTTGTCTGTCTTGCCGACACCGCAGGCGCCGACACTGTCGGCACCATGCTGCAAAAGCGCGACGCCCCCGATTCAGCCACCTGCATCGGCTCGGGACGTGTCGCCGAGGCAGCCGAGCAGGTAAAGCTGCTGGAGGCCGACATCGTCATATTCGACCGTGAGCTTTCTCCCAGTCAGCTTAAAAACCTGACCGATGCGCTCGATTGCCGAGTCGTTGACCGCACCATGCTTATACTGGACATCTTTGCTCAGCGTGCCCACACCGCCGAAGGCAGACTTCAGGTAGAGCTTGCGCAGCAGAAATACCGCCTTCCCCGCCTTATGGGACAGGGAACCGCGCTTTCCCGACTGGGCGGCGGCATCGGCACCCGAGGCCCCGGCGAGACCAAGCTGGAAAGCGACCGTCGACATATCAGAAGGCGCATCGCCTCGCTGGAGCGTGAGCTGGAGGAAGTAGCGCAGCGCCGCAAGCTGCTGCGTGACCGCCGCAAAAAGGATGAAGTTATCAGCGTTGCAATAGTAGGGTATACCAATGTTGGCAAATCGACGCTGTTAAACGCTTTGACCGATGCGGGAGTTCTTGCCGAAAACAAGCTGTTTGCCACCCTTGACCCAACCTCGCGAGGACTTAAGCTGCCCGACGGCAGAGAGGTAATGCTCACCGATACGGTAGGTCTGGTGCGCCGTCTGCCCCATATGCTGGTCGACGCTTTCCGTTCCACTTTGGAAGAAGCTGCCTTTTCCAACCTGATATTAAACGTCTGCGATGCATCCTCTCCCGATGCGGCAGAGCAGGTCAAGGTCACCAACGATCTGTTAAACGAGATCGGCACCGAGAACATCCCTGTCATCACCGTTTTGAACAAATGCGATCTGCTCGATGAAATCCCCGAATCGTTCGGTAACGATATCTGTCTCATTTCTGCCGCCAATAAAACGGGTCTGGATGAACTGCTGCTGAAAATATCCCAGAAGCTTGATCCCACCCACACCCGCCTTACGCTGCTGCTGCCTTATAGCGAAGGCTCGCTTGCCGGCGAGATACGCGCCCGCGGAAAAGTCTTTTCGGAGGAGTATACCGCTGAAGGATTGCTCATTGATGCGCTGGTCGAGATAAAATCGCTTTATCGGTACACCGATTATGTTATTCGTGGAAATTGACAAATTCAATTGTTAACATTGCATAAATATTGTCGTGAAAATTAATTTCATCTCTTGAAGATAATACTTTTGTATGCTAAAATGAATAATCAAGTTTAGTTTCTTTTGTTACGCTTTTAAAAACAATTTAATTTATATATAGGAGGTAAAGCCAACAAATGAGAAAAATAGGAATCACCGAAACCGTCCTTCGTGACGCACAGCAGTCCCTCATCGCTACCAGAATGCCTTATTCCGATTTTGAGAATATCCTTTCCGATATCAACAAAGCCGGATACTACTCCATCGAGTGCTGGGGCGGCGCTACTTTTGATACCTGCCTCAGATACCTCAACGAAGATCCCTGGGAGAGACTGCGCAAGATCCGCAAGGCCTGCCCCGACACCAAGCTGCAGATGCTGCTCCGCGGACAGAACCTGCTCGGCTACAAGCCTTATCCCGACGATGTAGTTGAAAAGTTCGTTGAACTTGCTATAAAGAACGGTATCGACATTCTCCGTATATTCGACGCACTCAACGATCCCCGCAACCTTGAAGTAGCCGTTAAGGCAACCAAGAAGTTCGGCGGCATCGCTTCCGGTACCATCTGCTTCACCATCAGCCCCGTTCACACCCTTGAGAAGTATGTAGAGCTGGGCAACCAGCTGCGCGACATGGGCTGCGACACCATCTGCATCAAGGATATGTCCGGCATCATGGGCCCGCAGGAAGCTTACGACCTTGTTAAGGCTCTTAAGGAGAACGTAAAGCTGCCCATCGCCATCCACACCCATTGCACCACCGGCGTAGCTCCCCTTACCCTTCTCAAGTCCATCGAAGCAGGCGCTGACATCATCGACTGCGCTATCTCCTCCATGTCCGGCGGTACCAGCCAGTACTCCACCGAGACCATGGTTTACTCGCTGCGTCAGCTCGGCTATGATATCGACGTAGATGACGCTATGACCAAGAAGATCGCCGACCACTTCGTACCCGTTCAGAAGAAGGGCCTCGAATCCGGTCTGCTCGATCCCTATGTAATGGGCACCAAGACCGACGCCCTGCTTTATCAGGTTCCCGGCGGCATGCTGTCCAACCTTATCGCACAGCTTAAGCAGCAGAACGCACTCGACAAGTTCGATGCAGCTCTTGCTGAGATCCCCGCTGTTAAGGCTGACCTCGGTCATCCTCCTCTGGTTACCCCCACCAGCCAGATCTGCGGCGTTCAGGCAGTTATGAACGTTCTCGCAGGCGAGCGCTACAAGCTGGTTTCCAACGAGGTTAGATCCTACCTCCGCGGTGAATACGGCAGAGCACCCGGCGTTGTTAACCCCGACGTTATCAAGAAGGTTCTCGGCGATGTAGTTCCCTCTACCGACAGATTCGCTGACCGTCTTGCTCCCGCTTTCGAAGCTACCAAGAAGGAGCTCGGTGCAAAGGCCCAGTCCGAGGAAGATGTAATGAGCTACCTTGTATTCCCGCAGCTTGCTGAAAAGTACTTTGAGTACCGCAAGAACCCCGCTGCCGCTGAGGCTGCCGCAAAGGCCGAGGCTGAGAAGAAGGCTGTTGCTGTTAAGTACAGCGTTCGCCGCGCCGACTGATGGAGGTGTAAATTATGAACCTCTCTGCGATTTTAGGCTCTGCCCTTCTTTTGGGTTCTGTCCTTATCGTTTCGCTCGCCATGAAGGCTAAGAACGAGAAGGAATACAAACTCGCAATGGCTGAATATGAGCGCAAGATGGAGGAATATAACGCCGCTGTTGCCGCTATCGAAGCAGGCAACGCATTTGCAGCTCCCGTAAGAGTTGCTTCCGGCGCTGTTACTGCCGATGAGCTTGCTGCCGCTACCGCCGCAATTCTTGCTTCTGAGCAGAACATCAGCGAAGGCGAAGTTAAGTTGCTTGGCGTTTCTGAAGAGAATGCCGCTATGATCATCGCAATCCTTTGCGACGAGCTTGGCTGCAATCCTGCAGACCTCACCTTCCGCTCCATCACCGCACTGTAAAAGGAGATAATGCTGTTATGAGATATATCGTTACCTTAAACGGAAAAGAATATGCCGTAGAAGTTGCCAACGGTCAGGCTCAGATCGTTGACGCTGCTAAGCCCGCAGCTCCCGCTGCTGCTCCCGCACCTAAGGCTGCTCCCGCTCCCAAGGCTGCACCTGCACCCGCTCCTGCTCCTGCTCCTGCCCCCGCGGCTCCTGCAGCAGCAGGCAAGACCGTTATCGAAGCTCCCCTGCCCGGCAACGTATTCAAGGTACTTGTCAAGGCCGGCGACAAGGTTTCCAGCGGTCAGGCTGTTATCGTTCTCGAAGCCATGAAGATGGAAAACGAAGTATTCTCCCCCTGCGACG
>JAFQAX010000045.1 GCA_017399785.1 Oscillospiraceae bacterium | reverse complement strand
GCACCGTTACGGTGCCCGCGCTTTTTTATCCGTTTATGTCGGGATCGGTCGGTTATGTGGTCAGTCGCAGTCGAAATCGGCCAGCTTGGGCGGGAAGAATTCGTCGGTCGGGAAATCCACCTTGGAGAAAAGTTCGCATGGGTCGCTGTTGAGGGCATCGGCCGCGGCGCATTCGCTGTTGGGGATGCAGAAATCGTAGATGGGTATCATCACCTGAACCTGACGCATAAGCTGCACTATCGAGAATAAGCCAAGCGTTACATAAAGGGTGCGTCGGGGGCAAACCTCGCTAAAGCAGCCGGAAAACTGAGCGGCGACCTCGGGCGGCGGCATGGGGATGCTGCGCGGCTTGGGACGGTCGGGACCTTTTTCCTCACAGATGTGGCTTGCAAGGATCATCGGATCCAGCACCTGAACATTTACGGTGGGGGTGCCGCAGCCTGCCTGAGTAAGGCTTTCGGCGGTGGAGAAGGTTCTTACTCCCGCATCGCTGCCAAACAGGATCACCTTTTTACAGAAGATACCAAGTCCTTCTACTATTGCGGGTGCGCAGCCGGGTGCTGAGCAGACTGTGCATACGATCTTAAAGAAGAAGGTCATGTCTACCGAGAAAAAGCCCTTATTGAATGCCAGCGGCGAGACCTCGAAATAAACTGCGGCGACTTCGGCGCAGCGGGTCTTGATGATACTGGCGCAGTCGATAAGCTGCTGTCCCTCGTCGGTGAAGATGACCTCCATATCCCTTATACATTCCTTTGCCGAACAGGCGTCATAAATTCTCCGCGTATCTATGCATATAGCCTCGCGGAAAGAATTTACCGGGCGTCCGGCAGTATCTCCGGCGTTATTCTGTGCCATGTAAATCCTCCTATCGGTTCATTTATAGGTTACTCACTACATATTATGAATCAGTCTCCGATTTGTGACTTTAAAAATGAAAGCATCGGCAAAATCAAGACCTGCCGATGCTTTTTGTCGATATATTTATTTTTTTGTCGAATTATATTAACTGACCATAAAAAGCCACACCAATTATGTGATAATATAATTGCGAAGGGGCTGATAATATATCGGAATTCGATTTTGCAATAAATCATCGGATAGCCTGTCTTGAAGCCGAACTTTCCGAGCTTGAAGCGGAAACCAAAATGCTGGTGAGAATTCTCGGGTGTAAAAAACGATGCGACCACTCCGCCGTTTACCAAAGATTTCTCGACTGCAACGACCGTGCCGAGTCGGTCGAGCAGCAGCTTATGGCGCTGGGAAGGGTTCTCTGATATTTTAAAGCCCGCCGCAAAAATATTGAACTGAGGTAACATTATGAAATACTTCGTTTTGGCCCGGAAAGGTGGTGTTCCCTTATGATCATCGCTCCGACCGAAGACTGCCGCAGATCCGGCAGCAGCAAAATTACATATAAAGCTGCCGCGCCCATTTCGATGCAGACCAGAAGCTCTAAAAAGGAATTTTTGCAGCGCTATATCGCAAACGAGAAGGAAATTTCCCGTCTGGAAGATGAGCTTGAAAACTGGGAATCCCGTGCCGAAAGAGTAACCGCCTGTTTTAATCACATTTGCGGCGGCAGCGGCGATGACCGTCTGCAATATGCCGTTGATATGCTGTGCGAACTGCGCGCGGCACTTTACGACCGACTTGTCGATTCCACCGAGATACGGCTTGAGATCGAAGGCTGCCTATCGCAGATAGACGATTCCCGCTTAAAGCTTATAATGGAATATCACTATATCGATGACATGATCTGGGAGGACGTTGCCGAAAAGATGCATCTTGAATCGCGCTGGCTGATGCGGCTGCACAACCGCGCGCTGGACATGATAGTAATTCCCGATCACCGCTTATGACGCGAAAAAGCCGCTCTCCGTTTGGAGAGCGGCTTTTGGCTATTTAAATTATTCGCCCATTATGTACTTGTCGATGGAAGCAGCAGCGGTCTTGCCTGCGCCCATTGCAAGGATAACGGTAGCGGCGCCGGTTACAGCGTCGCCGCCGGCGTAAACGCCCTTACGGGTGGTAGCCATATCCTCGGTGCATACGAGGCAGCCCTTGCGGTTAACTTCGATGCCGGGGGTGGTGTTCTTGATGAGGGGGTTGGGGCTGGTGCCGATAGCCATGATAACAGCATCAACATCGAGAACGAAGTTGGAACCTGCCTTCTCGATGGGACGGCGGCGGCCGGAAGCGTCAGGCTCGCCAAGCTCCATCTCTACACACTCTATGCCCTTTACACGGCCCTGCTCGTCGCCAACGATCTGAACGGGATTGTTGAGCAGCTTGAATACGATGCCCTCTTCCATAGCGTGGTGAACTTCTTCAGCTCTTGCGGGAAGCTCTTCCATGCTGCGGCGGTATACGATGTATACGTTCTCGGCACCAAGGCGCTTAGCGCAGCGTGCTGCGTCCATAGCAACGTTGCCGCCGCCAACTACTGCAACAGATCTGCCGCGGTAGATGGGGGTCATGTACTCTTCGTCGTATGCGTGCATCAGGTTGGTTCTGGTGAGGTACTCGTTAGCGGAGTAAACGCCGAGCAGGCTCTCGCCGGGGATATTCATAAAGCTGGGCAGACCTGCGCCGGAGCCGATGAATACAGCCTCGAAGCCTTCCTGCTCAAACAGTTCGTCAACCGAGATGGTACGGCCAACGATGTAGTCGGTCTTGATGGTAACGCCAAGCTTCTCGAGGTTAGCAACTTCCTTCTTAACGATCTCCTTGGGGAGACGGAACTCGGGGATTCCGTAGGAAAGAACGCCGCCTGCTACGTGCAGAGCCTCGAAGATGGTTACGTCGTAGCCCTTGGCAACCAGATCGCCCGCGCAGGAAAGGCCTGCAGGGCCGGAACCTACGATTGCAACCTTGTGGCCGTTGGTCTCAGGCTTTTCACCTGCGGAGAAACCGTGCTCACGTGCATAGTCAGCAACAAAGCGCTCTACGCGGCCGATGCCAACAGGCTCGCCCTTGATGCCGCGAACGCACTTGGACTCACACTGAGTCTCCTGGGGGCAAACACGGCCGCTTACTGCGGGCAGGCAGTTGGTGGAAAGGATAACTTTATATGCGCCCTCGAAGTCGCGCTCTACGACCTTTGCGAGGAACTCGGGGATTCTGATGTTAACGGGGCAGCCGGAAACGCAGGGCTTGTGCTTGCAGTTGAGGCAGCGCTCAGCTTCGCTTACAGCCATCTCCTCGGTGTAGCCGGTAGCTACTTCGAGGAAGTTTTTGTTTCTAACGTCAGCGGGCTGCTCGTGCATGGGGGTCTTGGTAGCGATCATATTAGCCATTAGTTGTTACCTCCGTTTCTTCCTATACGGCAAACGTGGTCATCCTTGATCTTCTCAAATTCCTTGTAGAAGCTGTTGCGGTTCATCAGCTCGTCAAAGTCAACCTTATGGCCGTCGAAGTCGGGGCCGTCTACGCAGGCAAACTTGGTCTCGCCGCCAACCTTAACACGGCAGCCGCCGCACATGCCGGTGCCGTCGATCATGATGGGGTTGAGAGAAACGATGGTCTTGATGCCGTACTTCTCGGTAACCTTGCATACAAACTTCATCATGGGGGTGGGTCCGATCGCGATAACGAGGTCGTAACCTGCGCCGTCCTGGATCAGCTGCTCGAGCTGATTGGTAACAAAGCCCTTGATGCCGTAGCTGCCGTCGTCGGTGGTAACGTAAAGGTTGTCGGTAACAGCCTTGAACTCGTCTTCGAGCATTACCATATCAGCGGTCTTAAAGCCGATGATAGCGTCAACGGGGATCTTAGCCTCGTGAAGAGCCTTTGCCTGAGGATAAGCGATAGCATTGCCAACGCCGCCGCCTACAACGCAAACCTTGGTAGCGCCTTCGTGCTCGGTGGGAACGCCGAGGGGGCCTACAAAGTCAGCAAGGTAGTCGCCTGCATTCTTTTCTGCAAGCAGACGGGTGGTAGCACCTGCGATCTGGAACATGATGGTAACTTCGCCGGTTTCGGGGTTGCCTTCTGCTACGGTAAGGGGAACTCTTTCGCCCTTTTCGTCAACGCGAAGGATGATGAACTGGCCGGCCTTAACACGCTTAGCGATGTCGGGAGCCAGAACCTTCATCAGAGTAACAACACTGCTGAGTTCTCTTTTTTCAGTGATAAGATTCACAATCTCACTCCATTTCGAAAATTTCAACACTTTTCATGCTTCTATTTATTATATCGCAATCGATTTCCACATTCAATATCATTTTTCCCGGTTATTATACACTTTTCGCCAAAACGCTAAATAAGTCAGAAAAATGCCATAAAACATCAAAAATCGAATTGCCTTTAACCTTATAAATTTTATCATTTTCAAGCTGACTTTTCAATGCTATACCGATAATTTATAAGCTATGAGTGCAGAAAACACGGCCACCCTAAGAGATGACCGTGTTTTTGCGTTACTTAACTGTGAGAGTACATTCCGCTTTGACGCCGCTCTGTCCCGAAACAGAGGCGATAAGCTTGATCTGGCCCTTTGCCATGCCTTTGATATGAAGGGTCGCACCTTCGGCGCCAAGTTCGGCTATCCCCTCTTCGCCGGAGGCCTCCCACGCTATCTCGGCTGCGCCGCCGCTCCACTTTGCGGTTATCTCGGCGGTTTCGCCTGCTTCGATGGTGATGTCGGTTGCATCAAGCTGCAGCGTTCCGGATGCGTTGCTGCCGCTTGCAGAGGTTACGCCGTTATCAGTCAGGTTTTGATCAGCGCTGCTGTTTTGTCCTGCATCGGCCGCCGATGAGCCGCTGGTCTGCGTTCCGGTAAGTCCCGCCGAGCTGCTCATATAGGTTATGTACTGGCCGATTCCGTTGGCGATGGCGGTGGCGATGTTGGACTGATATCCGGAATTTATCAGCTTGTGATATTCGCTCTGGTTGGACATAAAACCTGTCTCGAGCAGTATTGCGGGATACTGCATACTGCGGGTAACGGCGTAATAGCCGTGCTTCTGTCCTCGGTTGGTGGTGCCCAGCGAATTTGCTACATTTGCCGATACAAACTGTGCCAGACCGGACGACCAATAGTTGAAGTAGTAAGCCTCGGTTCCCTTTGCACTGGCATTATAAGCGTTGGAGTTGCTGTGGACGCTTATAAACAGATGCGGGTCGGCTTCGGCAGTCATTTCAACTCGCTGGTCAAGGCTGTAGTTGTTGTACTGGGTGTTTAGCATTACAACGGTGGCGCCTCTGTCGCGCAGCACCGAAGCCAGCTTGGAAGCAATAGAGTAGTTTACCACCTTTTCGGGGTAGGCTGCCAGATAGCCCAGTGCGCCGGGGTCATTTCCGCCGTGTCCGGGATCGATAACTATCTTGACGCCCGAAAGGTTTCTTCCGCCCGCCTGAGGAGGATTGTTGAATCGCAGCACGAGGTTGCCTTCGTTGTCAAAATAGGGGTACATGCCCATAAGCTTGCCGGACTCTCTGAGCACCAGCGTCATGGTGTCCTTGCTGAATTCCACCGCCGAGAAGAGCGGGTTCTTGGTCAGCTTCATGCTTTCGGGCATCGAGTTGGTGTAATGGAACTTAAAGGTAAGCTTGTCCTGCGCATACTGTCCGGTATATGCGACCTGCTGCCTGGTCTTGAGGATGACCTTGGTGTAGCGGTTGTCGCTGGTGACGGTGCATCCGGTAATTGCGTTATCCACCGCCGCCGAACTTACCGAAACAGGGGCAATGTCCTCGGTAAATACTCGCAGTCCCGACTGAAGCAGATAGAAATCGTAGGTGCGCAGCTCGTTTTTATAAGTAAAGTTAAACTTAAAGGGCTCGCCTACCGCATAATCGAGTGCGCCCTTGGGCAGCGGGAAGTAGGTAGGCTCGGAATACTGCGAAACGGTGTCGCCGCGGAAGGTCTCGCCCAGAGCGGAGGTCACCACTATCGGAGTTCCGTCAGAGGGCAGTCGGCGTTTGTTAACAACAAGCTTTGCGCCGTATTTGTTTCTGGTTATTCCGTTCCATTCGCCGCAGACGTTGATATATCCAAGGTCGACATCCTCTGCCTCTGCATCTGGAACGGTGTAAACACCGATAAAGTGAGCATAGTTGGTATCGCGGTATTCGTCATCCGCCTGCTCTTCGCTCTGCTTGAGGATGACGGTTTTTCCTCCGATAACGGCGTAGACCTTGGCCTCGTTATAGGCGACGGCATCGATGGTCAGCTTGGTTGCGCCATCAACTTTAAGGGTGCCGCTTCCGGGAGAAACTTCCTTGACTACCTCGGTGATGTGGGTGATGTTATAGGTTACCGTTTTTCCCTTATGGTAGATCTTAAAGACGTTATCACCCTCTTTGAGATCCATCTCCAGCTGGAAGTAGCCGTTTTCGTCGGTATTTATCTCAACTCCGTTGATGGTGGCGTCGGTGTTGGGGTCGGTGTTGCCGGTGAACAGCACGGTGGGGTCAAGGGAGGTGAAGGTAGTCTTGGTCGGCTTGGTAAGCTCAAGATCCTGCATGATATGCTCCGCCTTTACGCTGCCCTCGTAATATCCGATAAGCTTGGTTGCGCAATCGGCGGGGTTTTCCATAAGTCGGTCAAGGCTGTTGAAGATGCTTCCCGAATAACCGGGCATCTCACGCGCTTCGATTACCTGACGGGCAAGCTGGTCGTATTCGCTCCAGCCCGTTTCCTCGGTCACCGCCTTGTCGGCGGCGTGAACTACATAGAAAGGTATTCCTCGCGAAGTCACGGCGTCGCTCCACCATGCGGCAACGGTCTGATAGGGTATCGATTGGTCATCTATCGAGCCGTAAGCCTTAACGGCGATGAAGTCTGCCATTCCATCCTCGATGAAAGAGAGGGTATCGGCGTAGCCGTCGGCATAGGTGCAGAAGGCGGCAGCGGTCGCAGAGCCTTCGCTATCCTCGTAATCGTTTGCCCAAACAGCCTCGGTGAGCAGACCGACCGAAACCTGCGGGGCATCGGCAGCCAACTGCTGCTGCACTATTTTAAGCAGCGTTTCGGGGACTGAGCGCATATATTTTTCAAATCCTGCTCCGCCGCCGAGGGTGAGATAGTTGGTATAGCTCTTTTTGGTGAGCAGGTTGTAGTATCCGTCCAGCATTACGGCGTCGGGCTTGTAATTAACGGCAAAGTTGGAAATATCGGCGCGCACTCCGTCGATAAGGGCGGAGGTGGCTTTTCCCAGCGCTGAGATATCGCTGCTGTCAAAGGCAACGGGGGTGATGTTGTAGGTTGCCATGACGTAAAAGCCCTGCTGTCTTGCCGCATCGATGGCGTAGACAAAAGGATCAAACTCCTCGCCGGGGGTGCGGCTTTCCATAAAGGAGGATTTGTAGAACAGGCTGCTGTCATCGCAAAGGGTGTCGATGACAACTGTGTTCATCTTAAGCTCGGCGGCGT
>JAFQAX010000002.1 GCA_017399785.1 Oscillospiraceae bacterium | reverse complement strand
TGGCAAAATACCATGCGGTCATCATCTTTATATAGTATTTTTCGGATGGGACCTGCACCCAATCAAGGTGCTTTTTATCAAAATGCTCGCCGAGGTAATAGCACATCAGCATTTCGATACCGAATCGGACGGTGTATTCGTGGTCGGAAGCAAGCCACTTTTCGATTCTGGGCAGCAGCTTATCGGTATATTTTGCAAAGACTTTTGGGCGCAGCAGGTCGCAGGTCGCCCAGTTGTCGATAAAGGTCAGAAAGCGCTCCAGCTCATCGATTACGGAATCATAATCCTTGAGCTGCATTATCAGCATGCCGTGGAGGTTATCCGCCTCATAGCAGCTGTGCGGCAATTGCCGCATAAACTCTCCGCGCAGCGGAGAGGAGGCAAATTCGCGCGCGAATTTGCGCAGCTGCGGCGTTCTCACGCCGACTACACGCTCGGGCGGGACATTTGGGATAAGTTTGGAATGAAAGGCTTTGTATTCGGCATCGGCAAGCTGCGAAAGCTGTTCAAAAACGTATTGTTCGGCGGTGTTCATTGGCTTTCTCCTTTGCAAAGAAAAACAGGACGCCGAATCGGCGTCCTGTTTTTGGTGGACGATAACGGGCTCGAACCGCTGACCCTTCGCACGTCAAGCGAATGCTCTACCAGCTGAGCTAATCGTCCATGTCTCAAGCGACGACTAATATTATAATATAACGTATTTTAAATTGCAACCCTTTTTGTGTATTAATTCGTCTTAAAATCGATATTCCGCAACATGAAAAATGAAGTAATCATGCGATTCAAAGAGATATACAGAGATAATAAGCTATAATCTTCAAATTTGGCTGTTTGTTCAGCTTTCTTGTAGTAGCATATTAGCGCGCTAAATTGTATAATCATATCATTCGATCAGATATGAAAGGAATTGTTTTACCATGAAAAGAATTATTACTGCTTTACTCGCAGCTATGCTTATCGTTTCGCTCGCAGCATGCGGCTCCAAGCCCGCTGCTCCCGCCGCTCCTGCTGCTTCTGCTGCCCCCGCAGCACCCGTTGCTCCCGCAGAGGAAACCTATGTAGAGCTTGAAGAAGACCTCGGCGCAGAAGAATACGGTGTTGGCTTTAGAAATGCCGATATCGCTTTCGGCCTTGAAGTTCAGAAGCTGCTCGACGAAATGATCGCCGACGGCACCGCTGCTGAGATCTCCAACAAATGGTTCGGCACCGACGCTCTGATGAAGAACGTTGAGTTTAAGGAAGATACCGCTGCTCCCGCCGATGACAAGTCTCTCGAGACCATCAAGGCAAACGGCAAGTTCATCGTTGGTCTGGATGACAGCTATCCTCCCATGGGCTTCCGCGATGAGAAGAACGAGATCGTTGGCTTCGATATCGACCTGGCTAAGGAAGTTGCCAAGAGAATGGGCGTTGAAGTTGAATTCCAGCCCATCGACTGGGACTCCAAGGAGCTTGAGCTCAACTCCGGCAAGATCGACTGCATCTGGAACGGCATGACCATCACCGATGAGCGTATTGCAAACATGTTCTTCGCTAAGCCCTATATCGCAAACGAGCAGATCATCATCGTTCCTTCTTCCTCCGGCATCACCGCTAAGGCTCAGCTGGAAGGCAAGGTCATTGGCCTGCAGAAGGGTTCCTCTTCTCTCGACGCACTCACCGCTGATCCTGTAAGCGAAAAGGTTAAGGAAATCGTTGAATATCCCGACAATGTTTCTGCTTATATGGATCTTCAGGCTGGCAGAATCGACGTATTTGTGGTAGACTCTGTAGTAGGCAGATACGTTATCTCCCAGAACGCTAAATAATTAAACCAGTGATTTGCGGCAGCTCATCAGCGGTATCGGTGATGAGCTGCCTGATTCGCGTTTAAGACACAAACAAAAAATAATACAGGCGGTTCGATCTTATGTTTAAAGACTTACTTGACATAGCCATACTGCTGACCGACGGCGTTAAATACACTGCCACTTTATTTGTGGTGACTATGATAGGTTCGCTTCCGTTGGGACTGCTGCTGACCTTTATGCGCACCGGCAAAAGCCGCATTCTGCGCGGCATTACCGGATTTTACGTTTACATCATGCGCGGCACTCCGCTGCTGCTGCAGCTTTACTTCTTCTATTACGGACTTCCCTTTATCCCCGGCATGCGCAACGTGCTTGTGCTTGACCGCTTTACGGCGGCTATGCTGGCGTTTGTGCTCAATTACGCCGCTTATTTCTGCGAGATCTTCCGCGGCGGCATGATCTCGGTGGACAAAGGACAGTATGAGGCTGCCCGTGTTCTCGGCTTTTCCAAGGGACAGACGCTGGGCAAAATCGTTTTGCCGCAGATGCTGCGTGTTTCGCTGCCTTCCATCGCGAACGAGTCGATCACGCTGGTAAAGGACACCGCGCTTGTTACCGCAATCGGCGTTACCGAGATACTTTACTTTGCAAAGGCAACCGTTAACCGTCAGGCGGTTTTCACCGCTTATCCCGTTGCGGCGGTATTCTATCTCGTTATGACCTTCGCCATCACCAAGCTGTTCGATTATCTCGAGCGCCGCTACAGCTTTTAAGCAGGAGGATTTGACATGAGTATTCTTGAAGTTAACTCTCTGAAAAAGAGCTTTGGCGAAGTCAACGTTTTGGACGGAGTTTCCTTTACGGTTGAAAAGGGAGATGCCATCGCCGTTATCGGTCCTTCCGGTTCGGGAAAATCCACCCTTTTGCGCTGCCTTATCGGTCTTGAGCGTGCCGACGGCGGCGATATTGTCATCAACGGTAAAAATTTGATGCAAAATGGCGTTTATGTAAACGACCGACAGATGCGTGACGTCTGCTCCTGCATGGGCATGGTTTTCCAGAGCTTTAACCTTTTTCCGCACATGACGGTAATGGACAACCTTATCGCCGCACCCGTTTCGGTAAGAAAAGAAGACAAGGCTTCCGCCATTGCCAGAGCCGAAAAGCTTTTGGCTGACGTCGAGCTTTCGGACAAAGCAAATGTTTATCCCTCCTCCCTTTCAGGCGGTCAGAAGCAGCGTGTCGCCATTGCCCGCGCCCTTATGATGGAGCCGGACATTCTGCTGTTTGACGAGCCCACTTCCTCGCTTGATCCCCAGCTTACCGCTGAGGTTCTTGCCGTTATGAAGCAGCTTGCCGAAAAGCGCATGACCATGATAGTGGTTACCCATGAGATGGGCTTTGCCAGAGAAGCGGCAAACAAGGTAATGTTCATGGGCGACAAGACTATTCTTCAGATGGGCAGCACCGAGGACATTTTCGAGCGTCCCAGCGACCCGAGAATCAAGGAATTTATCCAGAGCATACTTTAAAAGCTTTCGCGCCGCATAAAGCGGCGCGATTTTTTACCGCTGATATATTGCGGAAGTGATGCTGTTTTAACTCATATTATTGTTTACAGTTCGCTGATTTTATTTTATTATTACTTAAGCATTTTAATAATGGAGGCATACCATTATGATCTACGGCGTTGCAGCATTATCGGCCTGTATGCTTTTGGGAATGCTTACGGGTACGATATTTGGAGACGTTATCGGCGCAGGTACCGAAATAGGCGGCGTAGGCTTTGCCATGCTGCTGCTTATTTTTGTTACCAACTGCGAAAAGCTTAAATTCACACAAAAACCTGCCTTTGTTCAGGGAATGACCTTTTGGAAATCGATGTATATTCCAGTGGTCATCGCCATGACCGCCTGTCAAAACGTTCGCGGTATGCTTTCCAGCAGCTTTGTTGCTATTGCCGCCGGCGCAGCTGCAGTTGGATTCTCATTTTTACTGCTTTATGTGCTTCACCTTTTTGATAAGGACAAAAAGGAGGCGGAGAAATGAGCAATTTTACTCAGCATATCGTAAATCTTCTTTCCAAAAACGGACTGGTGGCCGCCTTTTTATTCTCGGGAATTGTAACCGCTGCAGCGGCGTTTATTTCCGATAAGATCACTAAAAAGCGCATCCATTCCTCTGCTATTGCCATTTTTCTCGGACTTTTTGCCGCATACATAGGCGGCATAATATCCGGAGGCGAAAAGGGATTGGCAGACGTTGCCGCATTCAGCGGACTTGCCATCCTTGGCGGCTCTACGCTGAGAAACTTTACCATCATCGCTTCTTCCTACGGCGCCAAAATGTCGGAGATCAAAAAGGCAGGCGTGGCCGGATTCATCTCACTTTTTGCGGGGATCATCTCTTCCTATGTCATGGGTGCGATAATTGCCTTTGCATTTGGATACCGTGATTCGGTCAGCATCGCAACAATAGCCGCCGGTGCGGTGACCTTTGTTGTCGGCCCCGTTACCGGACAGTCGCTGGGTGCCGAATCCACCGTTATTGCGCTGTCGGTTGCGGCGGGACTTATAAAGACGGTGTTTATCATGATATTCACCCCCTTCGTTGCCAAACACGTCGGCATTACCAATCCCAGAATGGCGATGATTTTCGGAGGCTTGGTCGGCTCTACCAGCGGCGTTTCCACCGGACTTGCCGCCTACGATCCCGAGCTTGTCCCCTACGGCGCCATGGTCGCCACCTTCTATTCGGGATTCGGCTGTCTGTTATGTCCCTCGCTTTTATACGGACTTACCAAATTAATATTTCATTGACGCTAAACGGAGAAGGATTTTACGCCTTCTCCGTTTTTTGCAGTAAAATGCTGTAAATTTATCACTTAATATAAGGAAGCGGCTTAAATAATTGACTGTGGGAAAACATAAACATTGGATAGCCATAAAACTAATTCGGAGGTTATCCATATGCCAAAAATTTATTTAAGCCCCTCCACTCAGGAAGGTAATCAGTATGTCACCGGCGGTTCGGAGGAATACTATATGAATCTGGTGGCGGATGCGCTGGAGCCGTATCTTGCCGCAAACGCCATTCAATTCACCCGAAACCGCCCCGATATGCGTGTGACCGAAATACAGCGGGAATCAAATCAGGGCGATTACGCATTACATCTGGCGCTGCACTCCAATGCCTCGCCCGAAGGAAGATACGGCGAGCTGCAAGGGGTGGACATCTACTATTTCGGCGGCAGTGCGGCGGGCAGGCGAGCAGCCGAGCTGGCGCAGCAGAATTTTAAAGCCATCTATCCCGACCCTGATCTTGTAGATATCCGCACCACCACAGCGCTGGGCGAGGTCGACAGGGTAAAAGCACCATCGCTTTTAATCGAGATCGCCTATCACGACAACTTAGACGA
>JAFQAX010000044.1 GCA_017399785.1 Oscillospiraceae bacterium | reverse complement strand
TATCTTTGTTTTTGACAACATAGGAAAAATCAGGGATTACAAGATCAACACCGTACATATCGTCATCGGGGAAAGCAAGTCCGCAGTCGATGATAACAATATCGTTTTTATACTCGATGAGTGTCATGTTCTTTCCAATCTCACCAAGTCCGCCAAGCGGTACTATACGTACGGGTTCAACCGGCTGCTTTTCAGCAGCTTTATTCTTTTTCCCCTTCTTGGAAGCAGCGCTTTCTTTAGCGGAAGTTTTGCTGTCGGCAGTTTTTTTGCTTCGTCCGCCCTTAGAAGCCGCCGGGGCATTCTTTTTGCTCTCGCTTTTTGTTCTGGTGTTCTTCTCGGGAACTTCACCCTTCTCTGCGTTTTTCTGCGCGTTTATCTCCTTTTTGGAGATTGGCTTTCTGGGGCTTCGCTTTAATCCGCCGCCCTCATTTTTTGCAGCCTGCTGCTTGCGCTCAAGCTCCTGCTCAAAATACTCAAACAGCTGAAGTTCTGCTGCCGCATTTTGTGCTGCATTACGCTTTTTTTCGCTTTTAGGCGTATTCTTCGAACGCCGGGAGAAAAATCCTTTCCTCTCAGCGGAAGATTTATTTTTGGTTTCAGGCACTAAATTAACCCTCCATATAAAGTTTTCATAAAATATTATGTAAAATTCGCTGTCATGACCGTCCGGCAGCGAAAAACAAATCAAATTATAGAGAAAGATAATATTCCCCTAATTAAAATATTATACAAACCGCTATAATGCTTGTCAAGCAAAGCAATTTGGTTTAAACTAACTTATGCTGTGTACTACTCTAAACTATTATTACCACTTATTCGGAGGATTTTATGTCGATACAAAGAAAACATGTAACGATTTTTACAGACGGAGCCTGTTCGGGAAATCCAGGTCCCGGAGGCTGGGGTGCTATCCTCCGTTATAATCAGGTTGAAAAAGAACTCTCGGGCGGAGAAAAAGAAACCACCAATAACCGCATGGAGCTTACCGCAGCTATAAGTGCCCTCTCAGCTCTTAAAGAGCCCTGTAAAGTCACCTTATATTCTGACTCTAAATATCTCGTAGACGGCATGAGCAAAGGCTGGGCAAAAGGCTGGCGTGCCAAAGGATGGAGAAAATCTGATGGCAAACCCGCGCTTAATCCCGACCTCTGGCAGCAGCTTCTTGACTTATTTGAGCGACACGAAGTTGAGCTTGTATGGATAAAAGGTCACAATGAGCACCCGGAAAATGAGCGATGCGACCGTTTGGCAGTAGCAGAAAGCAAAAAATTTGCTTGATTTATTATAAAGTTTATCTAAACCTATTGCATTTATCCACTAACTTGGTATAAAATAAAATCGACCAAAAAAGTGTACTTTTCTGCCGCATTGATGAACGGACTTTCATCATCGGCAAATAACTATATAAATCCGTTATTCTGGAGGAATCAACTTTATGGAAAAACGTTTTGTATATGCTGATAATTCCGCAACCACCGCTATATCCAAGCCGGTGCTTGATGCTATGATGCCTTATCTCACCGAGTGCTATGGCAACCCTTCCAGCGTATATTCCAAGGGACGCGAAGCAAAGGCTGCTCTTGAAGATGCACGCGCAAAGGTAGCTGCCGCTCTCGGAGCAAAGCCCAACGAGATCTACTTCACCTCCTGCGGTAGCGAAGCAGACAACTGGGCTATAAAGGGCGCTGCTATGGCAGGTGCCAAGAAGGGCAAAAAGCATATCATCACCACCAATTTTGAGCATCACGCTGCCCTCCACTCCTTCCAGGCTATGGAAAAGCAGGGATTTGAAGTTACCTACCTCCCCGTTGACAGTGAAGGCCTCATCTCCCCCGAGCAGGTAAAAGAAGCCATTCGCCCCGATACCGCACTGGTCAGCATCATGTACGTAAATAACGAGATTGGTACCATTCTTCCTATCCCCGAGATTGGAAAAATCTGCCGCGAAGCTAAGGTGCTCTTCCATACCGACGCCGTTCAGGCAATCGGTAATGTTGCAGTAAATGTTGTTGAGCAGAACATCGATATGCTTTCTCTTGCCGGTCACAAAATACACGCTCCCAAGGGTGTAGGCGTTCTTTACATCAGAAACGGTGTAGGTATTGAAACCTTTATGGACGGCGGTGCTCAAGAGCGCTCCAAGCGCGCAGGCACCGAAAATCTTGCTTCCATCGTGGGTCTCGGCAAGGCTATCGAGATTGCTTCCGCCGACATTGACGCAAAGAATGAGAAAAAGCGTGCTATCCGTGACAAGATAATCGACACCGTTCTTGAAAGAGTTCCCCGCTGCCGCCTCAACGGAAGCCGCGAAAAACGTCTTGCAGGCAGCCTTAACATGTCCTTTGAAGGAATCGAAGGCGAATCACTGCTGCTGATGCTGGATATGAAGGGCATCTGCGCTTCCTCCGGTTCTGCATGCACCTCCGGATCGCTCGACCCCAGCCACGTTCTGCTGGCTATCGGTCTTCCCCACGAGATTGCTCATGGCTCGCTGCGTCTCTCCTTCTCTGATGACAACACCATGGAAGACGCCGATTATATCATTGAATCCCTTATACCGATAATTGAAAGACTTCGAGCTATGTCCCCTGTTTGGGAAAAAATAATGGCAGAAGAAAACAACTGATAAATATAAAAGGATGTGCAACAATATGCTTTATTCTGATAAGGTGCTTGACCATTTTTCTTCTCCCCGCAACGTCGGTGAGATCCCCGATGCAAACGGCGTAGGCGAAGTTGGAAACGCTGTCTGCGGCGATATTATGAAGATGTATCTCAAGATCGAGAACGGCGTTATTGAAGATGTTAAGTTTAAGACTTTCGGCTGCGGCGCCGCAATAGCTACCAGTTCGATGGCTACCGAACTTATTAAAGGAAAGACTGTTGAAGAAGCTCTCAAGCTTACCAATCAGGCAGTAGTTACCGCTCTTGACGGACTGCCCCCCGCCAAGATCCACTGCTCTGTTCTTGCCGAGCAGGCTGTCAGATCTGCCCTTTCCGACTACTATCGCCGTCAAGGCATCGATCCCGAGCCCATCGTAGGCAAAATCGAAGAGCCGGAGCATGACTGCGAATCTTGCGGATCTTGCGATCACTGATAATTAATTAATATTAAACAAAAACCCCAGAGCTGAAGATCTGGGGTTTTTGTTTTTAGCTTTCCAGTAAAGTCGGCAAAAGCATGGAAATCGGTTCGATATAGGTAATGAGCATAAGGCATATTATCAGAGCAAGCAGGAAAGGCATACTCTTCTTTGCAATACGCTCTATAGGCATCTGAGTCAATCCGGAAGAAACGAACAGACATACACCGAAAGGAGGTGTCAGAGTACCTATACAGATATTTACACATACTATAATACCGAAATGAATAGGATCAAGACCTATAGCCTGTGCGATCGGGAAAAGTACAGGAGTCATGATAACAATAGCAGCAATACTTTCGAGGAAGCAGCCTACTATAAGCAATACAATATTAATAAGC
>JAFQAX010000043.1 GCA_017399785.1 Oscillospiraceae bacterium | reverse complement strand
CCCTATGCTACCGAGCGCTGCCATAACGAGGTTCCCCAAAAGAGATGGATCAACGAGAACCACATGGTTGCATGTTTGGCATATGATGACCCCAACTTCCATATTGAGAGGAGATAAGGAACATGGGAGAAGTATTGCTTGAAGTAAAAAATCTAAAGAAATATTTTGAAACCCCCAAGGGCCTGCTCCACGCCGTAGATGATGTAAGCTTCACCATTGAAAAGGGCAAAACTTTGGGAATAGTAGGTGAGTCGGGCTGTGGAAAATCCACAACCGGACGTGCTATTTTGCGTCTGCACGAACCTACCAGCGGAGAAGTTATCTTTGATGGAAAGGATATACTTAAATTCAAAGGCAAAGAGCTGCGTGAAATGCGCAAAGAGATGCAGATCATATTCCAGGATCCGTATTCTTCTCTTGACCCCAGAATGACGGTAAACCAGCTTATCAGAGAGCCGATAGTGACCAATAAGCTCCTTACCGATAAAAAGGCTATAGAGAATAGAGTCCTTGAACTGATGGAAACGGTTGGACTTGCGGAACGTCTTTATAACGCATATCCCCATGAGCTGGATGGCGGACGACGCCAGCGTATCGGTATTGCTCGCGCACTTGCAGTTAACCCCAAGTTTATCGTATGCGATGAACCGGTTTCGGCACTGGATGTTTCTATTCAGGCTCAGGTGCTTAACTTGTTGAAAGAACTGCAGCAGAAACTGGACCTTACATACATATTCATAACCCACAATCTCTCGGTAGTATATTACTTTGCCGATGATATTGCTGTAATGTATCTTGGCGAGCTGGTTGAAAAGGCCCCTGCCGAAGAACTGTTTGCTCATCCTATGCATCCATATACTCAGGCGCTGCTTTCTGCTATACCTAATCACGACCTGGATGCAAAGAAAGAGAGAATATTGCTTAAGGGAGAGATATCTTCCCCTGTTAATCCGCCTGACAGATGCCGTTTCGCAAAGCGCTGCAACTACGCCTGCGAAGATTGTATGGCAAAGGCTCCAAAGCTGGTTGAGGTTTCCCCCAATCACTTTGTTTCTTGTCATCATCCTCTGCTGTAAAGTATACGGCAGGCATTCTGATTAAGGAGTGACCTAAAATGAATTTAAATAGCCCCAAACCCCTGGAGGGAATAAAAGTTGTTGACCTTTCGACCTATGTTGCCGCCCCGGTGTGTGCCAGAATGCTGGCTGATATGGGCGCGGAAGTGGTAAAGATCGAGACTTTCCGAGGCGATCCGTGGAGAGACACCTCTAAATCCAGCACTTTTACCGATGATTTTGAAAACCCGATGTTTGATATCTACAATGCGGGAAAGAAAAGCATCTGTCTTAATATCAAGCATGAGCTGGGCATGAAAACATTGTTGGATATGTTGGCAAATGCCGATATTTTCATTACCAACACCAGACCTCAGTCACTGAAGAAGCTTGGCTTGGATTTCGACACTCTCCATGAAAAATTCCCCAAGCTGATTTATGCCACTATAACCGGATATGGTGACAAAGGTCCCGATTGCGATGCCCCCGGGTTTGATAACGTTGCCTTTTGGACCCGTTCCGGCTTCCTGATGGATATGTCGGTGCGTTCCGAAAAATCTTATCCGGTAATGTCTCCGACCGGAAGCGGAGATACCGTTGCGGGCGCTATGCTCTATGGCGGGGTTATGACTGCACTTTATAAGCGTGCAATGACCGGTGAAGGCGAGTTTGTAACTACTGCTCTTTACAACACCGGTATCTGGATGCTGGCAAGTATGATAATGCAGGCACAGGAAAAATACAATATTAAATTTCCCAAGGAAAGAGTGGATTGCTCTCCGTTTTCCTCTCCGTTCTGCTGTGCGGATGGTGAGTGGGTGTGCATAACTGTTCTTGATTATCTCCGTTACCGCGATACCATGTTCCGCATTTTGGATATAGAAGAAGAAATGTCCAAGCTGGACGTGTCTTCCTATAAAGCGCTCAAACAGCAGTCGGATATCGTTATCCCGATCATGGAGAAAGCTTTTATGAAAAAGACTTCTTCGGAATGGATAAAGCTTCTTAAAGAGGCTGACGTAGTTTGCGGAGTACTTAACCACATGAAGGATGTATCGAGAGATGAGCAAGCCATAGCC
The DNA here is from genome assembly GCA_017399785.1 of Oscillospiraceae bacterium. Lineage (GTDB taxonomy): Bacteria > Bacillota > Clostridia > Oscillospirales > Ruminococcaceae > Yanshouia. Next base: position 11,461 of record JAFQAX010000043.1, on the reverse strand, counting down.
AACAGCTTTATTCAGCAATATAATTTCAAGAATAAAGAAGGCGAAAGCTGCATGATGCCGTGCCCGCCTATCAGACTTGGCTCCCAGCAGCCTCCGATAGCGGTCAGTGCACCATTGCCCGGTGAAGACACCCGTGAAGTACTGATTAAAATGGGATATAGCACCGAGTATATAGCAGAAATGCTCAACTTGGGCGCTGTGAAGTAATACTGATATTGCTTGCAGCTTCGATTTTGCGTATAATTTAGACAGTAAACATTAAGGGGGCAATACTTTGGAGTTTAAATCAAAAGCACCTGTTTTGGATGTTGCTGTCGCTGTGTTTGCCGATATATTCTTTCTACTTTCGGTTTTTGTTTGGATATTTTATAAATCAGACACAAGGATTCTGTCACTCATTCTGCTTATATGTGGTATAGGGTGCAGCTGGTGTATTATAAAGCGCCCAACCTATGTGTTTGATAAAACAGGCCTTTGGATAAATGAACATAAACCATTTAAGTCTGTTTTGATTAAATATAAAGATATTGCCGCTTATGAAATAAAAGGTAATTTCCAATCAATAAAAACCAAAGCTTCAGGAAAACTTGTGCTTACATATTTTGATTGTGAAAATCAAAAATATCGCAGCATGATATGTATGCTTGATGATGTGTATGGGTTTGTAGAAGTTCTTAAAAAATGTTCAGGTAAAAAATTTGATAATAATGACTGGGCTTATAGATTTTAATATGTCCGGTGAATAATTATTTCTTTTACGTTGAGGTGTTTTGAAATACTATAATACGCAAAATGGAAAGGAAAAAGGAATAACTGCGATCTTTGATGCGGTTGTTCCTTTTTTAAATTACTGAAATATTCATCTTTCCATTTCCTACAAAATGCATAGTTACGCGTCTGCTACAACATCCATTCTCGAGGAAATCAATGACCACCAGTTCAACTGGTGGTCATTGATTATACTATCGTTTCAATAACATAATCTCTGAAGTCACGGGCGGCGCGGCTTAAATAGTGCTGAGGATTCCAGATTATTGAGATGGGACGTTTTGCTAAATTGTCGATTATCGGAATATAAGCGATGTTTTCGCCAAGCATACTGCGGTTTCGGGAGATGCTGGTCGTGATTGCGGCGCCTAAACCTGCTTCTACCAATTTGCCGCGCAAGGTATAGTCACATTCTACGGCGACCTTGTAATTTATACCTGACTTTTGAAACAGCTTGTCGCAAAATCCGCTGAAGCAGCTGATGTGGGGAAGCGTGACAAAAGATTCATCTTTAGCGTCGGCTAAGTAAATGCTTTCGCGGTTTGCAAGCGGATTATCTTTGGATACGCAGAGATAAATAATCAATAAATTGTCTAGGAACGTAAATTATAAAACGCGTCACCCTTTTGAGTGACGCGTTTTTGTATGGGTGTGTTGATCGAAAGAGTTTAAAATAGAGTATCTTTTAACAAACTGCTGATCAACGGTTTTATTCAACTGCGGATTTATCGGCCAGTTCGCGAAGGCTGGGATAGCTGTCTTTATCCTGTGAGCAGTAATCTACCAGCTCACTGCCGGTAGCAAACCAAACTCCATCGTGAGCTGCAACGTACTGTAAAAATTCCTTCAGCATTGCATAACGTCCGGGACTGCCGGTGGATTGAGGATCCAGCTGCAGAGTATAGCACAGTCCGTGGTTGTAATGACCGGTGAATTCGTCTTTCCAGTTGGAAAGAACGTTGCTGTAATTAGCTACACGGCCCTGTCCGGCAGGAAATGCGGGACGGTAGTTAAAGGCGAAATAGGGAAGATCAAAATTAGCCCACTGTACAGGGATCTGCAGTATCTGATCTCCGTTATCATTGACCTTCATAAAGTAGGGACGATCGTCGTCATGCAGATCGCTGGAGTAGATCATGCCGTACTGACGTGCTATATTCAGCGTTTCAAGCATAAGATCGCCCATAGGAGCTCGGAATCCGATCGGCTTTTTGCCGCATGCCTGCTCGATGGCATCAACGGCTTTGCCTATACGGATTTTTTGTTCTTCATAGTCGAGAAGGCCAAAGTTTTCGTATTCATATCCGTGACAGGCTATCTCGTGACCTCTTTCCACCAGTTTGCGGATGGCATCAGGATAGGTCTCGGCCGTTTTACCGGGTACAAAGAAGGTAGCTTTGATATTAAGCTCATCCAACAGATTAAGAAGACGCGGCAGACCGTGAGTCATGCCGTACTGACCGAGAGACAAAGTTTTGGGCATCTGGCGAGCTTTTTCGTCGAGCGATATCCAGAAAAATTCGGCGGACAGATTGACGGTTATGCAGGCAACACATTGCTTGCCTTCGGGCAGTTTCATACCTTTGCAGTACATACTCAAACCTCCTTCTTGGGATGGGCGCTGCGCCAGAATTCAGCGATCTCGCTGCCGGTGGCTACCCAAACGTCATCGTGAGAGGTGACTTCTTTAAGGATCTCTTCCAGTATCAGATTTCTACCGGGGGCGCCGGAGATCTGCGGATGCATTAAAAAAGCGATGCAAAGTCCCATGTCGTAATATCCGCGGAATTCACGTATATAGTTGTCCTGGACATTGCGGTAGCAGCTGATACGGTCAAGACCGGCAGGCTCAGCAGGATACGGACAGTATGCCTGTGCTACATAGTCATCCAACTCCCACTTAGAGGGGATCTCTACCAAATCGGATTCCTTTCCGTCGAGTATGGTGTAATATGGCTTATCATCGCCGCGCATCGAGCTGGAATAGGAGAAGCCAAGTTCACGCAGCAGATAAGGTGTACGAACGTGCCAGTCGCCGGAGGGAGTGCGATAACCTACAGGTTCCTTGCCGGTGATGCGGCGTATAGACTCCTGAGTGCGCTTAAGGACGAACAGCTGCTCCTCTACGCTCATTTCGACAAAACGCTCGTGGGTATAGCCGTGGTTGCCGATCTCATGACCTGCAGCATCTATGCGGCGTATTACGTCGGGATTGTGGTCGGCAACATAGCCGGGGACATAAAAGGTAGCCTTAACGTTGTATTTATCCAACAGATCGAGGATCATGTCTACACAGCGGTTGGGGCCATACTGACCGATAGACCGAGCCCGGATCAATTTTTCGGAATTGGGTTCGTCGGAGGACATGTTCTGCCAGATGATATCGCCATCCAGATCAAAGGTGAACATCACGGCGCTTTTTTTGCCCTCTGGCCACAGAGATTTGCTCATGGATAATCGACTCCTTTGCTGAAAAAATAAGGGATATGAGGCAGAGCCATTATACCTCCCAAAGATGGCGGTATAACGGCTCTGTTGTATTTGTATATTAGGTTAGCTGAAAGAGAAGTCTTTCGCCGTTATACTTATGCCTCGATATTTTCAGGCTGCTTGACCTGACCGTATTTCTTAACCGAGATCTTATGAAGTACAAATACGCATGCGGTCAGCAGTACAGCAGAAACCAGCAGCATGATGGGGGTATAGATCCAGCCGGTGATCAGGAACATTACAGAGCAGATGGCAGCGGTAAGAACTGCATAAGGCATCTGGGTTTCAAAGTGGTCAACGTGGTCACATCTGGAACCGATAGAAGCAAGCACGGTGGTATCGGAGATGGGGGAGCAGTGGTCGCCGAACAGAGCGCCGCCGAGGATAGCAGCAGAAACCAGAGGCAGAGAAGCGCCCATCTGGATAGCGATAGGAAGACCGATAGGCATCAGAACGCCCATGGTGCCCCAGGAAGTGCCGGTAGCAAAGGACATAACAGCGCCGATAATGAACATAACAAGAGGAAGTACATTGGGAGCGAGGAAACCGGAAGTGATATGGATAAGATAATTTGCGGTATCAAGTGCTCCGGTAACGCTGGAAAGCGACCAGGCAAGGATAAGAACTATGCACATGAACATAGCGTTGGCGCAACCCTTGGTATAGATGTCAATACACTCGGAGAAGGTGAAAAGCTTGTCCTTTACACAGAGAGCGATAAGCACGATGGTAGCAGCCATAAAGCCGGATGCAATAGCGGTACGGATGTCGCTGCCTGCGGGCTTAACGTGCAGGAAGTCCTTGCTGAGAAGGTAAGCAAACAGTACTACAAGCAGAGTATCAAGCGGGATGAGCATAGTGCTTACTTTGCCCTTCTTTCCCTGTTCCTTCATTGCTTCTTCCTTGCCGCTCTCACTTCTCATGGGAACAGCACCGTCACGGAGGGTCTTGCCGGTCTTCATAGCTCTGTTCTGAGCCTTCAGCATGGGGCCGAAATCCCACTGGGTGATGGCCATCAGACCGCACATAAACAGAGTGAGAAGAGCGTAGAAGTTGAAGGGAATAGCTTCCATAAATACGTCGAGACCGGTAACATTGGTAATACCTGCGTTATCAAGCTCAGTCTGAATGAGAGAATAAGTGGTTACACCAAATCCTACGATGGGTATCATAGAGCAGATGGGGGAGGTGGTGCAGTCCAGAATGTAAGCGAACTTTTCTCTGGAAACACGAAGCTTATCGCCCAAAGACTCGAATACGGGACCGACCAGCAGCGAGTTGCCGGTGTCGGTGAACCAAACAAACAGACCGCCCAGCCAAATGCCGGTTTCGCACTTAGCACGGGTGTCGATCTTCTTGTTAACCATGTCGGTGAAAGCACCGGAACCGCCGGAGCGGGTCAGCAGTGCAATAAAGCCGGCGATGATGGTCATCATGAACAGCGCCTGCATGTTGGAGGATTCACCGAGGGCATTAAACATATGAGTTTTAATGATCGAAGTGAAGCCGACAACGGGGTTCCATCCGCACAGGATAGTAGAGCCAACAAAGATGGAGATCCACAGAGAAACAACGATGTTCTTTGTGATGATCGCCAATGAGATAGCCAGAACGGCAGGAATCAAAGAGAGAAATCCATATTCCATAACAATTTCCTTTCTTCTGAATAATGTTTATATAATCTCGTGGTTTTCTTTACAATTCCACGTGACTATCGTTAGTAAAGGGGCGATACTGTGCCGGAATGTGACGCAGTCCCAATCGAACGCACATTTCTGCGTAGGCAACGGCGATAAACGCAGGGTCAAAGATTTTTATAGGATAGGCAGCTTCCAATGCGTCACCATAACCTGCCATGCCAAGACAGCCCAAAATCAATCCGTCAGCGTGATATTTTTCTACCGCTTCCCGGCAAACGGCTTCAAGATGTTCCTTGGTTGCGTTGGGATTAACGCGCATCTCAACAGCAGGAATGTCCAGTGCCAGCACAGCGGCCATCTTTTCCCGGGCAATGGGATTTTTCATCATTCGGCGGTAGGTACGCGGGATGTTCCATCCGGCGCCGGTAACCACCACAAAGCGGCTGCATATGGTATTAGCTACAGCCAATGATACGTCACCCGGTGCTATTACGGGAATAGATACGTTTTCGCGCATAGCATCCAATCCAACATCGCTGAAGCAATAGATAACAATGGCGTCAAAGCCGTCTTTTTCGGCCTGAATGGCCATTTTAACCATTTCGGGAGCGGCAAACGCCTCGTCGGTGTGGCAGTCCAGCTCGTCAGGGCCTTTTTTAATGCAGTCCACCGAGATTTCCACACCATCTGACAATGCGGCGCTGAGCATCTTTTCACGTTCATTCATAGTTTCCCGTTTCATGGCCTTGTCTGCCATAAGTACCTTGATGCGCATAAAGACCTCCTGTCCGCAATGAAAATTTCCGGAATACTTTATGTCAACAGCAATTTGCCGAAGAGCTTTTCCGGAAGCGGCTACACTTAAAATTGTATATTCATAATTGTACATTAAGGAGGGGGAACCGTCAACCATATTGAAGTTTTTTTGCTCTGAAAAGCCATATTTCTGTAATAGTGGGTCATTAAAGCACATTGATGAAAATGAATATATGCGAAATATACCGTATGAAATAAACTGTGTAAAAACTATATTCGGATGAAAGACGCTGAATTTGCAATGTTAAATTTTACTTGAATTAAATATAGCATATGTTACTCAGACGCACCTGTACTGCTTAAGCAATAGCCAAAGCGATCCACTTTTACGGATCATATTACAAAAAAATATAGCCTTTTTACCCAATATCAGTTATAATATTACCCATATATAAGGAGTTGATAAAATGAACAAACATCATATCGGAACACAGTGCGTACAGGGCGGATACACCCCCGGAAACGGAGAACCCCGTCAGATTCCTATCATCCAGAGCACTACCTTTAAATATGCCACCAGCGATGCTATGGGCAAGCTGTTTGACCTTGAAGCAAGCGGATATTTCTATTCCAGACTTCAGAACCCCACCTGCGATACTGTAGCGGCAAAAATTTGTGAGCTTGAAGGCGGCAGTGCTGCAATGCTTACCAGTTCCGGTCAGGCAGCTTCCTTTTACAGCATCTTTAATATAGCTTCCTGCGGCGATCACGTTGTATCTTCGGCTACCATCTATGGCGGCACCTACAATCTTTTTGCAGTTACCATGAAAAAGATGGGCGTCGAGTTTACCTTTGTTGCTCCCGATTGCTCTGATGAAGAGCTTGAAGCGGCTTTCCGTCCCAACACCAAGGCTGTTTTCGGTGAGACCATCGCAAACCCCGCACTTACCGTATTTGACATTGAACGCTTTGCCAACGCAGCTCACGCCCACGGCGTTCCGCTCATCGTTGATAATACTTTTGCAACTCCCGTAAACTGCCGCCCCTTCGAGTTTGGTGCCGATATCGTCACCCACTCCACCACCAAATATATGGATGGTCACGGAGCTGCCGTAGGCGGATGCATTGTTGACAGCGGAAAGTTCGATTGGACCAAGTATGCTGAAAAGTTCCCCGGTCTCTGCACCCCCGATGACAGCTATCACGGCGTTACCTACACCGAGCGCTTCGGCATCGAAGGTGCATTTATCACCAAGGCTACCGCTCAGCTGATGCGAGATTTTGGTTCTGTACAGTCCCCCCAGAGCGCATTTCTGCTTAATCTCGGACTGGAAAGCCTGCATGTAAGAATGAAGCGTCACTGCGAAAACGGACTTGCTGTAGCAAGATTCCTCGAAGCTGACGACCGCATCCTCAGCGTTACCTATCCCGGACTTGAAAGCGATCCCTGCTACAAACTCGCGCAGAAGTATCTGCCCAATGGCAGCTGCGGCGTAGTAAGTTTCCGCATCAAGGGCGGACGCGCCACTGCCGAGGCATTTATGAAGAACCTCAAGATCGCTGCAATCGAGACCCACGTAGCCGATGCACGCAGCTGCTGCCTGCATCCCGCAAGCGCAACCCATCGCCAGATGAACGATGAGGAGCTTATCGCATGCGGAATCTCGGCCGACCTCATCCGCTTCAGCTGCGGACTTGAAGATGCCGAGGACCTTATTGCCGACATCAAGCAGGCGCTTGACAATATCTGACAGTTTAAAAGTTATAATAGAAGCAGGTGTTCGGAATGAACACCTGCTTTTGCGTGATTTTGACAATTAAATTGGCGATTTGTAATATTATTTTATTATCCTAAAAGAAAGAAGAATTACATGTCGGCAGTGAAATGCTCTGACTGTACCGATAAGTTCTGCACGCAATACTGCACCCGATGACTCAAAAACAGAAGATTGACTTTCCAACATCAAAACAGTACAATTCCTATTATGAAATCAAACATTGCTGTGAGGGAAAATATATGATTGAAAGATTTGAACGTTTTTCACTTGCAATTTCGGAAATTTCAAGATATTGGCACAAAATAACTGCCGATGAGATGAAAAAATATGGACTCAAAGGAGCTCATTCGGTATATCTTGTAACTTTGAATAAATATCCTGACGGACTTACCGCGCCGCAGCTTTGTGAACTTTGCGGAAGGGATAAGGCTGATGTATCCCGCGCTATGTCTATAATGGAAGAGAAGGGACTTACAGTAAAAGAGGGCGTAAACCAGCGCCTTTACGGTGGAGTATTCAAACTAACCGACGAAGGCAAAGCAGCTGCGCAGTATGTTTGCGAGCGTGCCAGCCTTGCAGTAAAGCTTGCGGGCGATGAACTCGGCGAAGAAAAACGAGCAATTTTCTATGAATCGCTTGAACATATTACTTCCAAACTCCGTGATATCAGCAAAGACGGCATGCCCCAATAATTGCCCACGGAGAAAGATATATGAGTATCGATGTGATTTTAGAAAAACAGCGTGCCTTTTTCCAAAGCGGAGCAACGCTTTCGATAGACTTTCGCCTGAAAGCCCTTAAAAAGCTTGCGCAAGAGGTCGACTTCATGGAATCCGAGATATGTGATGCGTTAAAAAGGGACCTTGGAAAAAGCGATTATGAAGCTTTTATGTGCGAGATAGGCATGGTAAAAAGTGAGATAAGCTATATGCTTAAAAATCTCCGCCGATTTGCAGCCGATAAGAGGGTATACACCCCTCTGGCGCAGTTTGCGTCAAAAAGTTATACCAAGCCCTCTCCTTATGGAAATGTGCTGATAATGAGCCCGTGGAACTATCCATTTTTGCTGGCTATTGAACCGCTTGTCGATGCGATAGCCGCAGGAAATACCGTGGTAATAAAGCCGAGCGCTTATGCCCCCGCGACAAGTTCGGTTGTTGAAAAGCTGATAACAAATTGTTTCCCGCAGGAATTTGTTTCAGTAGTCACCGGAGGAAGAAAAGAAAACGCAGAACTTCTTAACAAAAAGTTCGATTTTGTCTTTTTCACCGGAAGTCAGGAGGTAGGCAAAGAAGTGCTGCGCCACGCGGCTGAGACACTTACCCCTGTTATTTTGGAACTTGGCGGCAAAAGCCCCTGTATAGTAGACAGCACCGCGAATATCAAGCTTGCGGCAAAGCGTATCGTTTTCGGCAAGTTTTTAAACTGTGGTCAGACCTGCGTTGCCCCCGACCATATCCTTTGCCACAGCAGCGTAAAGGATAAGCTTGCGGCAGAGATATGCAGACAGATAAGGCTGCAGTACGGCGAAAGCGCGCTTTCAAATGCTGATTACGGCAAGATAGTAAACAAAAAGCATTTTGACAGAATTTGCAGCCTTATCGATGACAAAAAGGTGATTTACGGCGGGAAAACCAATGCTGAAACGTTGCAGATAGAACCGACGGTCATGGATAATGTCAGTTGGGATGACGCAGTTATGCAGCAGGAGATATTCGGACCTGTGCTGCCGATATTGAACTTTAAAAGCTATGATGAATTATACCGCCGATTAAATAACCGGCCAAAACCCCTTGCGCTGTATATATTTTCAAGGGATAAAAACTGCATAAGGGAAGTAACCGAAACGGTTTCCTTTGGCGGCGGATGCGTAAATGATACCATCATCCATCTCGCTACCAGTGAAATGGGATTTGGCGGAGTAGGGGAGAGCGGAATGGGTTCTTATCACGGCAAGACCGGCTTTGACGCTTTTTCGCATCACAAGAGCATTGTAGATAAAAAGCTTTGGATCGATCTGCCGATGCGTTACCAACCGTATAACCGCAAGAATTACGGCAAGCTTCTCAGGATATTTCTTAAATAACAAAAACCCCGTCAGATTTTCTGACGGGGTTTTGATTTTTATTATTCTGCGGTGTAGTTATCAAAGTAACCCTGAATGTAGATGATAGGAGTTCCCTTGTCGCCGGAACCAGAAGTCAGATCGCAGAGCGAACCAATCAGATCGGTGAAGCGGCGGGGGGTGGTTCCCTGAGAAGCCATGTTACCAACAAGGTCGCTGCTCTTCTTCAGTATCTCACCCTTAATGGCATCCTGAAGCTCCTTGCCGGAGAGAGAAGCGAAGTTGTTGTCTGCCAGATACTTCAGCTTAAGCTCGCTGGGGGTACCCTCAAGACCTGCGGTGTAAGCGGGGGAAACGACCGGATCAGCCAGCTCCCAGATCTTGCCTACGGGATCCTTGAAAGCGCCGTCGCCATAGATCATGACTTCAATATGTTTGCCGGTGATCTCCAACATACGTGCCTGGATAGCGTCAACGATAGGCTGGCAGTCACGGGGGAACAGCTTGACCTTGTCCTCGGTGGACTTGTTGGAACCGAGCAGACCGTAGTTTTCGTTGTAGCCGCTGCCGTTGATGGGGGCGGTCATAATGTCGTCAAGACCGAAAACACGGTTTGCGCCGGCAGCCTTGAGCAGGCGCTTGGTGCGAACGCGGGTGTGGATATCGCAGTTGATAACGTCCTTGGTGTAGTTGAGGATCACTCTGGGATCGTTTGCAAATACGATTTCAACCTCTGCACCACAGGAGCGAACGAGGTCGCTGTAGTATTCAATATAGTCAACGCCGGTGAAGACGTGCTTGGTATTGCCGAACAGCTCGCGATATTTCTCAAGAGTGAGAACGTCGCTATAAGGGTTGATGCCCTTTTCGTCGAGCATGTCAAAATCAAGCAGAGCGTTGCCAACTTCGTCGGAGGGGTAGTTGAGCATAAGCACTACTTTGCTGCAGCCCTTGGCAATACCGCGCAGGCAGATTGCAAAGCGGTTTCGGCTGTAGATGGGGAAAATAACGCCAACGGTGCCGCCGCCAAGCTTTTCTCTAACGTCGGTTGCAATATCGTCTACCGATGCATAGTTATTCTGCGCACGGGCAACGATAGATTCGGTTACAGCAACTATATCGCGGTCACGCGGAATAATGCTTCCTTCCTTGATAGCTTCTTCGATGGCAGCAGGAACGATATCTACAAGATTATCACCGCTGTGGATGATGGGAGCTCTAATTCCCATAGAAACAGTACCGACCATACGACTCATCTGCCAACACTCCTAACCTAATATAAAATGGATAAATTCAACATAAATGACATGCTATTTCCATATCACGATATTGTATTATACCACAAAAGCACAGCCTATGCAAACTGTAAATTTTGAATTTCCAAAAAAATATTGCACATTTTAGATGAAAAAAGCCCCGCTTTTTAAAAGCGGGGCTTTAAAAATGAATTCAATTATCAGCAGTTGATGCCTTTTTTCTTCATCCATGCGGGAAGCTCTTCCGGCTTCTTTCCGTTGTAACGGCAGAACTTGTAGCGGCAGGTCTCGCAAACGCCCTTGTTGCCCTTAACAGCGGGCTCACCCTTTACATTCTCTTCAAGGAAAGCGATGAGAGCGGTGATGTCAGCTTCTTCGCCGTCTACAGCAAGGGTAACAGCGCCTTCGTTTCCGCCTACGCCGCCGCAGCAAACGAGAGTAGCATCAGCGTTGAACAGCATCTTGATAGCTTCGATCTCGGTGATAACGGTGGTGGTGGAGAGGCAGTACATACCGGGGTCAGCGCCGACAGAAATGTCAATGTGGGTAGCGCCGCCCAGTGCCTTTGCAGCAACGGGAACAGAGGGAACCAGCTTCTCGAGACCGACGGGGGTGATAAACTTGAGGCCCTTGGAAGTTACCGGTCCGATGATGCGCGGAACGGTGCCGCCGTCAAAGCCGGAGGTGATGATACCGATGTTGCCCTGG
>JAFQAX010000042.1 GCA_017399785.1 Oscillospiraceae bacterium | reverse complement strand
CAACTTCGTCGCAGATCTTGCCGGTGCCGCGCTCTACCTTGCGGTAAGGAGCTTCGATAAAGCCGTACTCATTGATTCTTGCAAAGGTTGCAAGGTAAGAGATAAGACCGATGTTAGGACCTTCGGGGGTCTCGATGGGACACATACGGCCGTAGTGGCTGTAGTGAACGTCACGAACCTCGAATCCGGCGCGGTCACGGGAAAGACCGCCGGGGCCGAGTGCCGACAGACGGCGCTTATGAGTAAGCTCGGCAAGGGGGTTGGTCTGATCCATGAACTGAGAAAGCGGAGAAGATCCGAAGAACTCCTTGATAGCCGCAACTACAGGACGGATGTTGATCAGTGCCTGAGCGGTAACCTCGCCCTGATCCTGGCTCTGGGTAGCCATGCGCTCGCGGATAACTCTTTCCATACGGGAGAATCCGATACGGAACTGGTTCTGGAGCAGCTCACCTACAGAACGGATGCGGCGGTTGCCGAGGTGATCGATATCGTCATCAATGCCAACGCCCTGAGACATGGAGCAGAGGTAGTTAACGGTAGCAAAGATGTCATCAACGATGATGTGCTTGGGAACGAGGTCGTCGGCACGCTGCTCGATTGCAGCCTTAAGTACCTCATCATCTCCGTTTGCCTCTTCGATTATCTCGCAGAGAACAGTGAAGCGAACCTTTTCCTTTGCGGTGATGCCGAGAGCTTCGCAATCGATAAAGTCGTGCATATCGACCATACCGTTGGAAATAACCTTAACAACGGTCTCTCCGGAGTAAACGCTTACGGCGTTGACACCGGCACGCTCGATAGCCATTGCATCTTCGCGGGAAAGGACAGCGTCCTTTTCAAACATTACAACGCCGGTGAGAGGATCGATTACGTCCTCTGCAAGGCGGCGGTCGATGATGCGCTGACCGATAGCAAGCTTCTTATTATATTTATAACGACCGACCTTGGAAAGATCGTATCTTCTGGGATCGAAGAACAGCGCGTTGATGTGGCTCTTGGCAGATTCAACGGTGGGAGGCTCACCGGGGCGGAGCTTGCGGTAAACTTCCTGCAGCGCTTCGTTAACAGTCTTGATGGTGTCCTTCTCAAGGGTATTTCTGAGAAGGTCGCATTCGCCGAACAGCTCCAGCATCTGCTCGTCGGAAGCAACGCCGAGTGCACGGATGAAGGTGGTTACCGGCAGCTTGCGGTTTTTGTCTATACGGGCATAGAAAATACCGTTGGAATCGGTTTCGTACTCCAGCCATGCGCCGCGGTTAGGGATAACGGTGCAAGCATAAAGCTCACGGCCGGATTTATCTCTGGTGCGGGAGTAGTAAACGCCGGGAGAACGTACCAGCTGAGAAACGATAACGCGCTCTGCACCGTTGATAACAAAGGTGCCGCTTTCGGTCATCAGCGGGAAATCGCCCATGAAGATCTCCTGCTCTTTGATCTCGCCGGTCTCTCTGTTGAGAAGGCTGGTGGTCACGATAAGCGGAGCCGCATAGGTTGTGTCGCGTTCCTTGCATTCTTCGATGGTGTATTTGGGTTTGTCTTCTAACCGGTAGTCGATGAAATCGAGTACAAGGTTGCCCTGATAGTCGGTAATGGCCGACATATCATTGAACACGTCCCTAAGACCTTCCTCGAGGAACCATCGGTAGGAGTTCTTCTGAACCTCAATCAGATTTGGCATGTCCAGCACTTCATTAATTTTTCCGAAGCTCATGCGAACATTTTTGCCAAGGTTGACGGGTTTCACCTGCAACATAGGTTTCGCTCACTCCATTCTTTAAGATTATTGCACGAAATTTACGGAATTTTTTGTCCTTCCGAAAAATTTCTATTGCTTTTTTGTCGAGTGTATGCTAAGATAAATTATCGGCAAAGACACATACACCCATTATGATACATTATAAAATTATATTGCAATAGTTATATATTGTCAATAGTTTTTTTGCGTGTAAAATAAAAAAATATTTTATCACAAATCCTCTCGGCGTTCAATACACCGAGAGGATTTTTATTATACAAATATTCTTCTGGTTAATTGTCGGATACTACCAATTTACATTATGTATCAGCTTGACTTGTGCAATACTAAATGTGCAACACTAAAATATACCTATTTATAATGCATATTTTGAGTGTTTTTCCTAACCATCAAAAAAGAGGTGATCGCCGCCGCTGCCAGACAAAATATAACAGCTCCCACAGCGGGAAGTATATACCGGATCCCCACTGAAGTAAGATCAGATAACATTCCTTTTTTTATCGTTATATTTATAATAATGTATATGGGCACAAGTGCAGCTGCGGTAACAAGCAGCTTATTTGACACAGCTCGCCCGTTTGGCACAAGTTTAAATGCAAATGACAGAATAGCTATCATTATTGTCAGCAAAGTTATATAAATCACAACCGTCACCTCTTTAATATAATATGCCTGACATTATGAAAATGCTAATATTGCAGCGTTTCCTTCATCTGACAGCGGGTTTAATATCGCTTTTTATTCTTTATAAATTTTTATTAACAATTCGTTCATTTTTCACAATCAATAATTATTTACTTGTACATTTCGCCTATATATAAAATTATATTACACCTCAGGTGCTGCTTACATAAAAGCTTATTTTTTTCTGATTATAAAGCCGTTTTTTTACTTTCATTGCGTTTTTTTAAAAAGATTTTGCTTTTTGCTTTTTATTTTTGTTTTAACGCTTATTTAACGCCCTTTCTGCTTGACACAAAACAGCATTACATATATAATTCAGATGTTATAATTTCATAAGTTTTATGCAATAGTATAAAACTTTTCCTCATTTTTTAATATTACTGTGTTAAACAATCACATTCCTAAGGCCATATTGCATCAACGCTGTACAAATTGTTAATCAAAAGCGATATGGTTGGGATTTTTGTGCTTCATTTTATATAGGTTAGTATTGGAAATTTATATATTCGTTAAGGAAGGATTGATAGCTATGTCCGAAGTAAGCAAACTTTTAGCAGGATATTCCGTTCCCAAGGTAGCAAAGGTACGTCAGACCTTCAACAACGATCTGCTTGAAGATGTTGAAGGCACCGTACGCAAGGGCCTTGAGGAAAAATGCTCTGAAATCAAGCCCGGCGCAAGAATCGCCATCACCTGTGGAAGCCGCGGTATCGATCACTATGCAACCATCATCAGAACAGTTGTTAACTTTGTCCGCGAAAAAGGCGGCGATCCCTTCCTTGTTCCCTCTATGGGAAGCCATGGCGGCGCTACCGCTGAAGGTCAGGAAGAAGTTCTCCGTCGTTATGGCATAAGCGAAGAGACCGTTGGTGCTCCCGTTGTTTCTTCTATGGAAGTTGTTGAGATTGGCAGAACCAACAAGGGTCTTCCCGTATACATAGACAAGAACGCTTATGAAGCTGATGGAATCCTGCTTGTTAACCGCGTTAAGCCCCACACCTCTTTCCGTGGCAAACATGAAAGCGGTCTTTTAAAGATGCTTGCTATCGGTCTTGCAAAGCAGAAGGGTGCAGAGATGACCCATTTCCTCCGCTTTGAAAATATGGCCGAGAATATCATTGCTGTTGGCAGCATCGGAATTGAAAAGCTCAATATTATTGCCGGTGTATGTACTATCGAAAACGGTTATAACCATGTAGCCGAGGCTCATGTTCTTCGCAAGGACGAGATACTCGAGAAAGAGCCCGGATATCTTGAAGCAGCGTGGAGCCGTATGCCCCGCATTGCACTTGATGAGATCGACGTTCTCGTAGTAAACGAGATCGGCAAGGAGATCAGCGGCTGCGGCATGGACACCAACATTATCGGTCGTTATCACACCCGCGCAGCTTCCGGCGGCCCCAACACCATCAAGCTCGGCGTTCTTAACGTAACCGAGAAATCCGAGGGCAACGCGAACGGCATGGGTCTCGCAGACTTTATGCCCCGCCACATGTACAACGAAGTTGACTTCGACGCAAGCTATATGAACACCCTCACCTCTACCGAGCCCAACAGCACCCGTGTTCCTATGGTTCTCGCTAACGACAAGGAAGTTTTCCAGGGATGCATCAAGCTTTGCGGTCAGGTAAATCAGGACGACATCCGTATGGTAATCATCCGCAGCACCAAGTACCTTGACGAAGTTTATATGTCCGAAGCAGCTATCAAGGCTGCTGTTATGCCCGTTGAAGTAGTAGGCGACTTCTTTGAAGTACCCTTTGATGAAAACGGCAACCTTACTCTCTTTGCTGACAAGCATTGATTTCAGGCTTTAAAGTAGATAATGGGAATAAATAATGAGTTTATTCCTTTAATCTTAAAATAATTTTGAGGAAAGGATCACTTAAAACATGACTAGAACAAGACTTCAAGATTTCGTAATCGGTCTGGTAGTCGCAGCCGTTGGTATCTTCGGTATGGTAAATGCTATTAAGATGCCTGACGGTACTCGTCCCTACACCCTGGTTGTTACTGTCATCTTCACCGCACTCGGTTCTCTCGTAGCAGTTCGCTCTATACTCTACGCTAAGACCGAAAGTCACGACTGCAAAGCCGTAACTATCAAGGAAATGATCAACCCCTTCTTTGCATTTCTGATGGTAGTTGCATATGCATTTGCTCTCACCGCCATTGGATTTTTTGTATCCAGCGCAATTTTCATGCCCGTTCTCGCACTCTGGATGGGTTACCGTAAGCCCATTCCGCTGATCTGCACCACCGCAGGCATGCTTGGATTTATCTACATCCTGTTCGTATATCAGCTCAACGTTACTCTTCCCCGCGGAATACTGTTCTAAGAAAGGAGGACACTGAATAATGGAAGCTTTACTTAGCGCTATTGCCAATCTGTTTACTATTAACTCTCTTATCGGTCTCGCCGTTGGCGTTTGCGGCGGTATGGTTATCGGTGCACTCCCCGGTCTTTCCGCTACCATGGGTATCGCACTTCTTATCCCCGTAACTTACGGTATGGATCCTTCTGCAGCTCTCATCATGCTTGCTTCGATCTACACCTCTGCAATTTACGGCGGTTCTATCTCCGCAATACTTATCCACACCCCCGGTACTCCTTCTTCGGCAGCTACCTGCCTTGACGGTTACCCCATGACCCAGAAGGGCGAAGCACTCCACGCTATTGGCCTTTCCACCGTTTCTTCCTGTATCGGTGGTTTTATCAGTGCTATCGCACTTCTCGTAATTGCTCCTCTGCTCGCTAGAATCTCTCTTGCGTTCAGCTCCTCCGAGTACTTCCTCATCGCTCTCTTCGGCCTTACCCTTATCGCTTCTCTTGCCGGTAAGTCGGTTCTTAAGGGCCTTATCGCAGGCGCAATCGGTCTTGTAGCAGGCCTTATCGGCATGTCCCCCGATGCTTATGCACGCTTCACCTTCAAGATGCCCGCTCTTCTCGGCGGCGTATCCCTCATCCCTGCAATGATCGGTCTGTTCTCTATTTCCCAGGTTATGACCCAGGCAGAAGAACGCGGTCTCGGCCACACCACTGTTAAGGAAGAGGCTGTTCTTGCCGGTCGCTTTATGCCCCCCTGGAAGGAATTCATCGGTCTTGTTCCCCTTATCCTCAAGTGCTCTGTTGTTGGTGTCCTGGTAGGTATTCTCCCCGGTGCCGGCGGCGATATCGCATCCTGGGTAGGTCTTAACATGGCTAAGAGCGGTTCCAAGACTCCCGAGCTGTTTGGTACCGGCCATCCCGAAGGCATTGCTGCTCCCGAAGCTGCTAACAACGCAGTTACCGGCGGCGCTCTTATCCCCCTTCTCACCCTCGGTATCCCCGGAAGCTCCACCGCAGCAGTTCTGCTCGGCGGTCTTACCATCCACGGCATGCAGCCCGGCTATCAGCTGTTCGATAAGTACGCTGACATCACCTACGCTGTAATCCTTGGCTTTATGGCTGCTAACATCCTGATGGGCCTTGTTGGCTGGGCTGTTGGTCGTCACGTTGTTAAGGTTTCTAAGGTTCCGCTGCCCCTGCTCATCCCCTGCATCACCGTATTCTCCATTCTCGGTTCTTACGCTGCAAGCCAGAACATGACCGACGTTTACATCGCTGTTATCTTCGGCTTCATCGGCTACCTGATGAGAAAGTATGGCATTCCCCCTGCTCCCGTTGTTCTTGGCCTTATCCTTGGACCGATGGCAGACAGCCACTTCTACCAGGCAACCCGTATGGCAGGCGGTCCCCTTGTTCCCTACATGCTGTCCCGTCCGATCTCCATCGTTATCATGCTCATGATCCTCGCTGCACTCTTTGCTCCCTTTATCTCTAAGATCGTTGCTAAGAGATATCAGGCTAAGTTCGGCGAAGTCGGCGAGGCTGCTGAGGATATCTGATCCTCAAGTCTAAAATGTTTATAATGGTCACGGCGGTTTTACCAACCGCCGCCGTGACTTTATAAAAAAGTGAGTTTTTAACTCAAAAATACACAGGAGGAAATGTTATGAAAATGAATCGCATTCTCGCAATCGTTCTCTGCCTCTGCATCGTTCTCGCTATGGCAGCTTGCGGCTCCAAGCCTGCAGCTCCCGCAGCACCCGCAGCACCCGCAGCACCCGCAGCTCCTGCAGCTCCCGCAGCTTCCGCTGCAGCTCCTGCTGAAGCTCCCAAGCTCGACTGGCCCAAGAAGAACATCACCATCATCTGCCCCTTTAAGGCAGGCGGCGGTATGGACCTCTCCAGCCGTCTCACCGCTAAGTACCTCGAGAAGTACCTCGGCGTTACCGTTACCGTAAGTAACGTAGAGGGCGGCAACTCCTGGACCGGTTGGACCCAGGTTGCTCAGGCAAAGGGCGACGGTTCACCCTCGGCTTTGCTAACTATCCCGCACAGGTAGCTGGCTACGTTAACCCCTCTGCTGGTATCCCCTTCACCTACAGAGATTTCGCAGCAATCGCTGACGTAGTAGCTGACCCCAACGTACTCGTTGTTTCCCAGAAGCACAGCCCCTACACCACCGCTCAGGAATTCATCGAAGCAGCTAAGACCGAGAAGTTCGTTCTTGCTACCGGCGGCGGCGCTGGCTCTGACGACGACGTAACCATCGCTAAGATCAACAAGACCCTTGGCCTCTCCATCGAGTCCGGCCGTAACGCTTCTACCGCTGAAGGCAAGGCTGCTATGCTCGGCGGTCACGTAGCTGGTCAGATCGGTAACGTTTCCGAGTTCTACGGTCTCATAGGCTCCACCGGCGATGACGCAATCCGCATCCTCTGCGTATTCTCTGCAGAGCGTAACGAGTACATCCCCGACGTTCCCACCTGGACTGAGTGCGGTTACGACGAGATCCTTGGCGGTTCCGACCGTGGTCTCGTAGGCCCCGCTTCCCTTGATCCCGCTATCAAGGAGTACCTCATCGAAGTAATGGGCAAGATCAACGAGGATCCTGAGTTCCACGCTGACGCAGCTTCTCAGGGCATGCCCATCGGCATCAAGCTCGGCGCTGATTTCGAAGCATTCATCGCTGACACCGAGGCTGCTCTTATCGAAATGAAGCCCCTCTTTGGTTGGTAATTAAAACTTAATAATTTAGTCTGTAACTAAGTTATAAGGCAAACAGGCCGGGATTTCCCGGCCTGTTTTGTTTTATATAATTCTTTTGTTATACCGTTATATTCTATTTAATCTTTGACCTTGCAGCGGTAAGATGGTATCATTATTACTAGGTAAATATGTACTGCTCTGAAATATAATCAGGAGGGATATACATGGTCAGAAAAACTCTTATGATAAATCCTGCCGATACCGTTGTAATGCTGCTTGAAGACGGTAAAAAAGGTGACACTGTTATCACCCCAAACGGTGAGATAACCTTGCTTGAAGATATTGAATTTGCTCACAAGGTCACCATCGTCGATATGAAAAAGGGCGAATCGGTAATCAAATACGGCGAGGAGATCGGTTATATGCTGCAGGATCTTAAAGCCGGCGGTTGGATACATAATCATGTTATGGGCTGTGAAAGGGGTAAGAAATGATGAAAGATACCTTTATGGGTTATCGCCGCGCTGACGGCTCTGTAGGAATAAGAAACTATCTCGCTATTATCCCTTCTGTTTTCTGCGCAAATACCACCGTAGAAAAAATTGCGGCTCAGGTTCCCGGTGCTGTTGCCATGCCCCACGCAGTAGGCTGTGCACAGGTCGGACTTGATCTCGAGCTTACTGCCCGTACCCTTACCGCTATGGCCTGCCATCCCAATGTAGGCGGAGTTATCGTTATCAGCCTTGGATGCGAACGTTTTGACCCACAGGAAGCAGTAGAAGCCGCAAAGGCCATCGGCAAACCGCTTGAATTGTTTGTAATACAAAAAGAGGGCGGCACCGGCGCCACTATTGAGAAGGCTGTTGAAGCTGCCCGCAGAATGAAAGCTGAGATAGACAAGATAGAGCGCGTTCCCTGTCCTGTATCTTCCCTGTTTGTCGGAACCAAGTGCGGCGGCACCGATGCTACCAGCGGACTTGCCGCAAATCCTGCAGTAGGAAACATGGTCGACCGTATCGTTGCGCAGGGAGGCAGCGCTATTCTGTCGGAGTGTAACGAGCTGCTTGGAACCGAGCATCTGCTTGCAAAGCGCGCCGTAAGCAAGGAAGTTGCCGACAAGATTTACGACGCTATCTACGGAATTGAGGATGTGCTGCGCAGCGGATTGGATCCCTCTCTTCCCGCAAAGAGAAATCACCTTATCTCCCGCGGAAACTTTGACGGCGGAGTAAGCAGCATTGTCGAAAAGGCACTGGGTGGTGTACACAAATCCGGCACCTCCCCCATTGTTGACGTTATCGAATACTCGGTAGCACCCGAAAAGGATAAGCACGGTCTTTTCCTTATGAACTATGAAAGCCACGATGGCGAAGTTGTCACCGGAATGATCGGATGCGGCTGTCAGATGGTAGTTTTCACTACCGGACGCGGCAATCCCACCGGACATCCTATTGCGCCGGTTATAAAGGTTACCGGAAACCCCGCAACTTACAATCACATGTCGGATATGTTTGACTTTGATGCAAGCCCCATTATAACTGAAGGAAAAACAGTTGAGGAAATGGGGCAGAAACTGTTTGATATGATAATCCGCGTCGCTGAAGGTGAACTTACTTCCGCAGAAGAATTTGGCGGAACCGAGCTGTTTTGTGTTGGACGCCGTCACGGATACCAGAAAAAAAGTCGCGAGCAGCTTTGGGCCGGTCACGATTGCTGCTAATCTGCATAACAACAATAAATCCCCTGCTTTACAGCAGGGGATTTTCATTTAGATCATACTTGGGGCCGAATTGCCTTTTGCGCAAGTGGGCAGCGCGCAAAATGGGGAGTTTTAATATTCTTAAGATAATACTTACCTTTTGTACGGCGGATATCACCCGAAAGCAGCAAGCTCATAAAGTTGTCGCGGGCAAAAAGATGCTCCGCCTCGTTTACTCCAAGCTCGTCGTAGGTTACGGCGCTTTCTTTAGATGTTGCGCCACAGTCAATAAATTTTCTAATAAGGTAATCATAATCTCTAAGCAGATTCTTGGTTCCTACGCAGCACATATAAGCGCCTCCTTTTCCTACTTTTGTGGTATGATTATATTTTATTGTATCAGGTTAAATCTGTCAATAGCTGTACAAAATATTTTTCTCAAAATCATCTTTTTATAAATTTATTTGCAGATATTGTTAAAGGTGGTATAATGTTTAAAATGAGTTAATATTTCGCCTGTAGGAAAGATAATTATGATCACCCGCAAACGCATTTTCGAAATAATCGAAATAGGCGCACCAGATGATTATGTAAGCCGCACCTATGACTTTTTTAATATACTTTCAATAGTAGTCAATCTTATTGTAAGTATTATGATCACATTCGACAACATACGAGATGCTTACGGTCCATTGCTTTTGACCATTGAGGCTGTAACCGTTGCTTTTTTTTGCAGCAGATTATATCCTTAGACTTGTTACAGCTCATTATCTATATCCCAAGGCAATCTATGCCTAAGCTATCTGGAAATATATTTTTTCCTTTAAAGGCATTGTAGATATCCCTTCTTTCCTGCCATATTATCTCCCCATCTTCTTTCCCGGCGGCGCGGTCGCATTCAGAATGTTCCGTGTAATGAGATTCTTCCGTCTTTTTAGAATAAACGCTTATTACGACTCCTTTAATGTAATCGCCGAAGTTATCGACAGCAAGCGCCAGCAGCTGCTTTCATCGGTTTTTATTATAACCATCCTTATGATAGCTTCCAGTCTGTGTATGTACAGCCTTGAGAATACCGCACAGCCCGAAGTATTCACCAATGCCTTTTCCGGTATTTGGTGGGCAGTTCTACTCTGCTTACTGTTGGTTACGGCGATATATACCCTATCACTCCTATCGGACAGATGTTCAGTATCGTTATAACCTTCCTTGGTGTCGGCATGGTCGCTATCCCCACCGGTATTATTTCGGCGGGATTCGTTGACCAATACTCCCGCCTTAAATATTTGAGCGAATATGCCAACGAAGAGGACATTCATTTTATAAAAGTACACCTTGGTAAAAACGACAGCTGGACAGGCAAACAAATAAAAGATCTCGGTATTCCCGGGGGCGTCATCGTTGCTGCTATTCAGCGCGATGGAAAAGCACTGGTTCCGCGCGGCGACACCAAGATGATGGCGGATGATGTACTTATACTTGGTGCAGAGTCGTGT
>JAFQAX010000041.1 GCA_017399785.1 Oscillospiraceae bacterium | reverse complement strand
TCGCTGAGCACCAACAGCATCATCCTCATCGGCGTCATCTTTTCCATGTTTGCCTCCAGCGTGATCAACCTGATCATCTCTTTTGCCCAGGAGCATATCAAATCCATCACCTTCTGGACGATGGGCTCGCTCTCAGGCACCAACTTCGGCCATTCTCACATTCTGGCTGCGGCTGTGCTGGTATGCGGTTTTATTATCCTGCGCTATGCCCGGGAGCTGAATGCCTTTGCCATCGGCGAGGATAATGCCCGGCACATCGGCGTGAACGTGAAAAAGGTCAAGCTTATCGTGCTGATCACCGTTTCCGTGCTCCTTTTTGAGTCTGCAGCGGTTACACAAAATGAAGGCGGCTCCACTACTATCAAATTCAAACTTAAGCCCCAAGCCGTTCTTTGGGGGCACACCGTTAAATATGACAACGGCGTTATCGAAATAATCTGCAAATACCCGCCGCAGCTGACCGGCAATCCCGATCTGCCGCTTGAGGGGATAACGGTCGCTCTTGACGCGGGACACGGAATAGACGATCCCGGTGCGCTGGGCGTCGCCAAATCTTACGGTCCGACAGAGGCACAGATAAACCGTGCCACCGCTCTCGCGGTAAAGAAAAAGCTTGAATCGATGGGCGCAACTGTCAGCCTGCTCGATGAGCTTGAACACGGCAATTCTTTTAATAACAGAATGCAGCCGGCGCTTGATCTGCAGGCGGATTTCTTCATCTCGCTGCACTGCAATTCCACCGTTGAAAACTATAACGGAACCGCCGCCAACGGTGCCGAGGTTTATTACTACGAAACCGGAAGCAAGCAGTTTGCAAAGGATATGGTTGACAGTCTTGCTCAAAATACGGGGCGCAGAAACCGCGGCAATCTGTTTTATGAATTCAGGGTGATCCTTAATTCGCTTGCCCCTTCAGTTCTGGTGGAGATGGGATATATGTCAAATCCTGCTGATTACGACGACCTTTGCAGCAAAGAAGGTATCTACAATACCGCTGTTGCCGTAAGCGACGCAATTATAAACCACCTAACCCCAATTTGATATCACACAAAAAGGCTGTGCCTGTCGGCACAGCCTTTTTTAGTTATTCTTAAGTTCTTGCCATTCCGTCTACGCTTAATACCACGCCTGTGATATAGGAAGCTTCATCCGAAGCGAGGAATACAAACGCATTTGCGATATCCTCGGGTTTGCCCAATCTGCGAAGCGGGATCTGAGCGATGAGCGGATCGATGACCTCTTTGGGAACAGCCTTCATCATATCGGTTTCGGTGATTCCGGGTGCAACGGCGTTAACTCGAATACCCTTGGGGCCAAGCTCGCGTGCAAGTGAAACAGTTAAACCATTTACCGCAAATTTCGATACCGGATATGCAAGTCCGCTGGGCTGTCCGTACTTGCTGACCATCGACGAGGTGTTAAGAATAACGCCCTGTCCTCTGGGCACCATGCACTCGACGGCCGCTCTGGTGGCGTTGAAAACGCCCTTTACGTTGAGATCCATTACCTTGTCGAAAGTTTCCTCGGTGTACTCAGTGAAAGGAACACTGTCCGAAAGTCCTGCGTTGTTGACCAGAATGTCAACACAGCCGTAGGTTCCGGTTACTGCCTTGAAAATGCTGCGTACATCTTCCAGCTTGCTGAGGTCGGGGCTGATACCGCCAACCACTGCGTTGGGGAACTTTTCTCTAAGGCTTGCAACCGCCTTATCGGCAGACGCCTTGGAGCTTGCTGCGATGACTACGCGCGCACCTTCACGCAGGAAAGCCTCTGCGGTAGCATATCCTATTCCACGGCTTCCACCGGTTATGATAGCAACTTTATCTTTTAATCTCATAATTTCGCCTCCTTTTAGGTAGTTACTGAATAGTCTCTTATTTTAAAAGTTCGAGCAGCTGGCGAATATTCTTCTTGCCGAAGCTCACCTTTTCGCCATCTCCCACCACCAGGCAGGGAACGCTCATAACATTATATTTTCCTCTAAGTTCGGGGAAATGATTCAGATCATATACCTCAGCGGTAACTTTATCATTTTCTGCTGCAATCTTCTGCGCTGCGGTAACAAGTTCAGGACACATGGTACAGGAAAGCGATACCAAAACCTTTACATCTATGTTGCGATCAATAGCCTTGATCTGCGCAAGCACATCGGCATCAAGCGGCTGTCCGGGTCCTGCGGCATTGTAAAGCCCAAGCACGAAAGAGGTAAACTCATGTCCTCCGGGAACACCGTGGAACGCAAGTCCGCTGAAGCTGCCGTCAGCTCTGAACACCTTTACGCAGGGAATATCTTCGCCGCCCTCGGCAATCTCTACCGAAAGCTTATCGGTGAGCGCCGCCAGCTCCTGCATATATCCCTTAAGCTCTGCCGAAACAGCGCTGTTATCGAGATAAAGCTTAAGTACCAGCGAGGAGGTCATTCTCGAGAAAACGGTGTTGAGCTGAGCTAACATCGCCTGATCAAACAATCCGCTTTCTGATTTGCTTTCTGCCGCCGACTGGGGTTTAGGCGCTTCAACAACGGGACGCTTAGGGATAAGACCGGTCTTTTTCTGCTGTGACGAAGCGTATTTTTCAAGTTCAGTGGCTGCAAGTGCGCCATCGCCTACTGCGGTAACTACCTGTCTGAGCGGTTTAACGCATACATCACCTGCTGCATAAAGTCCATCGACATTGGTCTTCATCGAGCGATCGGTAATGACATATCCGCCGTGATCCAGTTCGGCAATATTCTTGATGAGATCAGTCTCGGGAGAGTATCCAGCAAAGACAAAGACGCCAATATTTCCGCCGTCTGCCGCACGATGCTCGGTAATTACGCCGCTGTGCTTGTTTTTATATCTGATAACCTTAAGCGAATCATCGCCGTCGACATCCAGCACTTCGGTGCAGGTAAGTACGGTGATTTTTTCATGCTTTCTTGCCGCATCAGCGACAGATTCGGCACAGGTGAAGTCGCCGCCGCGGATGAGGATAGTTACGTGAGAAGCATATTTTGTGAGGAAAACAGCTTCCTCTGCAGCAGCAAATCCGCCGCCGACTACAAACACTTCTCTGCCGGTGAAAAACTCGCCGTCACAGGTTGCACAGTAAGCAACGCCGCGTCCGCGGAACTCTTCCTCACCTTTAAATCCAACCATTCGGGGGTGTGCTCCGGTAGCAAGCAGAACACCAAAACACTTAAGTTCTCCTCGGTCGGTATAGACAGACTTTATCTCGCCTTCCATTGATATTCTTTCTACGTTTGCGAGCATAAACTCGGCGCCGAAGCTTTCAGCCTGCTTGCGCATCGTTTCGGTAAGCTCTGCACCGCTGGTGCGCCCCACACCGGGATAGTTTACAACCTCGTGAGTGATGGTGATCTGACCACCAAAGCGCTCCTTTTCAACCACTATAACACGGTATTTCGCTCTTGCAAGATATATAGCAGCCGTAAGTCCCGCAGGACCTCCGCCGATTATTACAACATCGTATAGATTGTTCATAATACTCCTCCCTCATTCCAAAAAGCGGCGCCGGAACTATATCCGGCACCGCTCGGATGCTTATTAAAGCTGACCTACGAGATCGAGGCTGGGCTTAAGGGTCTCTGCGCCGGGCTGCCACTTGGCGGGGCAAACCTCGTCGCCGTGCTCATATACGAACTGGCAAGCCTGAAGCTTTCTGAACAGCTCGTCTGCGTTGCGGCCAACGTTGCCTGCGCTTACTTCGTAGGATACGATCTTGCCTTCGGGATTTACGATAAAGCTTCCGCGCTCTGCAAGGCCGTCAGCCTCGATGAGAACGTCGAAATCCTTGCTGAGTGCGTGGGTGGGGTCAGCCAGCATGGGGTACTGGATCTTCTTGATACGGTCGGATGCATCATGCCAAGCCTTGTGTACGAAATGGGTATCGGTAGAAACCGAGTAGATCTCGCAGCCTGCAGCCTGGAACTTGTCGTAGATGTTTGCAAGGTCTTCAAGCTCGGTGGGGCAAACAAAGGTGAAATCCGCGGGATAGAAGAAGAATACGCTCCACTTTCCGAGTATATCCGCCTTGGAAACTGCTTTAAAGCTGTCGTTTACATAAGCCTGTACAGAAAAATCGTTAACTTCCTTGTTGATCATAGACATAATTTTTTCTCCTTTACTATTTAAGATTATTTTTAAAACTTATTTAGAACATTCGGGACAAAGCCCGGTTATATTGAGGTCCAGCTGTAAAAAGCTGAATCCCTCGTCAAGCGGAACACCGTCACGAATCACATTAACATTTAAGTTTTCGATATCATGAACCATTCCGCATTGCTTGCAGATAAAGTGAGCGTGATCTCCGCAAATTGCATCGTAGCGTTCAGTCCCCTGATGCGATGTAACCCTGCGAATACTACCCAAACTTTCCAGCAGCTTCAGATTGCGATAGACCGTTCCGAGACTTAAGCCCTCGATCTCTTTTTTTAGATCTTCGTATATCATCTCAGCAGAAGGATGCTCTTTGGTGCTGAGCAGATATTTATATATCATTTCTCTTTGATGAGAATATCTCAGTTTCTTTTCCATGCTGATCCTTCTTTCTTTTGGTTGTTTCGCTTTCGATGGATTAAATATAACATACATTTTCCGGGTTGTCAATAATAATTCCTATTATTATTTAATTTTATTTTCAATTTAAGACATTGCATTTCCGTTATCCCCATATATATTGTTGTCCTAAATATATTGTGCCTTTAGATAAGTGTGTAAAAACTCCGTTAATAGTCGTCAAGAACTCGTTAAAATGCGCAAATTTCTCTTAACGAAAAAGCGTCAAATTTATCATATATTCAACATGTCTGTTGGATAGTGATAGTCAACCCGTCGAATTTTCTTAGCGTGCTCTTAACATTCAATCCAAGCCGTTTTTTGTATGTTATAATTAGCTTAAACCCGCATAAACAAAGGGTTTTTACGACTTTTTAACACGGTTTTAAATCATTAATTTCAGCCGTTTGTAAGCGATATGACAAAGCAATTATCTGCCGTAAATTTTATATTTTACATTTGTTTTGTTACATCTGCACTAAACAAAATCTTAGAGGTGAATCTGTTTGAAGATAGGAATAGATATTGGTTCCACGACAATTAAATGCGTGGTGCTTAACCTTCGTAACGAGATAATCCACAGCTCTTATGAACGTCACTTTTCCAAAATATCTGAAAAATTCTGTGAACTTATCGAGTTCCTTAAAGAAAACTATGCCGTAAATAATAATGCAAACATTTCTATAACCGGTTCTGCCGGCATGGGTCTTGCTGATGATTGCGGCATTCCTTTTGTTCAGGAAGTTTTTGCTACCCGCATTGCCATTAAAAACTTTATCCCCGATGCCGACGCGGCGATCGAGCTTGGCGGCGAAGATGCCAAAATCCTCTTCCTGACCGGCGGACTTGAAGTAAGAATGAACGGTTCCTGCGCCGGCGGAACCGGTGCATTTATAGATCAGATGGCTTCGCTGCTGCACGTATCCCCCGCCGAGATGGATCTTTTGGCGGCAAAAGCCACCCGTCAATATACAGTAGCTTCCCGCTGCG
>JAFQAX010000040.1 GCA_017399785.1 Oscillospiraceae bacterium | reverse complement strand
CCGGCGCAAACGACGACGAAGTTGAAGACGGCGTACAGGAAGGCGAGATCGACGAAGTTGAGATCGACTTTGAGATCGGCATCTTCTATGACAAGAACGACTATGTAGGCGATAGCGAAGATTATAAGGGTGCAACCCTCAACAACATCTCTGACGACATCGTTCTTGACTGGGACGAGTCCTATGTTCTCAAGTTCGATTGCGATGACGAGATCGAAATCGCTTTCGGTACCGACCCCAACGAAGGCACCTTCACTGTTGACGTTTCCGGCCAGGGCAAGGTATTTGTAAAGTGGAACACCAAGGCTGACGAAGCTATCGTTGCTGCTAACCCCGGCGTTAAGATGCACTTTGTAAACTTCAACAACGTTAAGTTCAACAGAACCGGCGAGTTCACCTACGAGCTTGAAGACGTAGCAGCTGCTTACAAGGTAGTTGACGGCGCTCTCGTAGAGATCCCCGGCCTTGAGATCGAAGACGACGAAGTATTCTTCAACACCCGCGTTCTCGAGTCCTACGTATTTGCTGACGCAGAGCTCGTTAACCCCGTTGTTGAGGCTCCCGTAGTAGCTCCCGAAGTTACCAACCCCACCACCGGTGCTTAATTTAAATTAAGTTAACTGATAGTTAATTGGTAAATAATAAATCCCCCCTGCTCTCCAAGGGGGGATTTTTCTTTTTGCCTTGCACTGCCCCAAGGCTCCCCTTGATGTTTCAAGGGGAGCTGTCAGCAAAGCTGACTGAGGGGATCAGAAAATCTCCGTACCACCTTTTTACCCTCAACCACCAAATTTTTAATTCTTCCGAAAAGAAAAAAGTGAAAAAACGTTGAAAATTTTGGAATAAGCTTTTAAAAACGCCCTGTTGTAACTATTTTGTAATAACTAAGGCGTTTTATTTTCAATTCATTTACAATTTTGAAGGAAAAACTATTGCAAATAAAAAAATACTGTGATATACTAACTCCATAGCCGGTGCTCGGGAAGGAGAGCCCCGTGCATTTGCTTAAAATTATTAAGGAGGATTTCAAAATGAAAAAGTTTCTTGCACTCGCACTTGCAATCGCTATGATCGTAAGCCTTTCTTCTGTTGCAATGGCTACTGACATCGACCCTGTTGCCACCAACGCAAAGTTTGAGACCGGCGGCGCAGAAGAGTACACTCTTAAGGTTGAAAACGGCGATTCTACCGATCCTGACGTTTATGGCCCTATCGTTGGTCTTTACGGCCCCTTCAGCTATGATTCTGAAGACCGTGCACTTTACGATGCTGTTGACCACAAGACCGCTGGCAAGGAGGGCGTTTACGGCCCCGTAGAGTTCGGCGAGGCTGCTTACTACGCTATCATCAACTATGTTCCCGATAACTTTGACGAAGAGGATGACGATGAGTACGAGGTTGAGCTCGATTCTGCTGATATCGATGAGTCCAACGGCAAGTTCCTTGTTGTAAAGGATTCTGAAGTTGTTTCCAACCTCAAGATCAAGACCGACTGGGAAGAGGGCGGCGATCTTGTAAAGAGCATCAAGGTTGTTAAGAGAAAGATCGTTAACTACACCAAAGCTGCTGATGGCGATTTTGTGCGCACCGACAGCGATTACGACGAAGATTACTACTACCCCACCCTCGAGGAGCTCGGCCTTACTAAGTACGACATGGAAAAGGACGACTATGTATACTTCCTTGTTGTAGAGTACGAAGAGAGCAACTCTCACAACGATGCTGACCTCATCGGCACCGTAACCCTCAACAAGTCCAAGGACCCCAAGGTTGACGATCTCGAGCTGGATATCGGCTTCTCCGTTGACTGGGAGCATAACTACAGAACCGACGCAGAAAACTGCACCATCAAGGACGACCCCGACTTTGAGTTCGTTGCTGAAAAGAACTACGCACTCAAGTTTGATTGCGACGAAGAAGTAGAGCTCACCTTTGATGATGAGTCCACCTTCACCGTTGACGTTTCCGGCCAGAGCAAGATCCTCTTCAACTGGAACAACAACTACATCTCCAAGGTTGCTGCTAAGTATCCCTATGCTGAGCTCAACTTCTGGAATGGCAACGGCGCTAAGTTCAACCGCGTTGGCGAGTTCTTCTTCAACTGTGAAGATCTCGAAGGCAACCAGTTCCTCTATCAGGTAAACGCTGACGGCACCCTCTCTGAGGTTGCAGGCGCTGAGTGGGATGACTCCGACGAAGGCTTCTACTTCAACACCCGCGTTCTCGGTTCCTACGTTGTTTCCGATATGGAGCTTGACGTAGTTTCCAACGTACAGGGCGCAGTTTCCGCTCCTGTTGCTCCCGCTCCCGTAGTTACCAACCCCGCTACCGGCGTTGAGGGCTAATTTTAGAGCCAGAGCTTAAAAAGTTAATTGAATAACTTTCGCGCCGCTTTCCCCTCTCCGGAAAGCGGCGCTTTTCTTTTGCTTCGCACCACTCCAAGCCTCCACTTGATGATTTCAAGGGGAGGTGGTTGAGCGCAGCGAAACCGG
The DNA here is from genome assembly GCA_017399785.1 of Oscillospiraceae bacterium. Taxonomy (GTDB): domain Bacteria; phylum Bacillota; class Clostridia; order Oscillospirales; family Ruminococcaceae; genus Yanshouia. The sequence continues at coordinate 7,792 of JAFQAX010000040.1, read as the reverse complement.
AGGGGATCAGCCAAACCTCCGCATAATGCGGTTAAGGAGCACTCGCAGCTGCTTTCTCTTGCTGCTGCGCAAATCCGCTACTGCCGCATTGTTTTCCGCAAATTCGCATAGCTTATTGTAAATGAGTATCAAAGGTGCTATTATTTAAATATCAGGTACAAACGGCATTAGGCCGTTTTTTGTCTTTTTCAGCAAAAGGAGTATTGGTCATGAGCAAAAATGTGCACCTTACATCCGGCCCGATAATGCCGCAGCTGTTCAGGCTTTGCGTGCCGCTGCTTATCGGAAATGTTTTGCAGCAGCTTTACAACATCATAAATTCGCTGATAGTTACCCGCTATCTCGGCAGCGGCGCATTTGCTGCGCTTGGCGTTGCCGAAACGGTAATGAATCTTTTCATATATTGCATCAGCGGTGCCTGCACCGGCGCTTCGGTACTCATCGCCCGCGATTACGGCGAGGGAGACCGCCCCAAGCTTCGCCGCCAGATGTACGTTACCTTTGTAATAATCGGCGGATGCACTTTGGCTGCGGTGGCTATCGGACAGATATTCTTGCCCGCTTTGCTTAATATCATGAATACCCCCGCTGAGCTTATGGGATATGTTTCCACTTATCTCCGCTGCATTCTTGTCGGAATGCTGTTTACCTTTACCTATAATTTTCTTGCTTCGGCGCTGCGTGCCGTAGGAAATACCAGAGTTGCGCTTTATTTTCTGCTTATATCGCTGGGATATAATATCGTTGCGGCATGGCTGCTGGTTGCTCATTTCAATATGGGCATCTTCGGCACAGCGCTTGCTACCGCCAGCGCCCAGTTTATTTCCACCGCACTTTGCTTTATTTATATACTTAAAAAGCAGCCTTTCCTCATTCCGGGATTTCAGGATATGCGGCTCAGCATTGAAACGATGCGCGAAACTGCATCCTTCGGCGTTATCGCGGCGCTGCATCAGTCCAGCCTGCACCTTGGCAAGATGATGATACAAAGCGCTATCAACACCCTTGGCACTGCTGCTATCTCCGGCTTTGCCGCAGCTACAAGAGTAGAGAATTTTGTACAGGCGTTCGGTATGAGCGGAAGCGAAACGCTCAGTATTTTCATCGCCCAGAACAAGGGCGCAAAACAGCCCGAGCGTGCCAACAGCGGATTTAAAAAGGGATTTGCCGTCATGCTGGCAGCGGGCGCAGTTTCAACCGTTTTGTTGGTTTGCTTTGCACGGAGCTTTGTTGTCCCCTTCCTTGATGCCAACGATTTTGCCGCAATCGAATACGCGGTAGATTACCTCTTCCTGCTCGGATTTTTCTATACATTGTCCTTTATCGGGCACAGCTTTGTCGGCTATTTCCGAGGAAGCGGCCGAATGAATATTCCGTTCTGGGGAACCACTATTCAGATAGCGGTTCGCGTTGTCGGAACCTATCTGCTTATCGACCGCATGGCGCTGGATGCTACCGCACTTGCCACCGGCATCGGTTGGGTAGTGATCGTTATCTTCCACGGCTCCAATTATTTAGCCGAGCGTTATCACTTTTTCCCATTTAGAAAAAAAGAAACAGCTGAAGAGCAATAATAAAAAATCCGCGCATTTCGCGCGGATTTTTTGTACCTGCTTAAAAGTAGAAATATACTGTTTTATATGATAAAATTATTTGTATAGAAGAAAAATGTCGATACAAGGAGTTATAAGTGATGATAAAAATACTTTTTGTATGCCACGGCAATATCTGCCGCAGTCCCATGGCGGAATTTGTTATGAAGGACATCGTCGCTAAAGCGGGAAGATCAGCCGAGTTTGAAATTGCCTCCGCCGCCACCAGCACCGAGGAGCTTGGCAATCCCGTCTATCCGCCCGCCCGCGCAAAGCTTGCCGAACATGGCATCGGATGTGCAGGCAAAACCGCGCGCCAGCTTACCCGCGCCAACTATAATAAATATGATCTTCTCATCGGAATGGATTCGGCCAATATACGCAATATGACCCGCATCTGCGGCGGCGATACAGACGGCAAAATCCGCCTGCTGCTTGATTATATAGGACAGCACCGCGACGTAGCAGACCCTTGGTATACCCGCGATTTTGAAGCTACCTGGCAGGATGTTTTGGCAGGCTGTACGGCGCTTTTACAGCAGCTTTGAAAAGCCTGTTTGCATTTGACAAAGTCGCATTAACATGATACTTTTATATAGTTGTATACTTATACTCTGAAGGAGTTGGATAAATTGAAATTCATCAAAACCCCCGTAAAGGGCATGAACGATATGCTGCCGTCCGATATGCGTATGCGTGAGCACGTGCTCTCTATGATAAAGAAAAGTTACGCTCTGTACGGCTTTATGCAGATAGAGACTCCTTGCATGGAGCACATCGAGAACCTTACCTCCAAGCAGGGCGGCGATAACGAAAAGCTTATATTCAAGGTAATGAAGCGCGGAGCCGACCTCGCTCGCGCGATCGAAAAGGGCGACGGCGAATACGCCGATAACGGTCTGCGTTACGACCTCACCGTTCCGCTGGCAAGATACTACGCCAACAACAAGGAAAAGCTGCCAACCCCCTTCAAGGCGCTGCAGATAGGCAGTGTTTGGCGTGCAGATAACCCCCAGAAGGGACGCTTCCGCCAGTTTACCCAGTGCGACATCGACATTCTCGGCGACGACAGCAACCTCGCTGAAATCGAGCTTGTTGCGGCTACCTCCGAGATGCTTACCCAGATTTTTGCCGAGGTTGGAATCAGCAACTTTACCGTACACATCAATGACCGCCGCATACTCAAGGCCGCAGCCATGGCAGCGGGCTTTGCAGAGGATGACATCCCCTCGGTACTTATCTCGCTCGACAAGTTCGATAAGATCGGTCTTGACGGCATCCGTGAAGACCTTGTCGGCAACGGATTTGACGCAGAAATCGTAGACCGCTATCTTGCAAGCTACGGTGCAATTTCGGGCGCTGTTGACTGTGCAGAGTTCTGCAAATCTATCAGCGAAGAATACCTCGATCCTGCTGTTGTAACCGGCATCGGCGACATCATCTCCGGCGCACGCAGCATGGTAAGCGAAGGCGTTGAGATAAGCTTTGACCCCACTCTCGTTCGCGGAATGGGTTACTACACCGGTCCTATTTTCGAGGTAAGCATCGATGGCTACAACTTCTCTATCGCAGGCGGCGGAAGATACGACAAGATGATTGGACGTTTCAGCGGTCAGGATGTAAGTGCAAGCGGTTTCTCCATCGGATTTGAGCGCATCATCACTATCCTCAAGGACAAGATGGAAAAGGGAATCCAGATCAGCGAAAACAACCGTGCCATCCTAATTGACAAGAACGTTGCCCTTGAAAAGAAGCTGGAGATTTTCAAAGAGGCAAAGCAGCTCCGCTCTGAGGGCGTAACCGTTACCATTCAGCCGATGCGCAAAAACATCAAGCAGCAGATCGAAAAGCTTGAGGCAGAAGGCTACACCAACTTCCAGAAGGTTTATAACGACTGATAACAAAAAAGGGACGGCGCAAGCCGTCCTTTTTTGCATATTTACTTGCTGCCGTGCGACAGGTCGAGAACGGTCAGAACATCGCCGTTCACCTTAAAATGCAGGTCAAATCCCGCAAAGCAAAGCCCGTATATACGTTCGGGATCGTTTTGATAAGCCGGCCTGGGATCCTGCGCCAGAACACTTACCAGCGAGCCTCGTTTTTGCTCCGGGAGCTTTGAAAGCAACTCATCAGGGATTTCCACCCTTAGAGATTCAGCGGGCTTATTAGCGGCAAAACCGCCCTTAGCGTCGGGATGACTGTCGGCATAGGGGATATACGGCTTTATGTCGTAAATCGGCGTATTGTCCAACATATCAGCGCCGGAAACTATTATGACAGAGCCTTCCGATTCGGTCTGCTCAACGCCGACAAATTTTACGCAGGAAAGACCCAACGGATTGGGGCGATAAGGCGAGCGGGTGGCAAACACGCCCATCCTGACATTTCCGCCCAGTCTGGGTGGACGCACGGTGGCCCGCCAATCGTTGTTTCTGTTGGCGGAAAATCCCCATATCAGCCAAAGATGATCAAACCCCTCAATACCGCGCAGTGCCTCGGGATCGCGGTAGTCCGGCTCGAATACGATCCTTGCCGAAAGCTCGGCAACAATACCGCTTTGACGCGGAATACCAAACTTTTCGGAGAAGTCGGTTCTGATACGGGCAATGGGTTTTATCTGCATAACGTTGCTGTCCATAATACACCGCCTGAGTGAGATAATATATACTGATTATAGCGCATTTACAGCGCATTGACAAATAGCATCTATTAGTTTAAATTAGATAGCAAAGCAAAACAGAAATGCGGTGATAGTATGAATTTTGAAATAGCACAAGGATTGTTCCTTCCGCTTATCGGCACCACGCTTGGCGCGGGCGGAGTATTCCTGATGAAGGATAGAATGAGCCGACGGTTGGAGCAAACGCTGTCGGGATTTGCTGCCGGAGTAATGACAGCGGCAGCGATATGGGGACTTATCCTACCTTCAATAGAAAGCTCGGAACATCTTGGGAAAATGGCAATAATGCCGGCGTTCGTCGGATTTTGGGCAGGAATACTGTTCCTGCTGCTGCTCGATAAAACGGTTCCGCATTTTCATGCCTGTGAAAATCAGCCGGAAGGCCCAAGCTGTCATATGAGAAAGACTACTATGATGATACTTGCGGTGGCGCTGCACAACCTGCCCGAGGGCATGGCGGTCGGCGCGGTTTATGCCGAAGGAGCTTCAACAGGCGGAGCGGGCGTGGCAAGTGCCTTTACCCTTTCTCTTGGCATAGCATTGCAAAACTTCCCCGAGGGCGCGATAATCTCGATGCCGCTTAAAGGAGAGGGAATGAGCAAAGGCAAAGCATTTTTCTATGGCGCTCTTTCGGGCGTAGTAGAACCTGCAGCCGCAATATTCACCATGCTGATTGCTTCTCAGATCACATCGGTGCTGCCTTATCTGCTCAGCTTTGCGGCGGGCGCAATGATGTATGTCGTAGTAGAAGAGCTTGTTCCCGAAATGTCGGCAGGCGATGAGCACTCCAATCTTGGCGCGGTAATATTCTCTATAGGCTTTACCGTAATGATGATGATGGATCACCTGCTTGGATGAAATAAAGCGAAGAAAACTCCCCTAACAAGTGTTAGGGGAGTTTTCTATTAGGGGATTTCTCTACAAAAGACCAAAAACGAGGAGATCGCTTAAACTAAGCGTTGATTTTATTAAACGTAGAGAGGAGTTCCGGGGCCGATCGGGAGACCGAGCAGCATGAAGATAACGAGGATAACGATCTGTGCAACGCCGATTGCCAGAGCATAAGGCAGAGTCATAGAAATCAGAGTGCCGAGACCGATTTCGGGATCGTCCTTAGCCTTGTAGGAGTTGATAACGCCGAGAGCGATGGGGAGGTATGCGTTGATAGGAGCGATGGGGTTGGAGAAGGAGTCGCCGATACGGTAGCAAAGCTGAGTGAGTGCGGGGGTGAAGCCCATCTGGTAGAACATAGGAACGAATACGGGAGCGAAGATGAGCCACTTTGCAGAAGCACTGGTCATGAACAGGTTGCAGAATGCGCAGAGGAGAACGAAGCAAACTGCCAGCGGGATACCGGTGAATCCGAGAGCCTTGAGCATGTTAGCGCCCTTAACGGAAAGCAGAACTGCCAGGTTGGAGTCGCCGAACATCTGGATGAACAGAGCTGCGGGAAGTGCCATAACGAGGAAGGAGAGAATGCCGGTGATGCCCTTGCCCATGAACTTCGGAACGTCAGATGCTTTCTTGATGGTGCCAGCGCCGATACCGTAAGCAGAGCCGCTTACTACGAACAGGAAGAACAGAATCGGAACGATGCTGCTGATGAAGGGGGAGCTGGGGAGCAGCTTGCCTTCAGCATTGCGGAAGAAGCCGGTGGTGGGGATGGTAAGAGCTGCGATAAGAACTATGTAGATAAGGGTTGCGATGCCGCAGAACTTAAGGCCGCGGTTCTCTTCATCGGTGACCTTATCGTTCATTTCGGTCTTTGCTACGCCATACTTAACAACGCCGGGCATGATCTTCTCAGTTACGAAGGTAACTGCGATAGCGGTGCCGAAGGTTGCGGCGATGAGGAAGGAGTAGTTGATAAGGGGATGGGTAACAGCCTGGATGCCGAATGCGTTACAAACAGACTCGGTGATACCGGAAAGGTTTACGTCGGTACCGGAGGGCAGCAGGTTAGCGGAGAAGCCGCCGTGTGCCGCGGTGTAACCGGTCAGTGCGCCCAGAATGGGGTTACGGCCAAGTGCCGAGAACAGTGCGGCGCCTATGGTAACGCCCAAAACTATACAGGAAGAAGACGCTACGTTTGCACAAACACCTACAACTGCAAGAACGAAGGTAACGATCATTGCGGGTGCACCAAGCAGGGTCTTACGCATAACTGCGTCGAACATGCCGGATTCCTGAGCAACGCCTATTGCAAGCATCATTACCATAACAAGTCCCAACGGGGAGAAGTTAGTGTAAATCTTTACCCAGTTCTTAAGGGTGGTCTCAATATACTTGGGGGAAAGCAGGTTTACAACTTCAACAGCTACTTCAGAGGTGGTGCCGTCGCTGTTAGCTGCGGTGTAAACAGCCTCGGTGCCTGCGAGAAGCAGGGACAGGATGCATACGATAATGCAGAGATAGGTAAACAGGAAGAACGGATGGGGAAGCTTGTTGCCTACACGTTCGATTCCGTTTATAAATTTGGTAAAGCCATTAACCTTATCGGTCTTAGTACTCATGGGGATCCTCCTTTTCCTTTTCCTTTACTTTTTGGCAAGCTGTTCTGCGTAAACAGCTACCATGTTTTCAACCATTTCGCCGGTTCTTACAAAGTCTTCGATAAGAATGTTCTCCTTGGGTCCATGGTTGTCTGCGCCGCCGAAAGAAACCAGAACGCATTCGATTCCGTTTTCGTTCATACGGCAGGCATCGCCGCCGCCGCCGGCCTTTTTGCAGTAGATATCAACGCCCATCTTATCGAATACCTTTTCAAGAAGGGAAATGCAGGGACCATCCTTGGAAATAGTGAAGCCGCTGTAGTCTCTGGTGATGTCTACCTTAACGGTAGCACCGGTTCCTTCAATGGCTTCGTGGCAGTGCTTTTCAACATAAGCCAGATAATCCTCAAATTTCTTTGGGCTTATGCTGCGGGTCTCGCCCTTGATAACGGCATAGTCACAAACAAGGTTGGTGACCGAATGTACTGCATCAAAAGAAGCAAAGTTGGCGGTGGTTTCGTCATCTATGCGACCTTCTTTAATGTTCGCCAGTATCTTGGATGCGGCAACGATTGCGTTGATGCCCTTTTCGGGGGCATTTCCTGCGTGGGCAGATTTTCCGAATACTTCGATTGTAAATCTTGCCTTGGAAGGAGCAGAATAGACAACATGTCCAAGTCTTCCGGGGGCGTCGATGAAGTATCCGAATTTGGATTTCAGCTTATCGAAGTGCAGGTTCTTGCTGCCGAGAACGATCTTCTCTTCGCAGACAACGAATACAACTTCGATTCTGGGGGTGGGTATTCCGGATGCCTTTAATCTGCGCAGACCGTCGAGAATAGCGGCTACACCGCCCAGATCATCGCCTGCCAGAATGGTGTCTCCGGAAGAAACGATCTTTCCGTCGACAATTTGGGGCTTGATACCGATTCCGTTTGCAACTCTGTCGAGATGAGCACCTATAAGTAGAGATCCGTCAAGTTCACCTTCAAAAATTGCGTAAATGTTGCCGGTATTTCCGCCCAGCT
>JAFQAX010000039.1 GCA_017399785.1 Oscillospiraceae bacterium | reverse complement strand
GCGCAGCTCACCGAAAAATATTAATTTCAGACATATCGCCCGCTCTTTTATACTCAGAATCATATCAGATGTAATAATATTTGTCAATTTCTTTTTGGAAACATCGATAATTTAGCGGAATTTAGGATAATATCAGACAATAATATTATTATTTATCTGGCGTTATCACTTAAAAAAGCTTTTCTTTTTGTATAACTTGCCTTATATAAGACCAAATTATCAATACCACGTCTTATACGCTCAATTATATGTTTATATTAAGATATGACAATTAAATCGTTATGAAACTTTTCAGTCGTAATCGTAAAAGCCCTTGCCGCTCTTGCGTCCCAATCTTCCACGATCCACATAGGACTTGAGCAAATCATAACCTACAGGCTTTTCACCGGTCGCCTGGTATCTGTTTTCTCTTACGTTCAGCGCAAGATCAACTCCGGTAAGATCCATAAGACGGAAAGGTCCCATAGGATGATTTAGGCCTGCCGTGCATGCATTGTCAACATCCTCTATATCGCAATATCCGTTCTCTACAAGATAAAGAGCAGTGTCGTTTATTTGTCCGAGAATTTTGCTGACTACCAATCCGTCTACCTCTTTGCGGACGCGAATAGGAGTTTTTCCATTCTTTTTGCAGAACTCAACAAGAGTAAGAACGGTATCCTCCGAAGTTTGCTCATTCTGCTGTACTTCGACCGCTTTCATAACAAGCGCAGGGTTGTTGTAATGCATATTAGCCAGCTTGGAAGGATCAACGACACTGTTGATAAACCAGGAAGAAGGCATACGGCTGGAATTGGTCGCCATTATAGCCTTTTTAGGCGCGTAAAGACCGATTTCTTTAAACACCGATTTTTTTACGTCTTCCTTTTCTATAACAGCTTCAATCACCAAGTCAGCATCACAAACAGCAGCTTCGATATTCTCCGCAACAGCAAATCTCGCTTTGATTTCGGCTATCTGCTCTTCTGTCATTTTGCCTTTTGCCAATCTTCCGGCAAGATATTCATCCTTCCAAACCGATATGTTTTCCCTAACAGCCTCAATACTGTCGGTTACTTTAGTTTCATATCCGTGAATGGCTGCGTTAAGCGCTATTTGACGCCCCATAAGTCCGCCGCCTACAACTGCTACCCTTCTGATTTCCATGACAATCAGCCTCCGTTTCTGTTAAAACGTATCGTTTTTGCCCTATATTGTTCATTCGGGCTCTGTAAGAATAATTATGGGCAATATTTACTGCTTTGTCAAGATAATATATAGCATTTTAAGATAATTACAGTAATATTTTCTTTATATTATTCTCCCCTTCCGTCTTTTTGTACAACACCAATCTGAAGCAGTTTGCATACAAATTAACATGATATGCGGCATTTATAATTTAATTAGATAATTTCCTTGAAATAACTCAACAATTTATGTTATATTTATATAGATATATAAATATAGGTGGTGAGTGTCATAAAGGATATACAGTTACTATGGGTATACAGCAGCCAGATGGAACCGGGGTTTGGTGTAAAAAATCATTCCCATGATTATTTTCATCTGCTCAGCATTATAGATGGCAAGATGAATTTTTCGTTCGGCGATGATGAGTATACGCTCCAAAAGGGGGATATCGTTCTTGTTCGCAAGGGAACCACTCACCGCTTTGGAAACGACACTTCTACAGCAGTTAAATACTACGAAGTGAAATTCACCGTTTTGACCCGACCTATAAGTCAAATGTTGGCTTCGCTGGAAGATCGCATCTATCGCGATGAATTTGCTGTAAATCTCGTAGCCTATATTGCCAACGAATATCTTCACGATAAGACCCTCAAAGATGAATCTGCTACTGCTGCACTTAAAACGCTGGTATATTATCTCACCTCAGACGCACGCTATATCAGTAAGGGTGAGCCCAGTATTATAGATACCACCGGATTTTCCCCGCTTGCAAAGCGTGTTATTTCGCTAATGACCGAGCGATATGCGGAGAACCTTACACTCGACGACATATCCGAAGGAGTCGGAACCACAAAGAATTATCTCTGCAATGCCTTTAAGCGTAATACCGGCATTACTATAATCGATTGCCTCAACATGATACGTGTACGCAAAGCAGCTGAGCTTATTGTTTACAGTGATTTGCCTTTGGCGCAGGTTGCACAGATGTGCGGATATGTTTCGGCAAGTCATTTTAACCGAGTTTTCATGCGATATGTCGGTATTCCCCCAGGCCAGTGCCGACGTGCCTATTCTTACGATCTTTTGCTAAAGCGAAACGAAGTTCAGCGAAATACCGATTCGTTTATGTACAGTGTACTTGCAGGAAAAAGCATATCTTCTGATATTATCGATGGTTTTGAGCAAAGAAAATCAGAAAAATCTGATATGTCCGACCAATCCGGTGAAGAATAAAATCTTGACATATAAAAGGTGCTGATAAAATTTATCCCAGTTTTATCAGCACCTTTTATTATTTTTTGCCTAAAATTTATATAAGTTGTCTGAAATTATTTTTTACCATGCTTTTTTAAGCGTTTTTATTGACTTTTTTTACTCTTACAACTATAATCCGAATTAGATAAATAAAATATGAAAACATTTTGATCTTTTTAAGCTGCTTTGAACAGCAGTACGGAGGTTATGTTATGAGGAATGTAGTAATCGTTGACGGTGTAAGAACTCCTTTTGGCAAGCTTGGCGGAGGACTCAGAAAATTTCACACTGCCGAGCTTTGCGGAATAGTAATAAAAGCTATAACCGAGCGTACCGAAATTCTGGATCGAGGCAGCATAGACTCTGTTTTTATGGGCTCTGCCTTTGGCGATGCACAGTGCACCAACATAGCAAGATATGCATCGCGATATGCCGGACTTCCCTATGAAGTAACCGCAAGCTTTATTGAAACGCAATGCGGTTCTGCGATAGACGCAGTTAACCATGCCGCATGGAAGATTTTAACCGGAAACGCCGACGTAATAATTGCCGGCGGCGGTGAATCTTACAGTCAGCGCTGTGCAAAATTCAGCATGTCAGTCGATCCTTATAAGCTTATTCCCCCTACCGCAATTCCTAATCGTCTTTCTCCCATAAAGGATGAAGCCATCGACATGGTCACCATCTCCGATCTTTTGGCGGAAAAATGGGATATTAGCAGAGAAGCCTGCGATGAATTTTCTCTGCGCAGCCAAAATCTGGCACAGAAAACTATAGAAAGCGGCTGGCTTGACAACCAAATATGCCCTGTAATAATTCCGGCAGCTAAGAAATCCCCCGAAATCATTGTTTCCAAGGATGAACACCCTAGATTTGATCTCACCATTGACCAGCTGACTAAGCTGCGCAGCGTATACCCCAACGGTGTTACGACTGCAGGAAATGCCAGCGGTCGTAACGACGGTGCTTCCGCTGTACTTATGATGAGCGAGGAGAAAGCTAAAGAGTTTGGTTATACTCCCATTGCGCGCTGGGTCGGCTCGGCAGAAGCCGGTGTGGATCCCAGATACATGGGTATCGCTCCCGCATATTCCAACGTCAAGCTGCTTAAGCGTTTCGGACTTTCTCTTGGAGATATAGACGTATACGAGTGCAACGAAGCTTTTGCCGCACAAAATCTCTCGGTTATCCGCGAGATGGAAAATATAATGGGCGGAACTGTCAACATGAATAACTGGAATCCCAATGGTGGTGCAATTGCTTTTGGTCACCCTAACGGTGCTTCCGGAACAAGAATCACCACTTTCGCAATGCATGAGCTTAAGCGCAGAGACGGCAAATATGCCCTTATTTCTTCCTGCTGCGGCGGCGGTCTGGGCGTATCTACCCTTATAGAAGCATTTTAATTTTCCTTTGCTTACTCAGTCTTGTCCTTTCCCCTAATACAGCATCTTCTTCTAATCTTTTTCATCTTAGTTCTCCGCATCGCCGCAAAACTAATACGCTGCCTGATATTTAGCGTTCCGGGCAGCGTATTAGTTTTATTTTGGTTTTATAAATTGTAATATCTCTGCTCATGCTTATAGAACAAACCAACGGCAGCCTCCTTTCATGAAGGCTGCCGTTGGTTTGAGCAAAGGATTGGACACTAACATCTATTTTCAGGAGTCAATGTTACAGTTAAATTTATCACATCATTATCCAAACAGGATTTTCGATATAGTGCTTTACTGTCTGCAAGAATCTTGCGGCAGGGGCGCCATCGAGGATCTGATGGTCATAGGTAAGGCAAAGGTTCATCATCGGGCGAATTACCATCTGTCCGTTTTCCGCAACAACTCGGTCAGCTATTCTGCCTACGGCAAGGATGCAGGTCTCGGGGGGATTGAGTATAGCGGTAAAGGAATCAATCTCAAACATTCCGAGATTGGAAATGGTAAAGCTGCCACCCGACATATCGTTGGGAGTAAGAGCGCCGTTTCTTGCCTTTTCGATAAGGGCACGGCTGTTCTTGGAAATCTCGGCAAGCGAGAGTACGTCGGCATCCTTAACAACCGGAACGACAAGTCCTTTGGGGGTATCTACTGCAATTCCAATATTGGCAAAGTTGCGGTAGTGTATGCCGTCTGCCATAAAAGAACAGTTTGCCATAGGATGCTCAATAAGAGCCTTGGCGCATGCAGCGGTAAGAATATCTGCAATAGAAACTTTTATGCCATCTTTTTCAAGGCGGGCATTGACCTGACTGCGGAAGTTGAGCAGATTGGTAACATCGACATCGACGCGGTGATTAAGCTGCGCCGAACCCTCGAGGCTCTGCTTCATTCTGCGTGCGGTAACCTTGCGGATTCCGGTAAGCGGAGAAACCGTTTCCTGCGGAATACGGCGTACAACAGATACAGATGCTGCAGCACCGCTTGCAATAAAGTTTCTTACGTCTTCTTCGATGATGCGTCCGGAAGGTCCGGTGCCTGAAACAAGAGCGATGTCAACACCGTTTTTCTCGGCAAGTCTGCGTGCTCTGGGGGTGGAGCGAATGCGTCCGCCGGGGGTGCGGTTAGCGTTGGAAGCTGCAGGTGCGGCAAATACAGGAACAGGCGTGGGGGCAGCAACTGAAGCGGATGCTGCAGCAGGCTCTGCTTTAGGCTCTTCAGCCTTGACAGGCTGCGCTGCGCAAAGCTCGGGAGCGTTCTCCCCTTCCGCGCCGATGGCGGCTATCGGGGTGCCGCAGGGGGTGCTTTCTCCTTCGGGAAGGTAGATCTTGAGTATTACTCCGCTCATAGGAGCTTCTACCGAAACGGTGGATTTATCGGTTTCTATCTCTACAAGCTGTTCTCCCTTTTCAACCTTATCGCCTTCGGACTTAAGCCAATGAATGACAGTGCCCTCTTCCATATCCATGCCGAGCTTGGGCATCTTGAAGAATCCGGGGAAATCAACCGCAGGCTGTGCCGTGGGAGCGGCTGCCTTTTCTTCAGCTTTTTCAGTTGTCTTAGCAGCATTGATTTCGGGAGCAGCTTCACCTGCCGTACCGATAGCGGCGATAACTTCTCCGCAGGGTGTGGTCTCCCCGTTGGGATAATAAAGCTTAAGTATCACACCGCTTATAGGAGCTTCTACCGAAACGGTGGATTTATCGGTTTCTATCTCAACAAGCTGTTCGCCTTTTTCTACCTTGTCGCCCTCTGCTTTAAGCCAGTTAACAATGGTGCCCTCCTCCATATCCATGCCGAGTTTGGGCATTTTAAAGAGTTCAGCCATTGCGGGCACCTCCCTTGCAGATGCGCATCGCTGCATCCACCAGCTTTTTAACGGTGGGGGCAGATTCTATCTCGGGCAGAGTTGCATTGGGAACAGGAATATTTGCGCCGCATACGCGCACAACAGGGGCATCCAGCTCATCAAACAGCTTGTCGGCGATCTGTGCCGCAATTTCTGCACCGTAGCCGCCGCGCTCGGCTGCCTCATGGCAGATGATAACACGTCCGGTCTTGGTTACCGACTCGGTAATGGCATCCCAATCAAGCGGAACAAGAGAACGCAGGTCAAGCACCTCAACATCTATTCCCTTTGCTTCCAGCTCCTTGGCTGCATCCAGCGCAACAAGAACGCTCTTGGAATAGCTGATTATGGTCACATCCTTGCCGTAGCGCTTGATGTCAGCTTTTCCAAGCGGAATGGTGTATTCTTGCTCGGGCACCTCGCCCTTGGTCTGATAAAGACCCTTGTGCTCGATAAATACAACGGGGTTATTATCTCTGATAGCGGTTTTAAGAAGTCCCTTTGCATCATAGGGAGTGGAAGGCATTACGACCTTAAGTCCGGGCACCTGAGTAAACAGTGCCTCGAGGCTCTGCGACTGGGTGCATCCGTTGGAGCGGCCTCTGCCGCCCTGAGTTCTGAGAACTATCGGAACGTTTACCTTTCCATTAGTCTTATAGCACATCTTGGACATCTGGTTGAGTATAATATCAAAGCAGCAGCCGATAAAGTCGACGTGCATTATCTCTGCGACGGGACGCGCGCCGCACATAGCCGCGCCGGTGGCAACACCTGCGATAGCCCACTCGGAAAGAGGGGTATTGCGGACACGTGCGGGACCGAATTCATCCAGAAGACCCTTGGTGGCCTTAAAAACGCCGCCGGTTATAGCAACATCTTCACCCATGACAAACACCTTTTCGTCACGGCGCATTTCTTCTGCCAGCGCGGAAGCGATAGCCTCACGATACATTATCTTTTTCATATTGTGCGACCTCCCTTATTCCGCATACAGATTGCTTTCCATGTCTTCGACCTTCATCGGCTCGCCTTCGATTCCGAACTGAACCGCTGCTGCGACCTGATCTTCGATAGACTTGATCATTGCTGCATCTTCCTCTTCGCTCCAGCCAAATTCGGCAACCAACAGCTTTTTCATGTTGTTGATGCAGTCGTTGTTCTTGATGACTTCGTCGATCTCTTCTCGGGTGCGGTAGGTCTGCTCATCGCCTTCGTGGTGGCCGCGCAGGCGGTAGGTATCACACTCGATGAAGGAAGGACCTTCGCCGCGGCGGGCACGCTCAACAGCTTGCTTGGCAGCAGCGTAAACTTCGATAGCATTGTTGCCGTTTACTCTTACGCCGGGAACGCCGTAAGCTGCGGCACGCTGATAAAAGCTGCCCATAGCGGTAGCGGTGTTTACATTGGTGGAAATAGCGTAGTGGTTGTTTTCACATACAAAGATGACCGGCAGCTTCCAAACGGCAGCCATGTTCATCGATTCGTGGAAAGCTCCCTGGTTGCTGCCGCCGTCGCCGAAAAATGCAACCGACACTCTGCCCGGTGCAAACAGCGAACAGTAAAGGGCATGTCCGGTTCCCAGAGTCTGGGATGCGCCGACAATTCCGTTTGCGCTAAGCAAACCAACTTCGGGTGCGCTCTGATGCATTTTGCCCGCTCTGCCGCCGCAGATGCCGTTTTCCTTACCCATAAGCTCCGCCATCATTGCATTGATGTCGGCGCCCTTTGCAATAAGATGTCCGTCGCAGCGGTGGTTGGAGGCAATGTAATCCTCCTTGGTCAGCGCTTTGCATACACCGGTGGCTACTGCCTCTTCGCCGATATACATATGCATATTTCCTATTACTATGCCCTGCTTAAAGTAAGCGATGGCGTTTTCTTCAAATACACGGATAAGCCGCATCATGCGGTACATTTCGACAAGCTCCTGCTTGGTAAGTCCCAGCTGCTTATAATCCATGGTGCTCATCCTTTCTTTTTCTTGTTGGGGATATGTATGGCCTTGCTGTCGGCATCCAAGACCGCTTCTCTTATAGCTTCGGCTACGGTGGGATGGGAATGGATCGTTTCGGTTATCTCAAGCACAGTAGCTTCCATCGAGATGGCCAGCGCAGCCTCGGCGATAAGCTCGGTAGCGTGCGCGCCAAGAATATGAACGCCGAGAAGCTCGTCAAGTTCGTTGCCGATGATGACCTTTATCATTCCCTCTCCGCCGTTGGCGATAAGCGCTCTGCCGTTTGCCGAAAGCGGGAATTTACCGACACGGTAATCTATTTTCTGCTCCTTTGCCTGCTGCTCGGTGATGCCTACCGCTGCTGTTTCGGGCAGCGAATAGATGCAGGACGGAACACAGTTTGGTTTATAACACTTTTTCTCTCCCATAGCGTTTTCGGCGGCGACTTCGCCCTGTGCCGATGCGGTATGGGCAAGCATTATCTGGCCGACGCAATCGCCTATGGCATAAACGCCAGGTATATTGGTTTCAAGATATTCGTTTACAAGTATCTTGCTTCTTTCGCATCTGATTCCGACAGCCTCGGCATTGAGGTTGTCGATATAGCTTCTTCTGCCGACTGCGCAAAGAACCTTTTCGGCAGAAACGGTTTTTACTTCGCCGTTATTGTCCACCTTGACAGCCGCTTCCGATTCGCCATCCGAAATAGAAACGACCTTGTGCGAGAGCATCAGCTCAACGCCCTGTTTTTCAAGCTGTTTTGCCAGCATGGCAGATATTTCTCTGTCGAGGGTGGGAGCAAGAGTATCAAGCGCCTCTACTATCGTCACCTTGCAGCCGAATGCGGCAAGTGCGGCAGCAAACTCGATTCCTATTACACCGCCGCCGATTATAACCATAGTTTTGGGCAGCAGTTCCATCGAAAGAAGTCCGGTGGAATCGACAACAAAGCGGCTTTCTCTAAGTCCTTCGATAGGGGGCATTACCGGGACAGAACCGGTAGCGATAATAAAACGGTCCGCTTCAACGATTTGGTGAGAGTCATCTTCCAGTGTAACCTCTACCGCTTTGGGTTTTATGAACTTTGCTTCGCCTTTTATTACCTTTACGCCGCTTGCCTTAAGCAGGCTTGCAACACCTCCGGTAAGCTTTCCGATAATGGAATTTTTAAAAGCGAGCACTTCATCCCAGTTTATAGCATCAATTGTGGTATGTACTCCACATGATGCTCCTTCCCGGGCGGAGAGCGCTATCTCCGCCGGGTGAAGCAGCGCCTTGGTGGGTATGCAGCCCACATTAAGGCAGGTGCCGCCTATATGTTTCTTTTCTATAAGGGTGACGTTTGCACCGAGCTGCGCGGCCCTGATGGCGGCAACGTAACCGCCGGGGCCTCCTCCGATGACAACAACGCTATTCATGGTAATATACCTCCGAACGAAATAATGTCAGTCCAACTCAAGCGAGCAAAGCTCTTCGTATATCCTGACAACCTCGAGTGAATCGTCGTTGGGAGGATATTTTTTTACTGCCAGCTTAAATAACTCACGCGCAGTATTGCCCAGCAGCATCGGCGCGCCGACAGCGTCGGCGGCCTTGCATGCTATATCGGTATCTTTAAGCTGGATCTGCAATGTGCTGCGGGTAGAAAAATCGCGGTCGATCAAAAACTGTCCGCGGCTTTCAAATATGCGGGAGGATCCTGCGCTGGTGCAGATGGTGTCATACACAAGCTTGAGATCAAGTCCGCACTTTCTTGCCATGGTGAACGCCTCGGCGGTGGCGCACATATGCACACCGACCAGCAGCTGATTTACCGCCTTTATCGCCTGTCCGTGACCTATCTCCTTGCCTACGTGGATAACATTTTTACCGAAGCTTTCGAATAACGGCTTGTATTTTTCAAACAGGTCGTCGCTTCCTCCGGCCATTACGGTAAGAGTTCCGGCCTTGGCTCCTGCAGTTCCGCCGCTGACGGGGCAATCCATCATACGGACGCCCTTTTCAGCAGCCATTTCGGCAAGCTTTTTGGCGTCATCGACAGCGATAGTGCTCATATTGATGACAGTGCCGCCGCGCATCGTTTCAAGCAGCCCGCTCATAACGTTACAGCAGTGGGTATAGGAATTCACTATCATCAGAACGGTATCGGTCATTTCGCCGAGCTGAGCAAGGCTTTCGGCAGCTTGGGCACCATCTTCTACCAAATCGGCAAAAGCCTCGGGGCGCAGATCATAAAGCACCATATCAAAGCCGCCGTTCATAATGTTGCGGGCAATGCCGTGTCCCATGACACCAAGCCCGACCATACCAATTTTATTCATAAGATTATCCTCACTTTTTTATGCTTCAACCTGGGGCTGAGGAGTGTTTTTTCCTGCGCCCTTAAAATCATAAAGCAGGCTGAAACCAACTATTGCCAAGCCAACGATGTCAGTTACAAATCCCTGATCGATAAGCAGCAGTGCAGCTGCAAAGTTAAATGCACGCAGCACTACATTTATCTTTCGGTGGAACAGGTAGCCCTCTACCGCAGAGGAAAGTGCGATACCAGCGATCATACAGGTGATAAGCGCACGGATAACATCGATAGGCGAACCCTGCATAAGCAGTGCGGGATTGTATACAAACATGAAGGGCATAAGGAATGCGGTGATGCCAAGCTTGCACGCCTGAACGCCGGTCTTGAACATATCTGCGCCGGCGATGTGTGCGCCTGCGTATGCTGCCATTGCAACAGGGGGAGTAATTGCCGAGATGCATGCAAAATACAGTGCGAACAGATGCGCCGCGGTGGGAAGAACGCCCATCTTGAGCAATACGGGGGTGCAAAGTGAAGAGGTGATGATGTATGCTGCAGAGGTGGGGACGCCCATACCGAGTACAAGACATGCCAGTGCAGTCATAAGCAGCGCCAGCGGCAGGAAGCCCTTGGCAACGCTCATAACGATGCCGGTGAATGCTACACCGAGACCGGTGGTGACAAGAACGCCTACAATTACGCCGGAAGCACAGCATGCAAGCGCAATAACGATAGCGCTCTTTGCGGTGGAAACACAGATATTGTAGATGCCCTTGATGGTGATTCGCTTGGTAACGATACCGATAGTGATTATAACAACCAATGCAACCGAAACAGCACGTCCTGCGGTGTAACCCATGCAGAGCACAACGATCAGGGTAACAAGCGGAAGCATCAGATAAGAATTCTTGAGCAGATATTGATTGGTGGCAAAGCCATCCTTCATAGGCTGAAGTCCGAGACGGACAGCGCGGAAATGTACCATAAGCAGCAGTGCTACGTAATAGAGCAGGCCGGGGATCAATGCGGCCTTTACTACCTGCATATAGGATACTTCCAGCAGCTCTGCCATGATGAATGCAACCGCACCCATAACGGGAGGCATAAT
>JAFQAX010000038.1 GCA_017399785.1 Oscillospiraceae bacterium | reverse complement strand
GTAGGAAAATCCACTCTTTTCAACGCAATAACCAATGCAGGTGCCCAGTCTGCAAACTATCCTTTCTGCACCATCGAGCCTAATGTAGGCGTCGTTGCAGTTCCTGACAAGCGCTTAGACAAGCTTGCTGAAATGTACAATCCAAAGAAGGTCACTCCTGCTGTTATAGAATTTGTTGACATCGCAGGCCTTGTTCGCGGTGCATCCAAAGGTGAGGGTCTCGGTAACAAATTCCTTTCTCATATTCGTGAAGTTGATGCTATTGTTCATGTAGTACGCTGCTTTGATGACGGTGAGATCGTTCACGTTGACGGTTCGGTAGATCCTGCACGCGACATCGAGACCATCAATCTTGAGCTTATCTTCTCCGACATTGAAATGGTAGAGCGCAGAATCGATCGTGCTAAAAAGGCAGCCAAAGGCGACAAGAAATTTCTCGCGGAAGTTGATGTTCTTGAACGTATGCATGCTCACCTGACTGAAGGCAAGTCTGCACGTGCATTTGATCTCACCGACGAAGAGAAGGAAATGCTTGCTGACGCTCCCCTTCTTTCCTCCAAGCCGGTCATCTACGCAGCCAACATGAGCGAGGCTGATATGGCAAACGCCGCAAACGGACATAATGACTACTTCAAAAAGGTTGCTGAAATAGCAGCAGCCGAAAAGTCTCAGGTAATCCCGATCTGCGCAAGAGCAGAGGAAGAGATTGCAGAACTTGACGGCGAAGACAAGCTGATGTTCCTCGAGGAAATGGGACTGACCGAATCGGGTCTTGACCGCCTTATCACTGCCGGCTATGATCTTCTTGGCCTTATCTCCTACCTCACCGCAGGTGAGCCCGAAGTTCGTGCATGGACTATTAAAAAAGGCACCAAGGCTCCTCAGGCTGCCGGAAAGATCCATTCTGACTTTGAGCGCGGCTTTATCCGTGCAGAAATCGTTTCCTATGATGATCTTATCGAGTGCGGCTCTATCGCTGCTGCCAAGGAAAAGGGCATCTACCGCTCCGAAGGTAAGGAATACGTCTTCCAGGATGGTGACGTAGTTCTCTTCAGATTCAACGTTTGATATTTAAAACAGCGCAGGCGCTGCCGATTACGGCAGCGCCTTTTTGTTATGGGGTATTCTTTTACCCAAAATGATACGGTGAATATTCCTGCCATCAAAATCAAATACAGCAAATAAAACTTTCGCCATATTGCTGCACCTACTCTGAAGCCGAAGATGTAAAAAGCAGTTCCAAGCGCAGGATTCGAAAGGGCGCATACGACAAAAACTATAGCAACAGCCAACATGACACCGCTTGTTATTCTCAGCTTTTTCTTTTTCACCATCGCCCACTCCCCTTTATTCTATCTCAGTGCAACGTATCCCGTTTTTTCGATAAGCTGCTGTCCCTGCGGCGATAAAATCCAATCAATAAATTCCTTTACATCTTTATCCGACTCAAAACCCGATTCATACGGCGATGGCTGACCTGTTTTGGATGCGGTAACGGCATAAAACTCCGATGCTATGGGATAGCTTCCATCCCTTATCGTTTCCTTAGTGGGAGCAACTCCGTTTAAAGCAAGCAGCTTTATCTCATCGCTGGAATCCATCACCGTTGCGTAGTATCTGAAAGAATATCCGATAGCGTTTTTATAATTGCGATAAGCTGCAACCTGGCGGATTATTCCGCCCATTCCGGCGATGCGGTCTTCCTCTTCCGGCTCTATCAGCGGCAACCCCTGCATCAGCTTTTCAAGTGCGGTTTGGCTTCCGCTGTTTTGCGCGCGCTGGAAAGGCCTGATCTTTTGACTTTTTCCTCCGACCTCTTTCCAGTTGGTTATCTCTCCGGTGTATATCTTTTGTATCTGCTCTACTGAAAGTTCGTCAACCGGATTTTTGCTGTTTACAAAAAATACGAAAGCCTCGCGTCCTATCGGAGTGAGATGAAGTTCAACTCCGTTTTTCTCCGCCATTTCAAGCTGTTCTTTGGATGGACCTGCCGCAAAAATAATATCTGCATCTCCTTTTATCAGCCGCTCGTAAGCGCCGACTGTGTTGGAGCAGGAAACAACGCTCATTCGCCCGTAATCGGCATCAGGGAAAACTGCCTGCGCAAAGGCTGCGTATACCGGATAGAGCGCTGTTGCGCCATCGATTTTAAAGTTGCTTGCCGTTTGCAAATCAAACTGCAGGTCGGAAGGCTCATCAAGCGTCGCCAAAAGATTGCCATCCGAAAAGGGTTTATACTTATAAAGCAGCAAATTTCGGTCATCAACGGTGGCAAGGCTGTCTCGGTAGAGCCCGTTTGCCGCATATATTCCTCCGCCAATACAAACGCAGAGAAACACACTCCAAACAAACTTTGTTTTTCTTTTATCTTCAACGCCTATAACTGATACTATCAGCGCCGCCATCAATGCCAGACCAACTATCGGTATTATTTTGGTGATATAAAGCGGGGTTGCTCCAAGACTTGCTATTATATAAAGTATCAGCAGCGGTGCTCCAACTATAAAAACTATCAGCAGAATATTTATTACTGCTACCAGAATCTTTTTCAGCTTTTCATTCATAGATGCCCTCCAATTCTTTGAGCCTGTTTCTTATTTCGGTTATGTCAAAGGAGGAAAATACCCTTCCGTCTTCGGCATCAAGAATTCGGTAATGCTGAGACAGTATATTTTGCTGAACGGTATATTCCCCTGATTTTTCAATGACACGCCACCAAACTTTTCCGCCCATAGTTTTAGGATATGTTGGTTTTAAATCCTGAAAGGCGATCGCTCTTATCATATCTCCTGCTTCGCCGCCGAGCTTGCCTGACAACACCTGACTTCCCGAAAATATGGTGCAAAGCGCCACCGCTCCGCTCCAGCCAAGAGAAACACGTCCTTTTTCGATTTCAACCAACGTTTTTTTGGATATACCAAGCACCTTAGCCATGACATCCTGAGTAAAATTGTATTCGGTTCTCACCAGCTTAAGCTGTCTGTTCATCTCTTCTATAAATTCTTCACGGGTCATTTTAGTCACCCCTCATTTTCTATTTTAGTGTAATTTTACACTTTTAGTTTATTTTTGTCAATAGCCAATTGACTTTCCAACGAAAATACGCCACACTATTGCAAAATGCAATTTGACCAAATAAAATATAGTTGTAGCCAAAGGACGGTGATGAAAATGTTTTTTATCAAGAAGTGGAAGCTTGAGCGTCAGCTTGCAGCCGTAGAAAAAGAACTGCTTCTGGTGCAAAAAGAAGAAAGCAAAATTCGTGAGTCTGCCCTTAAAGTGCGCTCTGCCGGTTGGAAAACCATTTTGGAAGCAAAAATACCACCCAAGGCTTTTGAGGGACTTAAGGCAGCTTTCAGCAAAGGATTTTCAGCTGTTTTTATACACGGGCAAGCTATCATTGAACTAAGCTATCGCAAAAACAAAATAGCCGAAAAGCATAGCCTTAATGACCTTGCTGTAAAGAACAAAGGACGCCGCAAAGAGCTTAAGCGTATCTATAAAGGGGCTCAGAAATCTAATCTTTTCAACCTTACAGTCACCACCGTTGAAGGAATCGGCCTCGGTGCGCTTGGCATCGGAATGCCCGACATCGTACTGTTTATTGCAACTCTGCTTAAGGGAATCTACGAAACAGCGCTAAGCTTTGGATATGACTACAACACCAAGCTGGAGCAATTTATAATTCTTAAAATGATGGCGACATCTCTTATGAGCGGCGAGGAATGGAAAAAATCCGACAGCGAGATAGATAAGCTGATGCAGCTTACTCCCAGAGCAGTGTCTGACGAGCTTTTTAATAAGCAGATCGAAGAAACCGCATCCGCTTTTGCGCTGGATATGCTGCTGCTTAAATTTATACAGGGTCTGCCTGTTGTAGGCGTTTTAGGCGGCGCAGCAAATCCCATATATTACAACAAAATCATGAAATACATACAAATCAAATACCGAAAGCGTTATCTGCAAAAACAGTACACTGAAATTATCAGTAAACTTGAAAAGGGATGAGATCAATTGATCTCATCCCTTTTGACTTTATGAATTATTGATGCTGTTGATAAGCAGTTCGCGCAGTACCTGAGGATTGCAGTTGCCCTTAAGCTCCTTCATGCACTTGCCAAACAACGCCATCAGCGCCTTTTCCTTGCCGTTCTTAAAATCTGCAACCGACTTGGGATCGGCGGCGATAACAGCCTTGATAACGTTCTCGATCATTCCGGTGTCGTTGGAAACGATGAAACCATTCTTCTCGGCATATTCAAGCGGAATGATATCCTCATCGAACATAACGGCGAGAATTCTCTTGGCGTTACCGCGGCTTACCTTGTCATCAGCAACCAGCTTTATCAGCTGACCGAGTGCCTTTCCGTTAATGGAAAGCATATCGGCGGTCATCTGGCGCTTGTTGAGCATGTTCATGCAGTCGGTGATAAGCCAGTTTGCAGCTTCCTTGGCCATGCCGCACTCGGCATATGCAGCCTCAAAGCAATCGCAGAGCGCTCTGCTCTGGGTAAGCTGATCTGCATCGTAATCACCGAGACCGAGCTCGTCGATATAGCGCTGCTTCTTGACTTCGGGGAATTCGGGCAGCGAGTTCTTGACGCTGTCATACCACTCGTCGTCGATGACGATGGGCATGATGTTGGGGTCGGGGAAGTAACGGTAATCGCCTGCAGTCTCCTTGGTTCTCATCGGGAAGCTCTTGCCCTTTACGTCATCCCAACGGCGGGTTTCCTGAACCAGCACCTCGGTGTTGTTCTCAAGCGCATCGATGTGTCTTGCAACTTCGTAATCTATCGCACGAACGATAGCCGAAAGAGAGTTCATGTTCTTCATCTCGGTTCTGACACCGAGAACCTCGGAACCTTCCGGTCTGATGGAAAGGTTTACATCGCAGCGCATCGAACCCTGCTCAAAGCGGCAATCCGAAACCTTGGCAAAGCGAAGCAGCGAACGAAGTCTTTCGAGATAAGCTACAACTTCTTCCGCACTGGAAAGGTCAGGCTGGCTTACTATCTCACAGAGCGGAACACTGGTGCGGTTGAAGTCAACCAGCGAGCTGTCGGTCCAATCGTCGTGGACCAGCTTGCCTGCGTCCTCTTCCATGTGGATCTGCTTGATGCGGATATCCTTCTTGCCCTTGGAGGTATTGATGGTGACAGTTCCGTTTACGCAGACAGGAGAGAAGAACTGGGTGGTCTGGTAAGAGCAAGGAAGGTCGGGATAGTAATAGCTCTTCTTATCGAAGGTGGTAACGCGGTTGATGTCACAGTTGAGCATCATTCCGGCGGTCATGCCAAGCTCAACTACCTTTTTGTTGACTATCGGCAGCATTCCGGGCATACCGCAGCATGCGGGGCAAACGCTGTCGTTCTGCTCGGCGCCGAATTCGGCGGAGCAGGAGCAGAAAATCTTGGACTTGGTGGCAAGCTCAACATGCACTTCAAGTCCGATGACAGTCTCGTATTTCATTAGAGCTTACCTCCCTTTTCAAGAATTTCGGCAATTTCAAGCAGTCCCTTATCCGAGAAAGCAGAAGCTACCAGCTGAACTCCGCCGGCTGCAACAGCAGGAAGTCCGGTTATCGAAGCGGGAGCGGTAAACTTGCTTTCTTCGTAGCAAAGATAGATGTTAGTCTTAAGCTCATCAACGCTGTAAGCTGCCTTGGAGCAGGCGGGCATCAAAACTGCATCGTATTCGCCAAACAGCTTCTCAAAGTATTCGCTCATAACGCGGCGAACTCTGAGTGCCTTGTCGTATACTTTTTTGTAATTCTCGGTGGAAAGGGTATCGGAACCGAACAGGATAGCGGTCTTGAGCAGTTCTCCAAAAGCTTCGGTACGGCTGTTGGTATAAAGCTCGTCGATATCCTTGTGATTGGGAGAACGGTAGCCGAACTTTACTCCGTCGTAACGGGAAACGTTGTTGCAAAGCTCTGCCGACATGAGGATATTCCATGCGGGACCTGCAGCAAGCAGCTCGGCTCCGTCGATTTCAGCAATCTCAACGCCGTTTGCAGCAAGCAGAGACTTAGCGTTCTCAATATTAGCTGCAGTTTCAGC
>JAFQAX010000037.1 GCA_017399785.1 Oscillospiraceae bacterium | reverse complement strand
TTTTGCCACCTCCTAAGTCACACCCGCCCGCAGGCGGGCGTACAAAGCGCAACCGAGCGAAGCTCGGCTCTTAGCGCGGGGGAGAGGGAGGCTTCTGATGCATAACCAAGCAAAACTCGGCTCTTGGCGCGGCGGAGAGAGGACTCTATCTCGAAGCGTTATCCCAATCCCCAAAAGTTACTCACAATTTATAACCCCGCTTAAACCATGCTTTAATTTAAAGTTTTTTGGGATTCTTAAACCCTTTTGTACACAAAAGGGTTTAAGCCGCCGGAGGCAAAGAAAAAAGGCACCTGAAAATCAGGTGCCTTTTCGTTATCGGTTATTATTCCTTGATGCTGATGGCGATGGAAAGCTCGTCGAGAGATTTCTGCTCTACCTCGGAGGGGCAGGAGGTCATCAGCTCGCTTGCATTCTGAACCTTGGGGAATGCCATAACGTCGCGGATGGAATCCTTGTTCAAGAGCAGCATAACAAGTCGGTCAAGGCCGTATGCCATGCCGCCGTGAGGAGGTACGCCGTACTTGAATGCTTCGAGCAGGAAGCCGAAACGCTCGGTGTAGTCAGCCTCTTCCATGCCGAGAGCAGCGAACATCTTCTTCTGCAGCTCGGGGTTGGAGATTCGGATGGAACCGCCACCCAGCTCGGTGCCGTTGAGAACGAGGTCGTATGCTCTTGCGCGGCAAGCGCCGGGATCGGAGATCATCTTGTCGACGTCTTCGAGGTTGGGACTGGTGAAGGGATGGTGCTTAGCATAGAAGCGGCCATCCTCGGCCGAGTACTCGAACAGCGGGAACTCGGTGATCCAGAGCAGGTCGTAGCTGTCTGCAGGGATGAGGTCGAGGCGCTTAGCCAGCTGCAGACGCAGTGCGCCGAGAGCCGCGAATACAACTTCGCTGTCGGCGTCGGCAACTACCAGCAGAACGTCGCCGGTCTCGAATTCGGTGCGCTCGTGGATAGCCTTGATCTCTTCTTCGGTGAGGAACTTCTCGAAAGAAGAGGAATGAGCGTCAGCGGTCGCACGGGTGAAGGCAAGACCCTTAGCCTTGTAGAGCTTTGCGGTCTCGGTCAGCTTGTCGATCTCCTTACGGGAGAGAACGGACGCTGCACCCTTAACGTTGATGGCACGAACGCTGCCGCCTGCTTCGAGGGCGCCCTTGAATACTGCGAATCCGGTGTTGGCAACGATATCGGAGAGGTTCTTAAGCTCAAGTCCGAAACGGGTGTCGGGCTTGTCAGAGCCGAATCGGTCCATAGCCTCGGCATAGGTCATGCGGCGGAGCGGAAGCTGGAGGTCACGACCGAGGATCTCCTTGAAGATGAGCTTCATCAGGCCTTCGTTCATGTCCTGAACGTCCTGCTCGTCAACAAAGGACATCTCAACGTCGATCTGGGTGAACTCGGGCTGACGGTCGGCACGCAGGTCCTCATCACGGAAGCATTTTGCGATCTGCATATAGCGGTCAAAGCCGGACAGCATCGAAAGCTGCTTGTAAAGCTGGGGAGACTGGGGCAGAGCGTAGAACTTGCCGGGGTGTACACGGGAGGGAACGAGATAGTCTCTTGCGCCCTCGGGGGTGGACTTGATGAGGATGGGAGTCTCGATCTCAACAAAGCGGTTCTTGTCGAAGTAATCGCGAACCAGCTTTACGATGCGGTGGCGCATAAGGATAGCCGACTGCAGCTCGTTGCGGCGCAGGTCGAGATAACGGTAGCGCAGACGCAGCTCCTCGTTGGTCTTGATGTTGTCCTTGATGTCGAAGGGAGGGGTCTCGCTTTCGGCAAGGATCTTGAGCTCGGTTACATAAAGCTCGACCTCGCCGGTGGGAATGTCCTTGTTGACAGCTTCGCGCTTTCTGAGAACGCCCTTTGCCATCAGGACATATTCGCTTCTGACCGAGGAAGCCTTTTCAAAAACTTCTCGGTCGGTGGAATCGTCAAATGCAAGCTGAAGAATACCGGTGCGGTCACGCAGGTCGATAAAGATGAGGTTGCCAAGGTCACGCTGCTTTGCAGCCCAGCCTGCAACTACCATTTCCTGACCCGCTTTTTCAAGGTTCAGTTCGCCGCAGTATTCGGTTCTTTTCAAGTTGCCCATAAATTCTGCCATAACTGGAAAACTCCTTTATATTGAGATAACAACGGAAAGCCGCCCCGTCCCACAAGGAACGGGGCCTTGCCGTCAATTATATACGCTTGGGATTAACGATCTCACGCCAATCAAGGTCGCCCTTTTCAAGAGCGTGGATAAGCGCCTCGGCGGTGGCGATGTTGGTTGCAACAGGGATGGAATGCACGTCGCAAAGACGGATGAGGTTTGCGTCATCCGGCTCGTTTGGTTTCATGGTCAGCGGATCACGCAGGAACAAAAGCAGGTCGATCTCGTTATAGGAGATGCGGGAAGCGATCTGCTGGGCGCCGCCCTGGCTGCCCGAAAGGAATCGGAATATTCGCAGTCCGGTCGCTTCGGCTACCAGCTTGCCGGTGGTGCCGGTGGCGCATAGGTTGTGCTGGCTCAAAATTCCGCTGTAGGCAATGCAGAACTGCACCATCAGCTCTTTTTTGGCGTCGTGCGCGATCAATGCGATGTTCATAAGTCCGTTTCCTCCAGTTTAGTTATATTGGAAAGTTATTTTAGTCTGTCGGTATTAAGCTTTATCCGCTCGCCCATTATTCTGCCGGCGAGGTCGTCTATCTCGCATACAGCTGGGGAAGAGGCAGAGGGCTGAATTCCCGAAGCAAGCTGTCTTGCCATGGCGGCATCCTCGGCGATGACCGAGATGAGCTGCGCGCCGACGCCGTCGATAACGGCATCAAGGTCGGGAAGCTGGGCAGAGAGATTTTTTCTGGAAAATTTGTTGACTACAAGTCGGGGAGAAAGAGAGCGCAGCTCCTGTGCTGCGCGGGCGGCATCGCGCACCGAAATGGCATCGGCGGTGGCAACGATGAGCGCCTTTGTTCCCACCGAGCAAGCGATGTCAAAATCCTTGCCAAGCCCTGCGGCGGTGTCGAGGATGAGATAATCGTAACATTCCGACAAGCCTTTTATGAGCAGCTTTAGGTTGCCGGGGTCGGGGATGAAGTGGCGGTTTTGCGGTGCGGCGATAAGGTGCAGATTGCCCTTTGGCACATCGCAGACGGTGATGGCTTTTACCGGTTTGCAGCTGCCGGTCAGCACGTCGGAAAGGTCGTAAACAACTCGGTCAGACACCTTTAAAAGCAGGTCGAGCCCGCGCAGGCCACTGTCTAATTCCAGCAGCAGCACGTTTTTTCCGCGGCGGCAAAAAGCCTTTGCCAACAGCAGCGAAACGGTGGTTTTTCCGGTTCCGCCCTTGCCGGAGGTAACGACGATAACCTCTGCCAACGATATCACCCCTATCTTAAAATTTTAACATAAATTTTGTGTTAAAGCTACTGTTTTTATATAACTTTTGCATATTAAATTACGAAATTTTTGCTTGAAATCAGGGCAGCTGCGCAGCTAACTGTTCGGCGGCGGCGGCCTGAGCCGCTGCAAGCGCATCCTGTTCCGCCTTTACCCAGCCCTCGGTCATGACGGTCATCGGCTGGTCGGGGAAGAAGAAGGAATCCATTACCGCGCGGGCAACAGGGGCACCGGTATAGCCGTGCCAACCCTTTTCGATGACCACCGCAACCGCGATCTGCGGGTCTTCAGCGGGGGCAAAGCAGATAAAGGTAGAGTTGGGGAACTGTGCCGTCTGGGGAGTACCGGTCTTGCAGGCAACGGTGTAGGGATAGTTGCCCATATACTTGTAGGCAGTGCCGTTAAAGGCGTGCGCCGCCTGGATCATTCCGTCGAAAACGGGATCAAAAACCTCGGGAGCAACATCAAGGGTGGAAACAACGGTGGGCTCGCTCTTTTCGATGGCGTTGCGCCAATCGTAATAGGAGGAGACCGATTTTACCAGCGAGAGATCCATTCTTACGCCGCGGCGAGCGATGGTGGCGCAGTAGTTTGCCAGCTGAAGCGGGGTATAGCCGTTATCAAGCTGACCGATTGCTGCCTGAAGCACGTCGCCGGGGAAGGGATCGTCGGGATCGCACTGGGTGCCCTTGGATTCCGAAAGCTCGATGCCGGTGGGCACACCAAGTCCCAGCGCCTGAGCGTATTCGTTTATGCGGCGGATGCCAAGCTGGCGTCCGGTATCGTAGAAATAGATGTTGCAGGAAGCACGCAGCGCATCAGCTACCGTAAAAGGTCCGTGCCATCCAAGACAGGTGGGCTGGTAAGATTCAAGGAAGGTGTAGACCTGTTCGCAGTTGACACGGCTGGTGGGGGAGACCACCGATTCGGCGATGCCGGCGGTGGCGACAACCGGCTTAAAGCAGGAGCCGGGGGCATAAACGCCCGAAAAGGCACGGTTGAGAAAAGGATGCAGTGGGTTCTGCGCCAGCTCGGAATAGTCGGCGGAGAAGGTGGAAAGGTCATAGGATGGATAGGTGACCGCCGCCAACACTTCGGAGTTTTTGATGTCGATGGCGACAACGGCACCTGCGTTGGCTTCTTTGCCTTCGCCTTCGGGGGCGGTGCGGTTGAGGTATTCTATCTCGGTGATAAGCGCCTGCTGGGCGGTGCGCTGAATGTTTTTGTCAAGGGTGAGCACGACGGTATGACCCGGAACGGCGGAAGCCTCTTCCTCGATGCCTTTTACGCGATAGTTGGAATCGAGGTCGATGCGGCGGGTTCCGTCGGTGCCGCGAAGCACCGATTCATAGGCTTTTTCGATGCCCTCTTTTCCAACCATATCGTCACGGGAGTATCCGCGTCCCTGAGAGAGATAGCTTTCAAGCTCGTCGGCAAAAATTGCGCCGACACGACCGACGATATGGGGAGCAAGATCGCCGTCGACATAGCTGCGAAGCGCTGTTTCGGCGACGTCAACACCCGGCAGCTCGTTGTTTATCTGACGGATGTAGATGGCGGTCTCAAGCGAAATGTTTTCGGCAAAGACATATTTTACCGCCATGGTATAGCCCTTGCGGTCCATCTCATAGCGGACAGCGGCGATATCTCGGGCGGTAACGGCATCCATGTCCTGAAGGTCATATTTTTCACAAAGCCAATAGAAAACGTCCTCGGCGGTGGTGTAGATGTTGGTGTCAAGAAAATCTCTCAGGCGGGAAACGGCGGCTTCGTCGTCGGTGAATACCGCCTTGCCGCCCCTTATGACAAGCGGCAGGTTGTCGTTCCACTTTTCGCCCGATTCACGCAGTATTTCGATGAGCATCTTGATATTTCCGTTTTCGCGGTCACCGGGGGCAAGGGCACGGTCAAAAACAATGTCGTAGCTTGCATTGTTTCGGGAAAAGGGTTGGCCGTTGCGGTCAACTATCTCGCCGCGGGGCGCCTTTATCGTCTGGGTGCGGCTGCTGCCCGCCTGCTGCTTTTCGAGATAGCTTTTTCCGTTAACGACCTGTATGTCTACAAGGCGAAACGCAAAGATAAAAAAGCAAAGGGTAACGGTAAGCCCCATTATGATAAGTCTTTCGATAAAGCTCTTCATGTTTCGCCTCCTTTACAGTCAAATTCAGTATTGGTTTATTCCTCGGGGGTGAATCGGGGAAGGATGCGCGTCAACAGCATAAAGATGAGCACCGATGCCAACGCGGTGTAAACCGCACAGGGAACAGTTTTGGTAAGCAGCCGCAGCGAAGCGCCCTCATATCCCCACATTCCGTATATGAGATAGTGAGAGATGATGCCGTAAACAAATGAAAAAGCGGCGGTAAGTAAAAATGCAGTCTTGAGGTTTGGCTGTACGAGATAGATTATCAGCAAGCCGCAGCCGCAGCCAAGTATAAGAAACAGCACCGACGCAATGCCGAAAAAGTGAAAAGCGGCGGTATCGCACAAGATCCCGGCGAAGAGACCGTAAATGCCGCCGAAAAATTCGCCCTCGAACATAGCGATGCAGACCACCATGGCGATGATCAGCATTGGGCGCACACCAAAAAACTCCAGCAGACCGGGGGTCTCCTGCAGGATATAACAACACAGCATGAGCAGCGTGTATATTATATTTTTGATGATAAATAACCGCTTTTGTTTCTGATCCAAAGTTATTCTCCCTGTTCGGCAGAAGCCTGACCGTCGAAATATTTTATAATAAGCACGTTTTGAACTGTTCTGATGTCGGTGGGCGGCTCGGTAACAGCATAAAGCGAAAGCTTTCGGCTGTCGGAAAGCAGCTCTTTTATGGTGCCGACTATCAGACCGCGGGGATAAAGTCCGCCGATGCCGGTGGTGACGATGATATCGCCCGGCTGGGCCTGACCGTCGCGGGGGAGGTAGTTGACCTTAAGCAGCCCCTCTTCAGCAAGGGAAAGCTCGCCGTTGGCGGCGCCGATCTCGCGGGTGCGGGAATCCATTACACCGACGTTTACGGTGGCATCGAGAATGGTGAGCACCTTTGAGTGGCTGATGCCGACCTCTGAAACGATGCCGACCAGACCCGCCTCGGTGATAACAGGGTCGTTTTCAGCAACGCCGTCGTGGCTGCCCTTATCAATAGTGAAGGAGTAGAATCGGTCGGAGGCATCTCTGCCGATGACCATCGCCGGTTCGAAATCGAAATCGGGATTTTTGTCCTTGATGTCAAGATAGTTTTTAAGCTGTTCGTTTTCTGCTTTGATGCGGTCGTATTCCACCAGCTGATTGCGCAGCGCATCCAGCTCAGAGCGCAGCTGCTCGTTTTCATCGGCAAGGCGCGGCCCCGAGAAATATTCGGTGAAGAACTGGCGGGTGGAATTAACGGTGGTTGTCGCCGCCGATTGAGCGGGGGTAAGCAGCGCACCGGTAAGCTTGGAAATCATGGGGATGGCGGTGCCTGTTTGCGCCGAACGAAGGGCAAAGGCAAAAACCAGCGCCAAAAGCAGCGCCAGAATCTTAAATTGTACGCTTTTAAAGAAATCGCCCATGCGGCACCTCCGTAACGGCAGTGAAATGTCTTAAAAATGCATAAGGGCAAGAGGGAGTGTCAGACGCCCTCTTGCCCTGCGATGGTTATTATTTTCTGTCCTCGGCGTCGGAAAGAACGTCGCGCAGCTTGTCGATGTCTTCAAGCACGCGGCCGGTGCCGATGGCAACACAGTCGAGGGGATTGTCGGCGATGTGAACGGTGATGCCGGTCTCGTGGGAGATGAGGTCATCAAGTCCGCGCAGCATTGCGCCGCCGCCGGTAAGGGTGATGCCGTGGTCGATGATGTCAGCGGCAAGCTCGGGAGGAGTGCGCTCAAGGGTGGTCTTGATGGCGTCGATAACCTGAGAGATGGAGTCGGAGAGAGCCTCTCTTACTTCGGCGGGGGTGATGGAGATATTCTTGGGGAGGCCGTCAACAAGGTTTCTGCCCTTTATCTCCATCGACTGCTCATTCTCATAGGTGTAGGCGGAGCCGATCTCTATCTTGATCTGCTCGGCGGTGCGCTCGCCGATGAGCAGGTTGTGCTTGCGCTTGATGTACTGGATGATAGCGGAATCAAATGCGTCGCCGCCAACTCTTACCGACTTTGCGGTAACGATGCCGCCAAGCGAGATAACAGCAACTTCGCTGGTGCCGCCGCCGATGTCGACTACCATGCTGCCGGTAGCTTCGGCAACGGGCAGGCCTGCGCCGATAGCCGCTGCCATAGGCTCTTCGATTATCGAAACACGGCGTCCGCCCGAAGCAACCGCAGCTTCACGAACTGCGCGGCGCTCTACGTCGGTGACGCCGGAGGGGATGCAGATAACGATATTGGGCTTGGAGAACATGGAGGAGCCGCAAACCTTTTTGATAAAGCGCTGCAGCATATTTGCTGTGATGTCAAAGTCAGCGATAACGCCGTCCTTGAGGGGGCGCATTGCAACGATGGAGCCGGGGGTTCTGCCGATTACGTCCTTGGCTTCCTGACCTACATAGAGAACCGAATCCTTGCGGGTGTCAACAGCAACGACCGACGGCTCGCGAAGAATAATGCCCTTATTCTTCATAAATACCAGAGTATTGGCGGTACCGAGGTCGATACCTATATCCTTGGAAAAAGAAAACATTTTTAGTTCCTCCCCTTAAAAATTACTTTTTATAAATAAACCGAAACGCGGTCTAAAGTACCTTTAAATCCTTGAGCGATTTGTAAAGTCTGCTTACCGGCAGACCGACCACCGAATAATAGTCACCAGAAATGGAGGTGATGAATTTGGAGGCAAGGCCCTGAATGGCATATGCCCCCGCTTTGTCGCGCGGCTCGCCGCTTGCAACATAATCGGCTATCTCAGCTTCACTCATCTCGGCGAATTCCACCGCGGCGCCGTCGTAAAAGACGGTGTTTTTGCCCTGATAAGCGATGCAAAGACCGGTGAAAACATGATGCTTTCTGCCCGAGAGCAGCTTCAGCATCCTTACGGCGTCGGCGTCATCAACCGGCTTGCCGAGTATCTCGCCGTCGACGGCGACAACGGTATCGGAGCCGATGACCGCCCTATCGGGATGGCTTTTGGCAACGGCGGCAGCTTTTCGGGTCGCCAGTTCCATTACCGCCTGCTCGGGGGCGATGGATCGGGGCAGCGTTTCGTCCGCCTCCGACACAATTATTTCAAAATCGGTTGTGATAAGCGACAGCAGTTCCCGTCTTCTGGGCGATGCCGACGCCAGTATTATCGACATGGTGTAAATCCTCCCCAAATCACAGCTTGCGGGCTACGCTTTTATAGACCAGCAGCGCGATGGTGATGGTGATTATCTGCGCGACGTTGATGCCTACTTCAAATCCAAAGGCGACTTTCAGCATCGAAAGGTCAAGCAGCATGGGATTTGCGGTCGAGATGCCTATCGTTTTGCCGTAGGCAAGCCAGCTCAAGAAGGAGATGCCGGAGCAGGCGGAAGCCAGCATCGCGCCGACGATTATGCCGGAAAGCAGAAAAAAGAGGAAAACCAGCGTTCTTTGCAGCTTCATTTTCTATCATTCCTTTCCGGTGGAGCCGAATCCGCCCGAGGAGCGCTCAGTTTCGGAAAGCTCGTCCGTTTCTTCAAGCTGGGGGGTGAGCACCGGCATTATCACAAGCTGGGCAATGCGCTCGCCCGGTTTGATTATGTAGTCGGTGTCGGAGTGGTTTTTAAGTCCGACCGCTATCTCGCCGCGATAGTCGCTGTCGATAACGCCGACGGCGTTTGCGGGGGCGATCTGGTGGCGGATGCCAAGTCCGCTGCGGCCGAACACCAGACCGACGGTATTTTCGGGCAGCGCAATGGCGATCCCGGTGGGGATAAGCTGACAGCCGCCGGCAGGCAGCAGCAAATCAGATTCGATGCAGGCCGAAAGGTCATAGCCTGCGGCGCCATCGGTGGCACGGACGGGAGTCTTTGCCGATTGGCGCAGCTTCTTTATTTTAAGTGTCATAATTTTCTCCATATATTGCAGAAGCTTAAATTATCTGCGGTGGTTGCTGCGCTTTAGCTGCTCCAGCTCTTTTTTGACGGCATCCAGCTCGGCACGGGCAGAAGCGGCGTCATCAAGATAGTCGGTTATCTGGGCACGCATGTTATCGGCGGCCTGTTCGCTCTTGTGAAACATGTCGGCATAGCCCATCGCGCAGAGCACCAGCGCGGAATTGTGGGTCAGCTTGGGATCGGTATCGATAAGCAGCTTCATCTGAGAATCAAGCTCGTTTGCAAGCTCGAGAACATACTCCTCGCTTTCCGGCGTTGCGATGGTGTAAGAAGCGCCGAGGATCTCTATTTTAACTCTGTTTATCATGGCGTTACCCTCCCGAATTTTGACATAAAGGCAAAAAAGGTCATAGTTGCCTATTCTTATTTATTATAGTACATTTTGCCGTCGGTGAAAATAGCAAACATCTGAAATTTACAAAATATTTGCCATATAAATCGGCATGAAAATATTTCCATGGAGGTAAAACGGTGCGGGGAATTTGCAAAAGCAGACAACCGATTCAAAACGCAACTCCCGCGCGGCATCCGCCGCGCCGCCCCCTGACTTAAGGGGGCGTTAGCTCTCTTATTTTGCTTCGCAAAATCCACCTCCCTCGCCACACCCGCCCGCAGGCGGGCGTATAAAGCGTAACCGGTGAAGCTTGGCTCTTAGCGCGGTTGAGAGAGCGGCATCGGCTTCGGAGATCAACTCAGGCATGGGGAGGCTCCCTCTGATGAGGGAGCTGTCTGCGAAGCAGACTGAGGGAGAGAAAATGCGCTAAGGCGAAAACAACTTTTCGGTTAGACGGTTTAGTCTCTCCCTCAGTCACGACTACGCCGTGCCACCTCCCTCGTCAGAGGGAGGCTTCTCAGGCGCAACCGAGCGAAGCTCGGCTCTTAGCGCGGTGGAGAGGGAGGCATCTTGAGCGCAATCGGCGAAGTTGGCTCTTAGCGCGGTGGAGAGGGAGGCTTTGAACCAATCTGCTGTTTTTTAATAGCAAAGGGCAGCGGAATATTCCGCTGCCCTTTTGATCGCTTATTCGTAATCTTCGAGAACCTGACCGACAATTTCGGTGGCGGTTTGGATCGCCTTGTTGCAAACTCTTGCAAGGGTGCCGTTTTCCTTGAGAACGGTGCGAACGTCTTCGTTCATAAGGTCGCCGCCCACCAGCTCGCGGCAGAGGAGGCTGCCGTTTGCTTCTTTAAAACGGGCAAGGAAATCGGCTGCGATTTCACCCGAGCGCTTTTTCTGATCGGGGTCATTTGCGTCGATGTGACCGTATTTAAGTCCCAGCACCATCAGTCCGCCCGAAGCGGCGCCGCAGATGTTGCCGCACTTGGCGCCTGCTCCAAAGCAGGTGGCGATTTTTAAAGCAAGCTGCTCATCAACGCCGTAATCGGCGGCATATGGCAGAAATACCGACTGGGCACAGTTAAAACTTGCGGCGTGGATCTCCAAAGCCTTTTCTACTTTATTATTCATAGCATTAATCCTCCTGTTTTTGACAAGGTCAAATTAAGCTTATCACTTGGTGAAGTAATGTACCGCGCCGAGGAACAGCTTCTGATCCTTTGCGCCGGGGATGTTCTTGTGGATGTTGTCGCCGATACGCTCGGAGTGACCCATCTTTGCCAGAATTCTGCCGTCGGGAGAGGTGATACCCTCGATTGCGCAATCGGAGAAGTTGGGGTTATAGATGGTGTCCATGGTGGTAGCACCCTCAAGATCGACATACTGGGTGGTGATCTGTCCGTTCTCGGCAAGCTGCTTGATAAGCTCGGGAGGAGCAACAAAGCGGCCTTCGCCGTGGGAGATGGGGATCATGTGGATGTCGCCGGGCTCGGTGTACATCATCCAGGGGGACTTGTTGGAGCAAACTCTGGTTGCTACCAGCTTGGACTGGTGACGTCCGATGCGGTTAAAGGTGAGGGTGGGTGCGTTTGCATCCGGCTCGATGATGCTGCCGAAGGGAACAAGTCCCAGCTTGACCAGCGCCTGGAAGCCGTTGCAGATGCCTATCATAAGACCGTCGCGGTTGTTAAGCAGGTCGTTTACCGCCTCGCCGATTCTGGGATTGCGGAAGAATGCGGTGATGAACTTGCCGGAGCCATCCGGCTCGTCGCCGCCCGAGAAGCCGCCGGGAACAGCGATGATGTTGCTTTCGCCGATCTTGCGCTCAAATTCCTTGGCAGACCACTCGATGTCGGCTGCGCAGAGGTTCTTTACAACAAAGATCTCGGTGTCGGCGCCGGCCTTTTCAAAGGCACGGGCGGTATCAAATTCGCAGTTGGTGCCTGCGAAGATGGGAAGCAGGACCTTGGGTCTTGCCAGCTTGACCGAAGCGGATGCCCACTTGGTCGCCTTGGGAGCAGTAAAGGTGGGAACTTCCATCTTGGGGGTGGGCAGGCGATAGGGATATACCGAAGCGAGCTTGTCGGCGTAGATGTCGAATACACTTGCGAGGTCGACGGTTACATCGCCGCGGGTAACGGTGAAGGTATCAACAGTTTCACCGATTCTTGCAGCGCCCTCGGGAAGCTGGTCAGCTTCAACGATGATGGCGCAGCCAAGACGCTGGAACCAGAATTCGTCGGCGTAATCGCCGGTCAGCTTTGCGCCGATGCGGTTGCCCAGTGCCATCTTAAAGATACCCTCGGCGATGCCGCCCATCGAGCAAACCCATGCTGCGTTGATCTTGCCGTCAGCGATGAGCGATTCAAGCTTGTCGATGTTGGTGCGGACAGAGTTGAGGTCGAGATAACCGTTCTGGTCAACTGCGGGCAGCAACAGACCGATCACCGAGCCTGCCTTCTTAAATTCGGGGGAAACCACCTTGGAAGCCTTGGCGGTGGAAACGGCAAAGGAGATGAGGGTGGGAGGAACGTCGATGTCCTCAAAGCTGCCGGACATGGAATCCTTGCCGCCGATAGCGCCGCACTCAAGTGCCATCTGCGCATCCAGCGCGCCGAGCAGAGCAGCCAGCGGCTTGCCCCAGCGGGTATCCTCACGGCGGAGCTTTTCAAAATATTCCTGGAAGGAGAGCCAGCAGTTCTTGCGGCTGCCGCCTGCGGCGATTACCTTGGCAACAGATTCGCAAACGGCGGTCATCGCGCCGGCATACTGGTCACGGGAGGAGATAAAGGGATCGAAGGCGTAAGCCATCAGCGAAGCGGTATCGGTGTCGCCGTGGCGAACGGGGATCTTGGCAGCCATTGCCTGAGCGGGAGTCTCCTGATACTTGCCGCCGAAAGGAGAGAGGACGGTGGCAGCACCGATGGAGGAGTCAAAGCGCTCGATAAGGCCCTTCTGCGAGCAGACGTTGAGATCGCCCAGCAGCTTTTCAAAACGCTTGTCAAAGGGCAGGTATTCAAGGGTAGCAGCCTCAGCTTCGGGGGCGGCAACCTTGGCAGAGATGTGCTTCTCTGCGCCGTTGGTGTTGAGGAAGTCGCGGGAGAGGTCAACTATCTTTTTGCCGCGCCAGTTCATGGTCATGCGGCCGGTGTCGGTAACCTTTGCGACAACGATGCCGCTGAGGTTTTCGGTTGCGGCAATTTCAAGGAAGCGCTCGACGTTTTTGGGATCGAGTACAACAGCCATTCTCTCCTGAGATTCGCTTATCGCAAGCTCGGTGCCGTCGAGGCCTTCATACTTCTTGGGAACGAGGTCGAGATTGATATCAAGGCTGTCAGCCAGCTCGCCGATAGCAACAGATACGCCGCCTGCGCCAAAGTCGTTGCAGCGCTTGATCATCTTGGCAGCCTCGGGGGTGCGGAACAGACGCTGAAGCTTTCTTTCTTCGGGGGCGTTGCCCTTCTGAACTTCGGCACCGCAGGAGGTAAGGCTTTCGAGCGAATGAGCCTTGGAAGAACCGGTCGCACCGCCGCAGCCGTCACGGCCGGTCTTGCCGCCCAGCAGCACAACAACATCGCCGGGGGCGGGGCGCTCACGAACTACGTTTTCAGCGGGAGCGGCAGCGATTACAGCGCCGACTTCCATGCGTTTTGCAACATAGCCGGGGTGATATATCTCGTTAACGTGACCGGTGGCAAGACCGATCTGGTTGCCGTAGGAGGAATAGCCTGCGGCAGCCTGGGAAACTATCTTGCGCTGGGGCAGTTTGCCTTCCATAGTCTCGGAGATGGGAGTCAGGGGGTTGGCTGCGCCGGTAACGCGCATTGCCTGATAAACATAGCTTCTGCCCGAAAGCGGATCGCGGATTGCGCCGCCGAGGCAGGTCGCTGCACCGCCGAAAGGCTCGATCTCGGTGGGATGGTTGTGGGTCTCATTCTTGAACATGAGCAGCCAATCCTGATCTTCGCCGTCAACGTCTACCTTGATCTTTACCGAGCAGGCATTTATCTCTTCCGACTCGTCGATTGCGGGCATGAGTCCTGCCTTTTTCAGCGCCTTTGCGCCGATGGTGGCAAGATCCATAAGGGTAACGGGGCGATCCTGACGGCCGAGCTTTACGCGCAGCTCAAGATAGCGCTCGTAGGAGGATTTAATGGTTTCGGATTCAAACTCAACATTGTCGAGGATGGTGGAGAAGGTGGTGTGGCGGCAGTGATCCGACCAATAGGTGTCGATGAGCTTGAGCTCGGTAAAGGTGGGATCGCGCTGCTCGCTGCGGAAATATTCGCGGCAGCATTCGAGGTCATCGGCTTCCATTGCAAGACCGTATTCGTTTACCATTGCGGCAAGCTGCTCATCGGTCATCGAGGTAAAGCCTTCGATGGTAACAACATCGGCGGGAGCGGGATAGGTAGCCTCAAGGGTATCAAAGGTGTCGAGAGTAGCTTCCATGCTCTCAACGGGGTTGATGAGATAGCTCTTTACAGCGGCGAACTGCTCATCGGTGATGCTGCCTTCCAGTATGTAAACTCTTGCGCAGCGGATGAGGGGGCGCTCTTTCTGGGTCTGAAGCTGGATGCACTGTGCAGCCGAATCGGCACGCTGGTCATACTGACCGGGCAGATACTCGATGGCGAAAACTCTGCCTTCGGTTGCGGGAACCTCGTCATAAGCGACATCGACCTGCGGCTCGCCGAATACTGTCATTCTGGCTGCGGCAAAATCCTCTGCCGAAATGTGCTCGGCGTCGTAGCGGTTGAGAACTCGGACGTTCTCAAGGCCCTCCAGCGAAAGCGCCGAACGGAGGTCGGAAAGCACGCCCTGAGCTTCTACCGCATAGGGCTGCTTCTTCTCGATGAATACGCGAAATACTGCCATATACTTCTCTCTCCTTTATCATTGACCGTGCGCCCAGCGGCAGAAAGCCGCCGTGCGCGGTGAAATAACGGGTTTATCTAAGAGGCGTCCGCCTCAGAATATACATTATATTATCTCGCCGATGCAGACCGCGCCCTCAGAGCGGGTGAGCAGCACCTCCACTATCTCGCCCGGCTGATGACCCTTTTTGTCCCCGACGGTGACATAGAGATAGTTTTCGGTATAGCCGCCGCCGGTAGCTTCCAGCAGCAGCTTTGCCTTTTTGCCGACTTGTCCGGCGGCAAATTGTTCGGCGGATTTGCGGCAGATGTCCTCCAGACGGGTGGAGCGCAGTTTTTTGAGCTGCGGGTCTATCTGGTCCTTGCGCTCGGCGGCGGGAGTGCCGCTGCGGGGGGAATATTCAAAGATGTGGGCGCGCAGCAGACCAAGCTTTTGGATGTTGCGGCAGGTCTCTTCAAAATCCTCATCGCTTTCGCCGGGGAATCCGACAATGATGTCGGCGGTTATCGAGGGGTTGTCAAAAAGTGCGCGTATCTTTGCGACAGTTTCGAAAAACTGCGTCATGT
The DNA here is from genome assembly GCA_017399785.1 of Oscillospiraceae bacterium. GTDB lineage: Bacteria > Bacillota > Clostridia > Oscillospirales > Ruminococcaceae > Yanshouia. Next base: position 36,170 of record JAFQAX010000037.1, on the reverse strand, counting down.
TATAGCGGCGGTTCATCGCCGCAAGGGTGTTGTCGCAGCCCGACTGAACAGGCAGGTGAAAATGGGGACAAAGCTTGTCCGTTTTGGAAAGGGCAAGCCAGTCCTCGTCGGTGAGAAGGTCGGGTTCGACTGAGCCGAAGCGCAACCTGAAATCGCCCTCAACTGCGGCAGCGGCGGCAACGGCATCTTTAAGGGTGAGCCCGATATCCGAGCCGTAGCGGGAGATGTTTATGCCGGTGAGCACTATCTCACGGTAGCCGGCTTTTACCAGCTTTTCAACTTCCGAAGAAATGCCGAAAAGACTGCGGGAACGCACCTTTCCTCTGGCGTAGGGGATAACGCAGTAGGAGCAGAAGCGGTCGCAGCCGTCCTCTATTTTAAGATAAGCGCGCTGAAAGCTGTCGGAGAAGCGGTCGGCCGAGATCGGCTCAAAAACTTCTTTCCCCGAAAAGGGGGTGACAGCAAAATTGCGCTGTTTTGTTTTAAGCTGTTCGTTTACCAGTTCCAAAATACCGAGGCGGTCGGTGGTGCCGGTTATTATGTCGGCTTCGGTCAGTTCGGCGGCAGCATCGGGAGAGCTTTGCGGCATACATCCGGTGAGGGCGATGACACAGTTTGGCATCTCACGGCGCAGCCTTCTGACGACCTGGCGGGTTTTTCGGTCGGCAAGCGAGGTTACGGTGCAGGAGTTTATTATGGCGACATCGGCGTCGCTGCCATCGGTAAGCTGATAGCCGTTTTGGCAAAACAGCGAAGACAGCGCCTGCGTTTCATATTGATTGACCTTGCAGCCAAGCGATACAAATCTGGCTTTCATTTAAAACTCCCGACAATCAAAAATTTCTTCAACATATATTATATATAATACAAATCCAAAAGGCAAGGAACAAACCGGGATAAAGTGGCAAAAGATCAAAGACATAGCATCGGTAAAACCGCTCATATAATAAAGCGGATGATATTAAAGGAAAGCAGGTGCGTTGATTTGAAAAGGCTGACCAAAAAGTTTGTGTCGCTTGCGATGGCGGTGCTGGCGGCGATTAACTGCTGCGTTTTTGCCGCCGCCGACGAGGCAGCTCCCGCTGCGATAATGGTGGATGCGGGCATCCCCGCAAAATCGGCGATACTTATCGAACAGCAGAGCGGCAAGGTACTTTATGAAAAGGATGCCGACCAAAAGCTGCCGCCGGCTTCCGTCACAAAAATAATGACGCTGCTGCTTGTTATGGAGGCGCTCGATTCGGGCAAACTGAGTTTAGACGATACCGTCACCTGCTCGCCGCACGCCTCCTCAATGGGCGGGTCGCAGATATGGTTTGAGCCGGGGGAACAGATGACGGTGCATGAACTTTTAAAAGCCGCCGCCGTTGCCAGCGCAAACGACGCTTCGGTCGCGTTGGGCGAGCAGATAGCGGGAAGTGAAGAGGCGTTTGTCGCGCTGATGAATCAGCGGGCGGGCGAACTGGGCATGACCAACACCCAATTTTTCAACGCCACTGGACTGGACGCGGCGGGACATCTGACCACAGCCCGTGATATTGCGACGATGGGCGCCGAGCTGTTGAAGCACCCAAAGATAAAGGAATACACCACCATTTGGATGGATTCGCTTAGAAACGGCGAGACCCAGCTGGTCAACACCAACCGCCTGATAAGATTTTTTCAGGGGGCAACGGGACTTAAAACCGGCACCACCGACGGGGCGGGGCACTGTCTTTGCGCATCGGCCGAGCGAAACGGACTGTCACTGGTGGCGGTGGTGCTGGGAGCAAAAAGCAGCGACGACCGATTCAACGGAGCACGGCAGCTGCTGGAATACGGCTTTGCCAACTTTGAGATGGCGGATGTACCCCCACCCGAACAGCCTATCGAGCCGATCGCGGTAAGGGGAGGCGTAAAGCGGCAGGCGGAAGTGATAAGCCTTGCGCCGGAGAAGATGCTGCTGGAAAAGGGAGCGGGCAAAAAGCTGACCCAGCAGGTGGAAGTTGAGACCGAGCTGCAGGCGCCCGTTTCGGCGGGGCAAAAGGTGGGAAGGATAAGGGTGATGGCAGACGGCATCGTGGCGTGCGAATATGACCTTGCGGCGGCCTGCGATATAGCCGAAATGACCTTTAAAGCAGCGCTGGATATGACTTTTAAAGAGCTTGTACGGCTTAAATAAAAAAATATTTCAAAATGTTCATAAAGTGCGGAAAATTTCGGTTGAAAAACCTTTCTGTTTCGTGTAGAATAGTCTTAAATAACAGCTGTCGTCGGGCTGCAGTCCCCGCGGCGTAATTTACGCACAGACGGCTTTTATTATAAAACAAGGAGTTCACCCTTAAGGGTAATCCAAATCAGGGAGGAATATATCATGATAAAGCTTATCGTTGGACTCAAAGGTTCCGGCAAAACCAAGACTATGATAAATATGGCAAACGATGCCCTCAAGACTTCCAAGGGCAATGTCGTATGCGTCGAAAAGGGCATCCAGTTGACCTATGACCTCAACTACCAGATCCGCCTGGTTGACGTTGACCAGTACGGAATTTCCGGTCATGATGCTTACTTTGGATTCCTTTGCGGTCTGATGGCAGGCAACTATGATATTACCGAGATCTTCTGCGACGCTACCTATAAGATCTGCGGCACCGATAACGACAAACTGCTTGAGATGATCAAGAAGCTTGAAAAGCTTACCGCTAACAACGGCGTTACCATCATCTTCAGCGTTTCTGCCGATGCAGAGGGACTTCCCGAAGAGCTCAAGGCTTACATCGCATAACTAAACTTAAAAAACATTGATTTTTTGCGCCGGAAAGAGATTTTTCGGCGCAAAAATTATTGACAAACAAATTATCTGTTATTATAATAATCGAGTAACGCCCGCGTTGCGTTCTAATTTTGCGCCCTTTAACGGGTGCTGACGATGAGGTAAGGGTTATGAAAATTTCGGTAAAAGAGATTTTTGAAATCGTCGGCCTGTCAAAGGATTTTGCGGGTGAGCTGGATCTTTCGTGGATCACAAGGCAGGGCGAGCAGCTGTTTCCTGATGCACTGGCGGTCAGTGGACAGATAGCAAACCGTGCCGGTATCGTTACACTGCGCTACCAAATCAGCGGCAAGCTTCCTTTCAGATGCGATCGCTGCCTGATGCAGTCCGAGCGGGAAATCGACAACACCTTTGAGCACATCGTTGTTCAAAGCCTTGAAGATGAGACGCTCGACGATGCTTATCTCACTGCCCCGGATGGGGTGCTGACGCTCGATGAGATCGCGGGCGCCGACATTCAGCTTTCGCTTCCACAGGTGATGCTCTGTAAAGAGGATTGCAAGGGCCTTTGCCCCATGTGCGGAGCAGATCTCAACAAAGAAAGCTGCGGCTGTAAGCCGGATGACGGTGATCCCCGCATGGCTGTATTGAAAAACCTGCTGAAAGGCTAAGGAGGTGCTGTAACGATGGCTGTTCCGAAGAAAAAAGTATCTAAAGCTCGCAGAGATAAAAGACGTTCCAGCGTTTGGAAACTTGAGGCTCCCTCTCTTTCCAAGTGCACCCAGTGCGGCGAACTGAAAATGCCCCACAGAGTGTGCCCTGTCTGCGGATATTACAAGGGCAGAGAAGTTATCAAGGTTGAGGAGTAATCCTTAAATCTTAGGCTCTGCAACAAATAGCAAAAAAGATAGAGGGGGAAAATTATTTTCCGCCTCTATTTTTTGTATGCCGACGATAATACTATATAATGTAAGGGGAAGGAGTGACAGCATGGCCGTTAAGATAACCGGCATCGATAAAGGCTCGGCGGCTTCGCGCGCCAAGATAATGGCGGGCGATATTTTGCTGCGCATCGATAACGAAGAGATAAACGACGTTCTCGATTACCGTTTCTTTATGATGTCCGAAAGGCTTACCCTCCATCTCCGGCGTGATGGTGTCGATTTTTCGGTCCCCGTTATAAAGGGCGAATACGACGACCTCGGTCTGGAGTTTGAAACCTATCTTATGGATAAGCAGCGCAGATGCCGCAACAACTGCATCTTCTGCTTTATCGACCAGAACCCTCCAGGCATGCGCGAGAGCATATATTTTAAATATGACGACGACCGACTCTCCTTCTTGTTCGGCAACTATATCACCCTTACCAACCTAAGCGACCACGATGTTGAGCGCATTCTGCGCATGCACATAAGCCCCATCAACATCTCTATCCACACCACCGATCCCGAACTGCGTGTTGCGCTGATGAGAAACCGCTTTGCCGGCGAGGCGCTGGATAAGCTTTACCGCCTTTGCGAAGGCAATATCAAGATCAATACCCAGCTGGTGCTTTGCCCCGGATATAACGACGGCGATGCACTGGAAAAGACGCTGGCTGATTTGGATAAGCTTGTGCCGACGCTGCAGTCTATCGCCTGTGTGCCGGTCGGACTCACCGCCTATCGTGAGGGACTGACCGAGCTGCGCTCCTTCACCAAGGAGGAGGCTGCCCGCACCATCGACACCATTGAAAAGTGGGCGGACAAGTGGTATCAGCGCTGCGGCATGAGGGTTGGCTATCCTTCCGACGAATTCTTCCTGCTGGCTGAGCGTGAAATTCCCGAGCCGGAATATTACGGCGAATTCGCCAACCTTGAAAACGGCGTCGGACTTATTGCCAGCAGCGCCATGGAATTTAAATCGCTGCTGCCGCTGCTCGAACCCAATCACCACCCCCGCCGCATTACCGTTGCGACCGGACGTGCCGCAGCCAAATCGATAACCGAGCTGTGCGAATTGGCAAAAGAACTTTGCCCCGAGCTGGATGTCGAGGTAGTCGGCATCCCCGCAAGATTTTTCGGCGGCAAGATAACCGTTACCGGACTTGTTACCGGCAGCGACATTATAACCGAACTTAAAGACCGCGAAAATTTGGGCGATCTTTTGATAATACCTTCCTGCATGCTGCGTGCAGAGCAGGACAAATTCTTGGATGACACCACACCGGATGACGTTTCCAAGGCGTTGGGAGTTCCGGTGAAAGTAATCACTTCTGACGGCGCCGGATTGGCAGAGGCGCTGGTGGAGTGGAGCGACCGCTGAAAAAGGAGGTCTAAAACCAAATGGCAAAACCGATAGTAGCAGTGGTGGGACGACCCAATGTCGGCAAATCCACCCTTTTCAATAAACTTACCGGTCAGCGTCTGGCTATCGTCGAGGATACCCCCGGCGTTACCCGCGACCGAATCTACGCCCCCTGCGAGTGGCTGGACCGCGAATTCATGCTGGTTGACACCGGCGGTATCGAGCCTTTTTCGGATGATATCATCCTTTCGCAGATGAGAAGACAGGCTCAGCTTGCCATCGACAGCGCCGAGGTCATCATCCTCGTAACCGATATGCGCACCGGCGTTACCGCAACCGATCAGGAGGTTGCGACCATGCTGCTCAAGAGCAATAAGCCCATCGTGCTTTGCGTAAACAAGTGCGACAAGGTCGGCGATCCGCCCCCCGAGTTCTATGAATTCTATAACCTCGGTCTGGGCGATCCCATCGCCGTTTCTTCGCTGCACGGTCACGGAACCGGCGACCTGCTCGACGCAGTTTGTGATCAGATCGACTTCAACAAGGTTGACAACATCGAGGAGGACCGCATTTCGGTTGCCGTCATCGGCAAGCCCAACGTAGGCAAATCCTCTATCATCAACCGCATCTCGGGCGAGGAACGTGCCATCGTATCCGATATCGCCGGCACCACCCGCGACGCCACCGATACCGAGATAAACAACGAGCACGGCAAGTATCTGTTCATTGACACCGCAGGCATCCGCCGTAAGAACAAGGTGACCGACGCTATCGAGCATTACTCGGTGCTGCGCGCCTACATGGCGGTTGACCGCGCCGACGTCTGCGTTATCATGATCGACGCTGTCGAGGGATTCACCGAGCAGGATTCCAAGATAGCAGGATACGCCCACGAGCAGGGCAAGGCTTGCATCGTTGCGGTTAACAAGTGGGACGCCATCGAAAAAGATGACAAGACCATGCAGGAATACCGCAAAAAGCTGGAGACCGATTTCTCCTTTATGAGCTATGTCGATTATGTTTTCATCTCGGCAAAGACCGGACTCAGAATCGACAAGCTGTTTGAGATGATAAACAAGGTTGCCAAGAACAACTCGATGCGTGCCACCACCGGCGCCCTCAACGAGCTGCTGGCAGCTGCCACCGCAAGAGTTCAGCCCCCTTCTGACAAGGGCAAGCGCCTGAAGATATACTACATGACTCAGGCTTCCACCAAGCCGCCAACCTTCGTTTGCTTTGTCAACCGCAAGGATCTCTTCCACTTCTCTTATCAGCGCTATATCGAGAACCAGATAAGAGAGTCGTTTGAGCTGGATGGCACCCCCGTCAGAATCGTAGTGCGTGAGCGCGGCGGCAGTACCGATTAAAAACAAGAACCTTTTTCGAGAAAAAGGGTTCTTGCAACTCCAAAAAGCTTTAATTGTTTAGACAAAACATAAAGTAAAGTTTTTTAAAGGGCTTGGGGAAGCTTTTTTCAAAAAGTTTCCCCAAATAAAAATAATCAAGGAGGGCTTGATCATGGCTCGACTGATGATACTTGGAGCGGGCGGCATGGGAACGGCGCTTGCCGTTGCCTTTGCCAACATGGGTCACGATGTCACCCTTTGGGGACACCGCCCCGACCAAAACGAGCTGCTCCGCCAAAAAAGAGAAAACGAACGACTGCTCAAGGGTATTCAGATACCCGAAGCGGTTGAGATAGTTGACACCGTTGACGCCGCGGCGCAGGCGGATGTTATTGTCATCGCCACCCCCAGTGCGGCGATGAGAGAAACGCTGTGCAGGATAAAGGGCATCGTAAAGCCGGGCGTGCCGATAGCCTGCACCTCCAAGGGCTTTGAAGTGGCTACGCTGCTTCCGCTGCATGAGATATCGGCGCAGGAGCTGCCGAACAATCCCTTTGTTGCGCTGACGGGTCCCTCTCACGCCGAGGAGCTTTCCCGGGGAATACCCACCGTGCTGCTTGCGGCAAGCGAATCGCACCAGGCGGCCGAAGCGGTACAGAATCTTGCGCTCAACAGTCACATCCGCATCTACACCGGCACCGACGTGATAGGCGCCGAGATGGGCGGAGCGCTTAAAAACGTAATCGCCTTTGCTGCCGGCATCAGCGACGGCATGGGCGGCGGCGACAACACCAAGGCTGCCCTTATGACCAGAGGACTTACCGAGATATCCCGCTTGGGTGTAGCTATGGGGGCTTCGATGGATACTTTCGGCGGAATTTCAGGCGTGGGCGATCTTATCGTTACCTGCTGCTCGGTACATTCCAGAAACCGCCGCTGCGGATATTTCGTCGGCGAGGGTCTTACCGTATCGCAGGCGGTAGAAAAGGTCGGTATGACGGTCGAGGGAATCACCGCCACCCTTTGCGCTTATCAGCTGGCGCAGCAAAAGGGAGTGGAGATGCCGATAACCAAGCAGATATACCGCCTTATCAAAGGCGAGATCACCGCCGAAAAGGCGCTGGAAGAGCTGCTGGGCAGACCGCTTAAACGTGAGCACGCAAACTGATCCAATATATAATGTATAGGCGCTCCCGAAAGGGGCGCCTTTTAATATTTTGTTCAGCATAAAAGGCATGACAGAACTATAAAACTTAAAGTTTTGGAGTTGTAGGAATCTTTTATCCCCTCAAAAAGGTTCTTAGCCATCGGAGGTAAAGTATTGTACTAAGCCAAAAAACAGTCGATTTACACATAAAACGAGCTTGATTTTCGGCAAATTGACATTGGATTTTGTGCAGGAGGAGATCAAAATCCTTCAAAACAGGCAAAAAATCCCCTGAAAAGAGGTTTTTTCGGGATTTCGGAGGCGAAATCAGGCGTATAATATCGTGATAATGCACAAAAAATAGCAGTGAAGTTTGTTGCAAGCGGAGAAAATAAATAAAAATCGAAAAAATCGCGTTTTTTTGAAAAAATCGCAAAAAAAGGCTTGCAAATGCGGTTTTGCTGTGTTATTATAACTCCTGCGTGACTGCTGAGATATGCGATGATGCGGGAGGTGGCCGCCCAAGAGGCGGGGAATTTCCGCGGAGTATGTCCGATTTAAAACCGGGCGACCTATATTACAGTACATTTTGCAGGCTGGGCCTGCGCGTTGCTGTGTGTGGAGGCTTTATGCCTTGCCCCGGTTAAACCATATGTTTGGTTTAGCCGGTTTTTTGCAGGAAAAAAGAGCAAACACACGGCACAGTGGATTGAAGAAAAGGGCGTCTCTAAGCGAAAAAATATTTAGGAGGCGATTAAATGGCAGTCAAAGAAAAAATCCGTATCCGTGTAAGAGGCTATGACCACCAGTTGGTTGACGCCGCAGCAGAGAAGATCGTTGAGACCGCAAAGCGTACCGGCTCTAAGGTTTCCGGCCCCATCCCGCTGCCCACCGACAGAGAGATCGTTACCATTCTGCGCGCAGTACACAAGTACAAAGATAGCCGCGAGCAGTTTGAGATGAGAACCCACAAGAGACTCATCGACATTCTCCGTCCTTCCAACAAGACTGTTGAGGCTCTCACCGGACTCGAGCTCCCCGCGGGCGTCGAGATCGAGATCAAGCTCTGATAACAGAAGCTGATCGAAACGCATCGCACAAAATAATATAATGTGTGCGGGCGAAGGTAATGTTGGCAGAAACCTGTCAACCAATAACCAAGGAGGAAAATACAAATGCAGAAAGCAATCATCGGCAAAAAGCTTGGCATGACCCAGCTGTTTGATGAAAACGGCAGCTTTATCCCGGTCACTGTCATCGAGGCTGGTCCCTGTGTCGTCGTTACTAAGAAGACGGCCGAAAACGACGGATACGAATCCGTGCAGCTCGGCTTCGGCGAGATCTCGGACAAGCACGTTAACAAGCCCATGAAGGGTCAGTTCGCCAAGTCCGACGTAGCAGCTAAGCGCGTACTTCGTGAGTTCAAACTCGCAGACTGCGCATCTGTTAACGTTGGCGACATCGTTAAGGCAGACGCTTTTGCTGCCGGCGAAAAGGTAGACGTTTGCGGAACCAGCAAGGGCAAGGGCTTCGCAGGCACCATCAAGCGCTATGGAAACCATTCTCTCAAGGCATCCCACGGTACCGGCCCCGTTGCAAGACACGCCGGCTCTATGGGTGCTAACTCCACTCCTTCCAGAATCTTCAAGGGCAAGACCATGCCCGGACACATGGGTGCAGAGAGAGTTACCATACAGAACCTTGAAGTAGTTAAGGTTGACGCAGAAAACAATCTGATCGCTCTTCGCGGCGCGATCCCCGGTCCTAAGGGCGGCTACGTTTACATCACCGACGCCGTTAAGGGCCAGAAGTAATAGGGAGGAGGAAACATCATGCCTAAGGTTACAGTATATAACATGGCAGGCGCCTCTGTTGGCGAGATCGAGCTTTCCGAGTCCATTTTCGGAATTGAGCCCAATGAGTACGCTGTTCACGAAGTTGTAAAGAACTTCCTTGCAAACCAGCGTCAGGGCACCCAGTCCACTCTGACCAGAACTGAGGTTAGAGGCGGCGGCAGAAAGCCTTGGAGACAGAAGGGTACCGGCCACGCAAGACAGGGCTCCATCAGAGCTCCCCAGTGGTACCATGGCGGCATCGCACTTGGCCCCAAGCCCCGCGATTACCGTTATGACCTGAACAAGAAGGTTAAGAGACTGGCTCTTAAGTCTGCTCTCTCTTCCAAGGTTCTTGAGAACAACCTCGTAGTTGTTGACAACATCGTTGTTGAAGAGTTCAAGACCAAGACCGTTGCAGCAATGCTCAACGCACTCAACGTTGAAGGCAAGGCCCTCATCGTTGCAGCCGAGAAGAATGAGAAGCTGATCAAGTCCGCTTCCAACATCCCCGGCGTAAAGACCGCACTGACCAACACCATCAATGTTTACGACCTCGTAAACGCTGGCAAGGTTGTTGTTGCTAAGGATGCCATCGCTAAGATCGAGGAGGTGTACGCATAATGAAACTCGCACAGGATATCGTAATCAGACCCATCATCACCGAGCGTTCTATGTCCGGCATCGCAGCTGGTAAGTACACCTTTGAGGTTGCCAAGACCGCAAACAAGATCGAGATCGCTTCCGCTATCGAGACCCTGTTCCCCGGCACCAAGGTTGCTGCAGTTAACACCATGAACGTTAGCGGCAAGACCAAGCGCATGGGCAGAAACGTAGGAACCACCCGTTCCTGGAAAAAGGCAGTCGTCACCATCAAGGCCGACTCCAAGAAGATCGAGTTCTTCGAGAGCATGATCTGATAAGCCGGCAAAAAGCCCCGGCAACTAATGAGAAATAATGACGACTTGGGTATGGGAGTCTCATAGATCCCGCTAACAAGTTATGAGGAGTGAAACATCAGATGGCAATTAAATTCTACAAGCCTACGACCCCCGCACGCCGTCAGATGACCGTCACCGATTACACCGGACTCTCCAAGGTAGCACCTGAAAAGAGCCTGCTGACTGTCATCAAGGCAAACGCCGGTCGTAACAATACCGGTAAGATCACCGTCCGTCATCGCGGCGGCGCAAACCGCAGAAAGTATCGTATCATCGACTTCAAGAGAGACCTTCAGGGCGTTCCCGCTCAGGTTCTCACCCTCGAGTACGATCCCAACCGTTCGGCTCACATCGCTCTCGTTCAGTACGAGACCGGCGAAAAGCGCTACATCATCGCGCCCCACGGCCTTAAGGTTGGCGACACCATCTCCAGCGGCGCTGGTTCCGACATCAAGCCCGGCAACGCACTTGAGCTGGTAAACATCCCCGTTGGTACCTTCATCCACAACGTAGAGCTTTACCCCGGCAAGGGCGCACAGCTCGCACGTGCAGCTGGTGTTATGGCTCAGCTGATGGCTAAGGAAGGCAACTTTGCTCTTCTCAGACTGCCCTCCGGCGAGCTTCGCAAGGTTCCCGTAACCTGCATGGCTACCATCGGTCAGGTCGGCAACATCGACCACGAGAACGTTTCCATCGGTAAGGCAGGCCGTACCCGTCACATGGGTATCCGTCCTACCGTTCGCGGTTCTGTAATGAACCCCTGTGATCACCCGCACGGCGGCGGTGAGGGCAGAAGCCCGATCGGTCGTCCCGGCCCTGTAACTCCCTGGGGCAAGCCTGCACTGGGTTACAAGACCAGAGATAAGCATCACCGCACTGACAAGTACATTGTCAAGCGCCGCAACGCTAAGTAAGGAGGTATAGTCGACAATGGGTAGAAGTATTAAAAAAGGCCCTTACGTGCATGAAAAGCTTCTCGCACGTGTACAGGCGATGAACGCCTCCGGTGAAAAGAGAGTACTGAAAACCTGGAGCAGATCTTCCACGATCTTCCCGGATTTTGTCGGTCACACTTTCGCTGTTCACGATGGACGTAAGCATGTTCCGGTATATGTAACCGAGGATATGGTAGGACACAAGCTCGGCGAGTTTGCTCCCACCAGAACCTACCGCGGTCACGCCGGCGCAAAGAAGTCCTAATCAGCCGAAAGGAGGATAAATCATGGAAGCAAAAGCATATCTGCGCGGCGTGAGAATTTCGCCCCGCAAGGTGCAGATCGTTCTCGATCTCATCCGCAACAAGCCCACCGACGTTGCGCTCGCAATCCTGAGACACACCCCCAAGGCTGCAAGCGAACCCGTCGCAAAGCTTCTCAAGAGCGCCATCGCCAATGCTGAGAACAACCACAGCATGGATAAGAATCATCTTTATGTCGCTGAGTGCTTCGTAACTCCCGGCATGACCATGAAGCGCATCATGCCCCGCGCTCAGGGCAGAGCGTACCGTATCAACAAGAGATCTTCCCACGTAACCATCGTGGTGAAGGAAAAGGAATAATCCGAAAGAGGAGGGTAAACTGAATGGGCCAGAAAGTCAATCCGCATGGTCTTAGAGTAGGCGTAATCAAGGATTGGGATTCCCGCTGGTTTGCCAAGGACAACGCTTTCGGCGATCTCCTTGTTGAAGACTACCAGCTGAGAAAATATCTCAAGAAGCGCCTTTATGACGCAGGCGTTGCAAAGATCGAAATCGAGCGCGACGCTGCTAAGGTTAAGATTCACATCCACTGCGCACGCCCCGGCATCGTAATCGGCCGTCAGGGCTCCGAGATCGAAAAGGTTCGTCTCGAGTGCGAAAAGATGGTAAACAAGAATAAGGAAAACAAGGCAAACGTTTTTGTTAACGTAGTAGAGGTTAAGTCTGCTGACAAGAACGCTCAGCTCGTTGCAGAGAACATCGCTGCACAGCTTGAGGGCCGTGTATCCTTCCGCCGCGCTATGAAGCAGGCTATCGGCCGCGCTATGAAGTTCGGCGCAAAGGGTATCAAGGTTCAGTGCTCCGGCCGTCTCGCAGGCGCCGAGATCGCACGTACCGAGACCTATCACGAGGGCACCATCCCGCTGCAGACCATCCGTGCAGACATCGACTATGGTTTTGCTGAGGCAGCAACCACCTACGGTCGTATCGGCATCAAGGTTTGGATCTACACCGGAGAGGTTCTCCAGGAAGTTAAAAAGCAGCCCCGTAAGGAAGGAGGCAAGAGATAATGCTTCTGCCGAAGAGAGTTAAATACCGCAGAGTTCACAGAGGCAGACTGACCGGTAAGGCACAGCGCGGAAACTTCGTTTCCAACGGTGATTTCGGTCTCCAGGCTCTTGAACCCGCATGGATCACTTCCAACCAGATCGAAGCAGCCCGTATTGCTATGACCCGTTATATCAAGCGTGGCGGCCAGGTTTGGATCAAGATATTCCCCGACAAGCCCGTAACCGAGAAGCCCGCTGAGACCCGAATGGGTTCCGGTAAGGGCAGCCCCGAGTACTGGGTAGCTGTTGTAAAGCCCGGTCGCGTAATGTTCGAGATCGGCGGCGTAAGCGAGGAGCTCGCACGCGAGGCAATGCGTCTTGCAATGCACAAGCTCCCCATCAAGTGCAAGTTTATAAAGAAGGAAGAGGAGGTTGAAGGCTAATGAAGGCAAATGAACTGAGAAAGCTCTCTGTTGAAGAGCTCAACACCAAGCTCGCTGACCTGAAGGCTGAACTTTTCAATCTCAGATTCCAGCACACCATCAATCAGCTCGACAATCCCCTGCGTCTCGCTGCTGTCCGCAAGGACATCGCTCGCGTCAAGACACTGATCGGCGAAGCTGAGCGTAAAGCATAACGACGAAGGAGGAAATTACTGTGAGCGAAAGAAACTTGCGTAAGACTACTGTTGGCGTTGTTGTAAGCGACAAGATGGACAAGACCGTTGTTGTTGCAGTTGCTGACAGAGTTCGTCACCCCCTTTACAAGAAGATCGTTAAGCGCACCGTTAAGTTCAAGGCTCATGATGAGCTCAACGCTTGTGGCATCGGCGACAAGGTAGAGATCATGGAGTGCCGTCCCCTTTCCAAGGACAAGAACTGGCGCGTAGTTAACATCATCGAAAAGGCTAAGTAAGAATATTGATACTAAAGAAACCGGCTTGAGCGTCGCTGTAAACGGTCAGCGATAGCGGTTGAATCAACAACCCCGGCAGGTCGGCGGATAACCGAAAGGAGGATACCGCACATGATTCAGATGCAGTCTTATATGAAGGTTGCCGATAACACCGGCGCCAAAGAGCTTATGTGCATCAGAGTGCTTGGCGGCACCAGAAGAAGATACGCTAACATCGGCGACGTAGTAGTCGCTTCTGTTAAGAAAGCAGCGCCCGGCGGCGCAGTAAAGAAGGGCGATGTAGTAAAGGCAGTTATCGTAAGATCTGCTCAGGGCCTTCGTCGTGACGACGGCACCTACATTCGCTTTGACGAGAACGCAGCAGTTATTATCAAGGACGACAAGACCCCCAAGGGTACCCGTATCTTTGGACCGGTTGCAAGAGAGCTCCGCGATAAGGACTACATGAAAATCTTGAGCCTCGCTCCCGAGGTTCTGTAACGGAGGTGCACGAACGTGAACAAACTTCATGTAAGAAAAGATGACATGGTCGTAATTCTCTCCGGCAAAGACAAGGGCAAGAAGGGCAAGGTTCTCGAGACCTCTCCCAAGGAGCAGAAGCTCATCGTTGAGGGCATCAACATGGTTACCAAGCATGTTAAGCCCCGTCGTCAGGGTGAGCCCGGCGGCATCGTAAAGGCTGAGGGCGCGTTCTACGCATCCAAGGCAATGCTTGTTTGCCCTTCCTGCGGTAAGGCTACCCGCGTAGCCCACAAGGTGCTGGAAGATGGAACCAAAAAACGCGCATGCAAAAAGTGCAATGCGACTTTCTAAGAAGGAGGATTGAATTAACATGGCTAGATTACAGGAACGTTACAATAATGAAGTAACCGGCGCCCTGATGAGCAAGTTCGGTTACAAGAGTGTTATGCAGATCCCGAAGCTTGAGAAGGTTGTTATCAACGTAGCATGCAGCGAAGCAAGAGATAACCCCAAGGTTCTCGAAGCTATCGTAGGCGACCTTGGCAAGATCACCGGCCAGAAGGCTGTTGTCTGCAAGGCAAGAAAGTCGGTTGCAAACTTTAAGCTCCGTGAGGGCATGCCCATCGGATGCAAGGTAACCCTCAGAGGTGCCAGAATGTACGAGTTTGTTGACAGACTCTTTAACGTAGCTATGCCCCGTGTACGCGACTTCCGCGGCATTTCCGCGAACGGATTCGACGGCAGAGGCAACTTCAGCTTCGGCCTCAAGGAGCAGCTCATGTTCCCTGAAATCGAATACGATAAGATCGACAAGGTGCGCGGCATGGATATTTCCTTTGTCACCACTGCTAAGACCGACGAAGAAGGCAAGGAGCTGCTTGTTCAGCTTGGTTGCCCCTTCGCAAAGTAAGGAGGAGAATTTAAATGGCTAAGAAGAGTATGAAGCTCAAGCAGCAGGCTCCTGCTAAGTTCTCCACCAGAGAATACAACAGATGCAAGATCTGCGGTCGTCCCCACGCTTATCTGAGAAAGTACGGAATCTGCCGTATCTGCTTCAGAGAGCTCGCTTACAAGGGACAGATCCCCGGCGTGCGCAAGGCAAGCTGGTAATAAGTAGTTAGGAAACAAAGGAGGTTAACGGCATGCATATCACCGATACCATCGCTGACTTGCTTACTCGTATCCGTAATGCGAGCACCGCAAAGCACGATACGGTCGATGTTCCCGCTTCCAACATGAAGAAGGCTATCGTTCAGATCCTGTTGGATGAGGGTTATATTAAGAGCTTTACCGTCATCGAGGACGGCAAGCAGGGCGTCATCCGCATTGTACTCAAGTACACTGCCGCAAAGACTCCCGTAATCACTGGACTGAGAAGAGTTTCCAAGCCCGGCCTTCGCATCTACACCAGCTGCGAAGATATGCCCAAGGTAATGAAGGGTCTCGGCATTGCCATCCTTTCCACCCCCAAGGGCGTTATGACCGACAAGGAAGCTAGAAAACAGAATGTTGGCGGCGAAGTTCTCGCCTTCATCTGGTAAGGGGGAGCGAGAATATGTCTAGAATTGGTAGAAAGCATATCGCAGTTCCCGCAGGCGTTGAGGTTAAGATCAACGGCAGCGAAGTAACCGTTAAGGGCCCCAAGGGCACCCTGACCAACACCTTCAACCCCGAGATGAACATCGCTCTTGAGGGCGCTGAGATCATCGTAACCCGTCCCAGCGACGCTCCCGAGCATCGCAGCCTGCACGGCCTGACCAGAACCCTTATCGCCAACATGGTTACCGGCTGCCACGAAGGCTTCAAGAAAGAGCTTGAAGTAAACGGCGTTGGCTACCGTGTAGCTAAGCAGGGCAAGAACCTGGTTATGAACCTTGGTTATTCCCATCAGGTAATCATGCCTGAGATCGACGGCATCACCGTTGAAGTTCCCCAGCCCAACAAGATCATCATTAACGGCGCTGACAAGCAGATGGTAGGACAGTTCGCGGCAGAAGTTCGCGAGAAGCGTCCCCCCGAGCCTTATAAGGGCAAGGGCATCAAGTATATTGATGAAGTTATCATCCGCAAGGAAGGTAAAGCCGGTAAGGGCAAGAAGTAAAGAAAGGAGTGTATGCAAATGGTTAAAAAGCCTGACAGCAATAAGGCGCGTCTTAAGAGACATTATCGCGTCAGAAATAAAATCAGCGGTACCGCTGAGCGTCCCCGTCTGAGCGTATTCCGTTCCTCCAAGAACATCTATGCACAGATCATCGACGATGTAGCCGGCGTCACTCTGGTGTCTGCTTCTTCCCTTGAGAAGACCTTCACCGAGAAGGGCAGCGACAAGGCTGCTGCTCACGCTATCGGCAAGCTCGTTGCTGAAAGAGCGGTTGAGAAGGGTATCACTACCGTAGTATTTGACCGCAGCGGCTATCTCTATCACGGCCGTGTACAGGAACTTGCTGAAGGCGCCCGTGAGGGTGGACTCAATTTCTAAGGAGGGAATAAGATTGGCTCGTATAGACGCAAACGCATTGGAGCTCAGTGAAAAGGTAGTTGCCATAAACCGCGTATCCAAGACTGTTAAGGGCGGCCGCGTAATGAAGTTCTCGGCACTCGTAGTTGTTGGTGACGGCAACGGTACTATCGGCTTCGGAATGGGCAAGGCCAACGAAGTCCCCGACGCTATCCGCAAGGGCATTGAGGATGCAAAGAAGAATCTGTTTAAAGTATCTCTTAAGGGAACCACCATCCCCCACGAGATCGTAGGTAAGTTCGGCGCAGGCTCCGTCCTGATGATGCCCGCCCCCCAGGGTACCGGCGTTATCGCAGGCGGCCCCGTTCGTGCCGTACTGGAAGTTGCAGGCATCAAGGACATCAGAACCAAGTGCCAGCGCTCCAACAACCCCTGCAACGTAGTAACCGCAACCGTAAACGGCCTGCGCGCACTGCGTAATGTCGACGAGATTGCTGCTCTCCGCGGCAAGACCGTTGACGAGATCTTGGGCTAAGGAGGTTAGTTGAACATGGCTAACATCAAGATTAAGCTGGTCAAGAGCCTTAACGGCTGCCTTAAGGACCAGATTGCAACCGCCGAAGCGCTCGGTCTTCGCAAGATCGGAAATGAAACCATTCAGCCTGACAATGCGGCAACCAGAGGTAAGATCAAGAAGATCTCTCATCTCGTCGCTTGGACCGAGGCGTAAACTAAGGAGGTGCAAGCTATCATGAAACTGCATGAGTTATCTCCTGCTCCCGGCTCCGTTAAGGAGGCATACCGTAAGGGCAGAGGCGCAGGCTCCGGCAACGGCAAGACTGCCGGCAAGGGCCACAAGGGCCAGAAGGCTCGTTCGGGCGGCGGCGTTCGCCCCGGCTTTGAAGGCGGCCAGATGCCTCTCCAGAGAAGAATCCCCAAGAGAGGCTTCAACAACATTTTCGCCAAGGAATATGTTGCCATCAACGTGGATGTTCTCAATCGCTTTGAGGACGGCGCGGTAGTAGACGCTGAGGCTATTTCCAAGGCCGGCATCGTCAAGAATACCCGCGACGGAATCAAGATCCTCGGCAGAGGCGAGCTCAACCGTAAGCTTACCGTTGTTGCTGTTGCTTTCTCTGAATCTGCAAAGGAAAAGATTGAGGCGGCCGGAGGAAAGGCCGAGGTGAAGTAACATGCTTGAGACCCTGAGAAACGCATGGAAAATAGAGGACCTTCGCAAGAAGATGCTCTACACCCTGTTCATCCTCGCTCTCACCCGAATCGGCTCCCAGATCCCCGTTCCTTTTCTTAACCCTCTTGCTCTCGGCGCAATGGTTAGCGCAGCAGGCGGCATCTTCGGTTACCTGGATGTCCTGACCGGCGGCGCGTTCTCCCAGAGCACCCTGTTCGCTCTCTCTATCTCCCCCGCGATCACTGCTTCGATCGTAATCCAGCTTCTCACCATAGCAATCCCCTATCTTGAGAATCTGGCTAAGGAAGGCGAGGAAGGACAGCGCAAGATCAAGAGAATCACCCGCTACACCACCCTTGCACTGGCACTGCTCCAGTCCTTCGGCTATATGATGCTGCTGAACAATCAGCGTGCTATCCTTCAGTACGAAGGTTGGCAGTACTACTTTGCCCGTCTGGTAATCGTTCTCTGCTTCACCGCAGGCGCCATGCTTATCATGTTCCTGGGTGAGAGAATCGACGAAAAGGGCATTGGCAACGGTATTTCCATGATACTCTTCATCGGTATCGTTTCCCGCGGCGGCGCCGTAGTAAACACCATGGTAGAGTACATCAAGTATGCAATGGCAGGCGCTACCATCTACTTCTTCTCTGTACCGGTAGTTTGCGTACTCTTCCTTGCAGTCATCGTGTTCATCATCGTTATGACTCAGGCAGAGCGCCGCATCCCCGTTCAGTACGCAAAGAGAATAGTTGGCAGAAAGCAGTACGGCGGCCAGTCTACTCACCTTCCCATCAAGGTAAATATGTCCGGCGTTCTTCCCGTAATCTTCGCTTCCACCATACTTTCCATCCCCACCACCATCAGCGGTTTCGTTGGTGCATCCCCTGACTCTTTCCTTTATAAGATGATGGCGATCTTCAACTACAACACTGTTTGGTACGCACTTCTCTACTTTGTACTGATCATGGCGTTCAACTATTTCTACGTTTCCATCCAGTACAATCCCATTGAGATCTCCAACAACCTCCGTAAGAACAGCGGCGGCGTTCCCGGAATCCGTCCCGGCAAGCCCACTTCCGACTATATCGCTAAGATCGTCGGCAAGACCACCTTCCTCGGCGGCATCTTCCTGAGCATTATCGCTACCCTGCCTATCGGAGTAGGCGCGCTGACCCAGATGAATATCTCTCTCGGCGGCACCTCTGTAATAATCCTTGTAGGTGTTGCGCTCGATACCGTTCGTCAGCTTGAAAGCCAGATGATGATGCGTCACTACAAGGGCTTCCTCGAATAAGATCGGAGGCGACATTGTCGTGAAAATGATACTGCTCGGAGCACCCGGTGCCGGAAAAGGCACCCATGGTGAGGCTATTGCCGAATTTGTAAAGGCCCCTATTATCGGTACCGGACAGATAATCCGCGATACCATAAAGAGCGGCTCTGAAACCGGAAAGAGATTTAAGGAATACACCGCCAACGGCGGACTTATCCCCGACGAAGAGGTCGTAAAGATCGTTGCGGAAAGACTTAAACAGCCCGACTGCGCAAACGGCTTTGTACTCGACGGATTTCCCCGCACCGTTGTTCAGGCAGAGATGCTTGAACAGCTTGTGGGAGCTGTCAGCGAGGTGCTTTACCTTAAAATCAGCGACGAGGAAATCATTAAACGCATGGGTGGAAGACGCACTTGCTCCAAATGCGGAGCAACCTTCCACGTAACGCACCACCCCCCCAAGGTTGAGGGAATCTGTGACAGGTGCGGCGGCGAGCTTATCATCCGTGAGGATGACGCTCCCGAGACTGTACTCAACCGTTTAGCGATATATCACGAACAGACCGAACCGGTCATCGATTTTTATCGCAGCCGCGGAGTTGTCGTAGAGGTTAACTCCGCACAGGAAGTACACAAGGTTCGAAAAGATATCCTTGCTGCGCTGAGGTTACACTAATGATGGTTATCCTTAAAACCAAAAATGAACTGCAGTTGATGCAGAAAGCCGGAGCTATTACGGCGGCTGCCCTCCATGCCGGAGGCGCCGCTGTAAAGCCGGGCGTGACCACCAAAGAGATCGACAAGATCATCCACGACTATATCGTAAGCCACGGAGCTGTCCCTTCCTTTTTGGGATACGGCGGTTTTCCTGCTTCGGCCTGCATATCGGTCAACGACGAAGTTATCCACGGCATCCCCGGAAACAGGGTGCTGCAGGAAGGCGACATCGTAAGCATCGATGTAGGCGCCAAGATAAACGGCTATCACGGCGATTCGGCATACACCTTTCCCTGCGGAAAGATAGATGCCGAAACCCAGAAGCTGCTTGACGGCACCAAAAAGTCGCTGGAAAACGCTATCGCTCAGGCGGTAGTCGGAAATCGACTGGGAGACATCTCCTATGCGGTGCAGAGCACCGTAGAGCCGATGGGACTTTCGGTGGTTCGCGAATATGTCGGTCACGGCGTCGGCCGCGACCTGCATGAGGCTCCCGAGGTTCCCAACTACGGAACTGCGGGAAGAGGCATCCGACTTGCTGCCGGAATGGTGTTGGCTATCGAGCCGATGATCAACGCCGGCGGATGGCCGATAAAGGTGCTGGGCGACGGATGGACGGTAAAAACCCGCGACGGTAAAATGTCCGCCCATTTCGAGCACACTGTGGCAATAACTCAGAACGGTCCGGTAATTCTGACCGAGCTGAAATAAGGTGCCCATCATGAAACCAAATACAGTGGTCAAAAGCATAGCGGGCCGCGACAGTGGAAAATGGTTTGCCGCCACCGAGCTTATCGATGGATATGCCACCATAGTGGACGGCAAAACCAGACCGCTTGAAAGACCCAAGCGCAAAAAGGCAAAGCATCTTATCTTTACCGACATCGCACTTAGTGATGAGAGCCTTAAGACCAACCGAAAGATCAGGTCCGCATTAAAGTCATTTAGTTCGGACTGCGACAAAGGAGGGAAATGACCTTGGCAAAAGATGATGTAATTGAAGTGGAAGGCATCGTTAGAGAAGCTCTTCCCAATGCACAGTTCGTCGTTGAGATACAGGGCGGTCACAAACTGCTTGCACACATTTCGGGCAAGCTTAGAATGAACTTCATCCGTATCCTTCCCGGCGACAAGGTCACTATGGAGATTTCTCCTTACGACCTGACCAAAGGCAGAATTACCTGGAGATCCAAATAAGATATATCAATATGCCGGACCGCCGACAGCGGATAAGCGGACCGGAAATTAAGAATCAGAAGTCCGCATTGCATGAATGGAGGTATTTTCAATGAAAGTAAGACCTTCCGTTAAGCCTATGTGCGAGAAGTGCAAGGTTATCAAGCGCAAGGGCCGCATCATGGTCATCTGCGAGAACCCCAAGCACAAGCAGCGCCAGGGCTAACGCCAACCGAAAACATGGAGGTGTAACAAAGAATGGCTCGTATAGCTGGTATTGACATGCCTCGTGAGAAGCGCGTTGAAATCGGTCTGACCTATATCTACGGCATCGGCCGTAAGACCGCCAACGACATCCTCAAGGCTACCGGAATCAACCCCGACACCCGCGTAAAGGACCTCACCGAGGCCGATGAAGCGGCTCTCAGAGAATATATTGACAAGAATGTTGTGGTAGAAGGCGACCTTCGCTCCCGCGTACAGCTTGATATCAAGCGTCTTGTTGAAATCGGATGCTACCGCGGCATTCGTCACAGAAAGGGCCTGCCGGTTCGCGGACAGCGTTCCAAGACCAACGCCCGTACTCGCAAGGGTCCCAAGAAGACCATTGCTAACAAGAAGAAATAAGGGAGGGACAATTTAGATGGCTAAGCAGAAGACTGCTGCGACCCGTACTCGTCGTCGCGAGCGTAAAAACATCGAGCGTGGTGCTGCACACATCCAGTCCACCTTTAACAACACTATCGTAACCATCACTGACACTCAGGGTAATGCTCTTTCTTGGGCATCCGCAGGTGGCCTGGGCTTCCGTGGCTCCAGAAAATCCACCCCCTTTGCTGCTCAGACTGCTGCAGAGACCGCTGCAAAGGCAGCTATGGAGCACGGCCTTAAGACCGTTGAGGTTTATGTAAAGGGCCCCGGTTCCGGTCGTGAAGCTGCAATCCGTGCACTTCAGGGAGCAGGCCTTGAGGTTACCATGATCAAGGATGTTACTCCTATTCCTCATAACGGCTGCCGTCCTCCCAAGAGAAGACGCGTATAATCCGATAAATCAGGAGGTGTAATTTAAAATGGCTAGATATACTGAAGCTAACTGCAGACTCTGCCGCCGCGAGGGCAAGAAGCTGTTCCTCAAGGGCGAGAGATGCTACAGCGAAAAGTGCGCTCTCACCAGAAGAGAGTCTCTCCCCGGCCAGCACGGCAAGGGCAGAAAGAAGACCTCTGAGTATGCTACTCAGCTGCGCGCTAAGCAGACCGCTAAGCGTTACTATGGCGTTCTCGAGAGCCAGTTCGCAGCTTATTTTGAAAAGGCTGCTGCTAAGAGCGGCATCACCGGCGAAAACCTGCTCCAGATCCTCGAATCCAGACTGGACAACGTTGTTTACCGCCTCGGCTTTGCTGCTTCCAGAAAGGAAGCTCGTCAGCTCGTCCGTCACGGTCATTTCTCCGTAAACGGTCACAAGGCTAACATTCCTTCCATCCTTCTCCGTGCAGGCGACGTTGTTGCTGTTACCGAGAAGAGCCGTTCCAACGACAAGATCAAGGCTGTTGTTGAGACCTTTGCTTCCCGTCCCACTCCCAAGTGGCTTGACCTTGACCGCGCAAACCTCACCGGCAAGATCGTTGAGCTGCCCAAGCGCGAGGAGATCGACCTCGACGTAGAAGAGCACCTCATCGTCGAGCTTTACTCCAAGTAATTCCATTTTGTCAATCAGCAAGGGAACTACGCGCAGCGGCCTGATATTGGCCGCTTGATTGGAGGGTTATATTATGGTTAAAATTATAGAGCCCAAGGTTGAAACCGCGCAGCTTTCTGAAAACGGCCGTTACGGCAAGTTTATCGCAGAGCCGCTTGACCGCGGTTTTGGTATCACGCTGGGCAACAGCCTGAGAAGAGTTCTGCTCTCCTCGCTTCCCGGCGTAGCTGTAATCTCCGTTAAGATCGACGGAATTCAGCACGAATTTTCCACCATCGAGGGCGTTAAAGAGGATGTAACCGAAATCATCCTCAACATCAAGGGACTTAACGCCAAGCTTTACTGCGAAGGACCCAAGACCGTACGTATCGAGGCTGAGGGCGAGTGCGAAGTTACCGCCGGCAGCATCATCTGCGATTCTGAAGTAGAGATCCTTGATCCCGATATGCACATCGCCACCGTTGGCGAGGGCGGCAGACTCAGCATGGAGATCACCCTTCAGAAGGGTCAGGGCTATGTTCCGGCAGAGCGCAACAAAGCTAACGAGCTTGAAAAGGCTCCTATCGGAACCATCGCTGTAGACAGCATTTATACGCCCGTTCTTAAGGTTAACTACGTAGTTGAAAATACCCGCGTAGAGCAGATAACCGACTATGACAAACTCACCGTTGAGGTGTGGACAGACGGTACCATTTCCGCTAAGGAAGCTATCAGTCTGGCGGCTAAGATCCTCAATAGACAGCTCAACCACTTTGTGGACCTCTCTGATGAGACCTTCTCCACCGAGATCCTTGAAAAGAAGGAAGACACCGGTGCAGCCAAGGCACTTGAGATGACAATTGAAGAGCTTGACCTGTCGGTAAGAGCATTTAACTGCCTTAAGCGTGCAGGCGTAAATACCGTTGGCGACCTGGTAAACAAGTCCCCCGAGGAAATGATGAAGGTCAGAAACCTCGGAAAGAAGTCGCTTGAAGAAGTCATTGCCAAGCTTCAGTCGCTGGGCTTTGACCTGAGCAGGGAAGAAGACTAAGTTTTCTTCATTAAGAAACTTACAACCTTATAGTAAGGAGTGAATAAACTATGGCAGGATCTAGAAAGCTCGGCAGAGCCAGCGATCATCGTATGGCTATGCTGCGCGCGATGGTGACCTATCTCATGGAGAACGGCCGCATCGAGACTACTGTTACCCGTGCCAAGGAGGTTAGAGCCTCCGCGGAGAAGATAATCACTACCGCAAAGCGCGGCGATCTTCATTCTAAGCGCCAGGTATTCTCCTTCATCACCAAGGAGACCGTAGCTAAGAAGGTAATCGACGAGATCGCTCCCAAGTATCAGGATAAGAACGGCGGTTACTGCCGCATCATCCGCACCGGCCCCCGCCGCGGCGACGCAGCTGAGATGGCTATCATCGAGCTCATCTGATACATTTCTTTTTAAGACAAAACTCCCCCGTGAAATCACGGGGGAGTTTTTGCGTATAAAAAGAGCAACCGAGCGAAGCTCGGCTCTTGGCGCGGCGGAGAGGGAGCCTTCTCACGCATTGCTAAAAACACAACAACCCGACCGGTGATGATAGTCACAGGTCGGGTTGACTGTTTTACGATGCCCCAGATAATCGGAGCGGCTTTTAAATTTATGCTTTTTGGCTTACCTTTGTCTGCATCAAAATTCCAATGAGGATAAGCGCCGCACCGATCGCTCCGCCCAATCCCAGCGGCTCTTTCATGACGAGCACGCTTAAGATAGTAGCGGTAAGGGGATTGAGAGCGCAGAACTGCGACGCTCTTGTTGAGGGAACATATTTTTGCGCCACCGGCTGAAGGGTGAATCCAAAGCAGGAGCAGACCAGCGCCAGCATCAAAATGATGCCCCATTCGGTGGAACTGTTGGGCATTCGGGGTGTTTCAAAGATAAAGGTGGCGATAACGGTGAACACGCCCATAAAGCATACCTGAAAAATTCCCGCAAGGAGTGGGTCGCAGCGGCGGGAAAGGCGGTCGGTCATAATTATGGCGCAGGCGTAGGTGAGTGCCGTCACCATACAAAGCAGCTCGCCGAAACCGAATCCCATTGCGCCGCGCAGCGTCATAAATCCGACGCCGATAAGCGTTATGGCGGCGGGAAAAAGCTGCTTTGCCGAGGGCAGCTTTTTGATGAGCAGCGCCTCGGCTATCGGCACGATGACGATGGCGGTATTCTCCAGAAAGGAAACGTTTGAGGTGGTGGTCTCACGAACCGCAAAGGTTTCGGCAATCATAACGACAGTATAGATGGCGCCCAATGCAAGTCCGCTGAGAAAATCCTTTTTGGTGGTGCGGATTATTTTTTTGAAAAAGATAAGGCAGAGTATCAGAAAGGCAAGACAAAAGCGGACTCCAAGCAGGTTAAAAACGCCAATGGTGGAAAGCCCCGATTTGGTAAAGAGCAGCGAGGTACTGCGCGCGATGATAACGCCTGCCAAAAGCAGCTCGGCGGCACGCTTGTTCAACGGTAAAACTCCTTTTGCCGATGGCGGTTTATTGTTTATCCCATTTGTCGCAAAGCGACTCTATCTGCGAAGCGAAGCGGGCGAGATCTTTGTTGGGGCCGCCCTTGTTGGCTTCGATCACGCTGATAAGGCGCTTGCCGCAGGCCATAAGGCGGTTGAATATCTCATCGGCACGGCGGGCGGCATGATCCTTCTTGACGATGGCGATAGGTTCGGCTTTTTCGATGCAGGAGGTGTTGGCAAGATCATAAACGCTGCCCGAATAAGGGGCGGATGCCGAATAACCGCGTCCATTAAGCGATGCGGTAAAGGCTTCGCAGCTGTCGTGGTCGCCGTGTACCACAAATACATGGGCGGGCTTGGGGTCAAAGCTGTCGATCCATTTGTTAAGTCCGTTTACATCGGCGTGACCGCTCTTGCCTGCAAGCTGGGCGATCTCGGCCTTAACTTCGATAGGTTCACCGAACAGCTTGACGCTTTCGGCGCCGTCGATAATTGAGCGTCCGAGCGAGCCTTCCGACTGATATCCGACGAACAGCACGGTGCTTTCGGCACGCCACAGGTTATGCTTTAAGTGGTGGCGGATTCTGCCCGCATCGCACATGCCGGAAGCCGAGATGATGACCTTGGGGGTGTTGTCAAAGTTTATCATCTTGGAGTCGTCGGAAGTAACGGAGGTTTTAAGTCCTTCAAAGCTGATGGGATTTATGCCCTGTTTAACGATTGCCAGCGTTTCCTCGTCATAGCAATCCTGCCAGTTTTCGTGGAACACCTTGGTCGCTTCGATAGCAAGAGGGCTGTCGACATATACCGAGAAGTTGTCGTGACCCTTGATCAGCTTTTTCTGCTTTATTTCACGGATGAAATAGAGCATTTCCTGAGTGCGGCCAACCGCAAAGGAGGGAATGACGACGTTGCCGCCGCGGTCAAAGGTGCGCTGGAGAATATCGGTGAGCGAAGCGACATAATCGGGGATTTTTTCTCCGTGGCTGCGGTCGCCGTAGGTAGATTCCATAACGACGTAATCGGCTTCGGTTATGTACTGCGGATCACGAATAAGCGGCTGCTTGAGGTTGCCGATATCGCCCGAGAATACTATCTTTTTGGTGACGCCCTCTTCGGTGAGCCAAACCTCGATAGAGGCAGAACCGATAAGGTGGCCGACATCGGTAAATCTTATCTCAATGCCGTCGCATACGGCAGCTTTCTGGCCGTAGGGATGTCCCACAAAGGAAGCGATGGCAGCTTCGGCGTCCAGCATGGTATAGACGGGGATAAATTCCGCACCGCCCGAGCGCTTTGCCTTGCGGTTGCGCCATTCGGCTTCAAACTCC
Source organism: Oscillospiraceae bacterium (assembly GCA_017399785.1). Classification (GTDB taxonomy): domain Bacteria; phylum Bacillota; class Clostridia; order Oscillospirales; family Ruminococcaceae; genus Yanshouia. Next base: position 9,904 of record JAFQAX010000037.1, on the reverse strand, counting down.
TGAATGTGTGCCGAATCGCGCAGCATTATGCCGCAGAGATCAGCGGTTGCTTCGGTGGAGTGGATGGCGCCCTTAAAGCCCTCTTTATAGAGCTTGGGCAGCATTCCCGAGTGGTCGATGTGGGCGTGGGTAAGCAATGCAAAATCCAATTCGCCCGCCGCAATGGGAAGCGGCTTATTGACAAACATATCTTTGCCCTGTTCCATACCGCAGTCGACAATAAATTTTTTGCCGCAGGCTTCAACATAAAAACAGCTGCCTGTTACTTCGTGGGTTGCGCCTAAAAAGGTGATTTTCATTTTGCATGCCTCCTTATATAAATACCGACACATTGTGGCAGTTTAGTGTCTGAAATAATTATACGCTTTTAAAATCGGTTTGTCATCTTTGATATAAAATTTTACAATTTTTAAATCGGTTGAAGCAGGGCGGCCGGATGTGGTAAAATCATGTTGAAAAGGAGGCGAAAAAGCTTTGGAAAGAACGATACTTCACTGCGACTGCAACGGCTTTTACGCCTCGGTCGAATCAGTGCTTGATCCCGAGCTTTCCACCGTTCCGATGGCGGTGTGCGGTGATCCCAAAAGCCGACACGGTATAATTCTGGCGAAAAATGAGCTCGCTAAAAAATATGGCATCGTCACCGCCGAAACGGTTTGGAAGGCGCAGCGAAAATGTCCCGATCTGGTGCTGGTAAAGCCGCATCACGACGAATACCGCCGCTATTCAAAGCGGGTAAACGAGATATACTGCCGCTATACCGATCAGGTAGAGCCGTTTGGAATTGACGAATCGTGGCTGGATGTGACCGGCTCAAGGCGGCTTTTCGGAAGCGGTAAGGAGATCGCCGACAGCCTGCGAAGAGAAGTGCGGGAACAAACGGGACTTACCATATCGGTGGGGGTATCCTTCAACAAGGTGTTCGCAAAGCTGGGATCGGATTATAAAAAACCCGACGCCACCACCGTGATAGATAAAGACAACTGGAAGCAGATAGTCTGGCCGCTGCCGGTGTCGGCGCTGTTGTATGTCGGCAAATCGGCAGAGCGGGAATTAGATTCGCTGTTTATCAAAACTATAGGCGATCTTGCCGCCGCCGAGCCCAAAAGGCTGACGCAGCGGCTGGGCAAGCTTGGAAGCACCCTTTATGAATACGCAAACGGACTGGACTCAAGCGAGGTGCGCCGCTATGACGAGCCGAGAGAGATAAAATCGGTCGGCAACGGCATGACCTTTTCCCGCGACCTGACAAGCTATGAGGACGCCAAAATAGGCATATTCGCTCTTGCCGATGAGGTCGCCACAAGACTTAGAAAATATGGGCTTTGCGCCTGCACCATCCAGCTGCAGATAAAGGACACCGAATTTAAGGTGGTCTCCCGCCAAAAGCCGCTTGCAAATCCCACCGCGCTGGCAAGCGAACTGGCAGAGGGTGCTATGCAGCTGTTGTACGCATCCTATAACGGCAGCTCTCCGATAAGAATGCTGACGGTGACGGCGGCAAACCTTGTAGAAGAGGGTCAGGCAGCCGAGCAGGTATCTTTTTTCGGCGAACAGCCGATAGACCGTGAGAAAAAGAAAAATCTTGAAACGGCGATAGATTCGCTGCGCGGAAAATTCGGTCGGGGAATGATCTCGACCGGCGCAATTTTGGGCAGTGACATAGGCCTCGAGGGCGGGCATCATAACGAGGAAGAATAAAAAATCCGCAGTATCAAACTGCGGATTTTTGCTTTCGACAGATATTTTATATGTACTTTGGTACAATCGTTAAATGACCAGTCCGCCGTTTACCCCCAGTACCTGACCGGTGATGAAAGAGGCGCTGTTGCTGCAGAGCATATAGATTGCGTCAGCGACCTGTTCGGGAGCGCCAAGGGCGCAAAGCGGAGTTTCGTCGGCGAGCGCCTGCATATCCTCATCCGAAAGATGGGCGTTCATGTCGGTATTGATAACGCCGGGTGAAACGCAGTTTACTCTGATGCCGGAGGGACCGACCTCCTTGGCAAGCGCCTTGGTAAAGCCGATTACACCTGCTTTGGCGGCGGAGTAAGCGACCTCGCAGCTGCCGCCGACCTCTCCCCACATAGAGGAAAGGGTGACTATCGAGCCGCTCTTGCGGTTTATCATGTCGGGCAGTATTGCCTTGGTCATCACGAACACCGAGCGCAGATCAGCTGCGAAAAGGCTGTCCCATTCGTCGAGGGTGACGTCGGTGATGAGCTTTTGCGGCAGCGCTGCGGCGGCGTTTAAAACCAGCGCGTCGATATGTCCGAGTTTTTCCAGCGCCTCACGGCAAAGGCGGTTTGCCGAATCGGCATCAGCTATGTCGCCGCAAAGGGCGATGACACCGGGCAGCTCCTTTACCAGCTGCTGCGCTTTATCTTCAGAATGGCGGTAGCAAAAAGCGACCTTCCAGCCCTCATTATAAAATTTTCTCACTGCGGCGGAGCCGATCCCGCGGGAACCGCCGGTGATAAATACTGTTTTCATGCTCATTTCCCCTTGTTAAGGAATGCGATGACCGACATGGCGGCCTGCGCGCCTTCGGCTACGGCGGTGGCGACCTGCTTTAATCCGCCAATGCAGTCGCCGGCGGCAAAAAGGCCTTCCACCATGGTGCACATCTTCTCATCCACCAGAATAACGCCGTTTTCAACCGGAACGCCAAGCTTGCGGGCGAAATCGGCGGCGGAGGCGCTTCCCAGCGCCACAAACAGTCCCGAAAGGTCTATCTTCTCGCCGTTTTGCAGCAGCACGCTGTCAACGATGTTTTCGCCGCATACTTCAACTATCTTTTCGGTGATGGCGGTGGTTTTATCGGGCAGATTTTCAGGAGCAGGTTCGCCGTTGGTGAAAAGGTATGCCTTTTCGACTACGTTTAAAAGGTGTTCCAGTTCGTGCAGGGCATATCCGCCCGCGCCAAGCACGCCGACCGTCTTGCCGCGGTAGAAAAAGGCATCGCAGACGGCGCAGTAGCTGACGCCTTTACCCTCGTGTTCAGCCATGCCCTTTATCGGCAGCGTCTTTCGTGCCGAGCCGCAGGCGATGACGACCGATTTTGCCTGATAGCTCTGCTTTTTGCCGGTCAGGGTAAAATCGCCCATCCAGCTTATGTCAAAAATTTCGTCCTCGATTATATCTGCGCCCAGCGCATTTGCCTGCTCAAGGCCGGTCTTGGCAAGCTCGATTCCCGAAAGCGGGGCGGAAAGACCAAAATAGTTTTCGATCTTTTCGGCTTTTTCCAAAGCGCCGAAATCCTTGCCGATAAGGGCGGCAGTTTTGTTGGCTCTTCTTAAATAAAGGGCGGCCGATACGGCGGCAGGTCCGTGTCCCACCAAAATTACGTCATACATCGGTCATCTTCCTTTCTTTTGCGATATCTGTCTTTATTATAGACGAAACACCGCCAATATGACAAGAATAATTGATTTTTCTCCTGAAACCAGTTAGAATATAAGGATAGGGAGGGGATTCCATTGTCTATCGAGATAAAGGTTGACAGTAAAGAAGTTTTTTCGGGCAAGCTGCTGCATGTTACTTCAGACAGCGTTTTGCTGGAAAACGGAAAGCAGGCTGTCAGAGAGATAATCCATCACAACGGCGCCGCCGCAGTAATAGCGTTTGATGAAAACAACCGACTTTTGATGGTTCGTCAATATCGCTATGCCATCGGCCAGGAGCTTTTAGAGATCCCGGCAGGAAAGATAGACCCCGGCGAAACGCCTGAGCAGTGCGCCGCCAGAGAGCTGGTGGAGGAAACGGGATACCGCGCGGGAAAACTTACCGAATTGGGTGTGGTTTATCCCATCGCGGCCTACAGCTCGGAAGCGCAGTACCTTTTTTACGCCGAGAACCTTACCCCCGACAAACAGCATCTCGATGAGGATGAATTCCTTTCGGTCGAGCATGTCGATTTCGCCACCGCATTCGACATGGTAATGAACGGAGAAATTACCGACAGCAAAACGCAGATCGGTATTTTAAAGATAAATAACATTAGACAGGAGTTGGTTTAATTGGCACTGGTAAATACTACCGAGATGTTCAAAAAGGCTTACGAAGGCGGCTACGCCATCGGCGCTTTCAACGTTAACAATATGGAGATAATCCAGGGCATCACCGAGGCCGCTATGGAGCAGAAGGCCCCCCTTATCCTTCAGGTTTCGGCAGGCGCAAGAAAATATGCAAAGCACAACTATCTTGTAAAGCTGGTTGAGGCCGCTATGATGGAGACCGGTCTCGATATCGCTCTTCACCTTGACCACGGCGAGAATTTTGAGATCTGCAAGTCCTGCATCGACGGCGGATTCACCTCCGTTATGATCGACGGCAGCAAGCACAGCTTTGAGGATAACATCAAGATCACCCGCGAGGTCGTTGAATATGCTCACGCGCGCGGCGTTACCGTAGAAGGCGAGCTTGGCCGTCTTGCAGGCATCGAGGATGACGTAAACGTTTCGGCTGAGGATTCCTCTTACACCGATCCCGCACAGGTTGAGGAATTTGTAACCAAGACCGGCGTTGATTCGCTTGCAATCGCTATCGGCACCAGCCACGGCGCATTCAAGTTCAAGCCCGGACAGAAGCCCCAGCTGAGATTTGACATCCTTGAGGAAGTTGAAAGAAGACTGCCCGGCTTCCCCATCGTTCTGCACGGTGCTTCCTCCGTTATGCAGGAATATGTTGAGATAGTTAACGCCAACGGCGGCAAGATGCCCGGCGCTATCGGCATTCCCGAGGAAATGCTGCTTCAGGCTTCCAAGATGGCTGTCTGCAAGATCAACATCGACTCCGACATCCGCCTTGCTATGACCGCTGCAGTAAGAAAGCACTTGGTTGACCATCCCGATCACTTCGATCCCAGACAGTATCTTACCGACGCAAGAAACGCCGTTAAGGAAGTTGTTGCCCACAAGATGCAGTATGTTCTCGGCTGCTCCGGCAAGCTTTGATAACTTAATCGCTGATGCTGCGCCTTTCTGCCTGAATTTTGGCGGGAAGGCGCAGTTTACTTTTATTGAGGAGAAAGTTTTAAAGGTGATTTTTCAAAAATAATTATACCTTGAACGCCCCCTGGCGGAGGGGGCGGCGCGGCGGATGCCGCGCGGGGGTTGCGTTTTGCACCTGCGCTCGCCTGATTTCAGGCGGGTGATTTTTTGCTTATAATACCGCCAATAATATTTTTGAGTTAGAGACCCTTGACTGGCAAAAAGATATATGTTACTATTAAATTGACCACCCCAGGGGGGTGGGGTATAGGAGGTGTATTGTATGAAACAGACTTTTGATGTTACAGGTATGACCTGTTCCGCCTGCTCGGCAAACGTTGAGCGTGCGGTAAAAAAATTAAACGGAATATCGGATGTAAATGTAAATCTGCTTGCCAACCGTATGACCGCCGAATATGATGAGTCGCTGTTAAATGACGGAGCCATAATCGCCGCTGTTACCGCTGCTGGCTACGGCGCGGCTGTACACGGACAGAATAACCCTTCAAAAGCTTCTTCCGCCACCGAGGCGACCACCAGCGCCGCCGAAGAGGAGCTTGCTTCGATGCGTCACCGTCTCATTCTTTCGGTGATATTCTTTCTGCCGCTGTTTTACATTTCGATGGGACACATGATGGGATTGCCCATCCCGCAGTTTATGCAGGGACATTCGGGCGCGCTGGCTTTTGCCTTCACCCAGTTTTTGCTCACCTTACCGATAATGTATATCAACCGCAAGTTTTTCCAGGTGGGATTTAAAACGCTGCTGCACGGTGCCCCCAACATGGATTCGCTTATCGCGATAGGTTCGACTGCCGCTGTTGTTTATGGCGTTTTCGCCATCTACCGCATCGGTCACGGCTTTGGCACCGGCGATATGGAGCTGGTGGCACGCTATCACATGGACCTTTACTTTGAGTCGGCAGCAACTATTTTGACGCTCATCACCGTCGGCAAATTCCTTGAGACCCGCTCTAAGGGTAAAACCGGCGAGGCTATCGCCAAGCTGCTCGACCTTGCCCCCAAGACCGCTATCGTTGTCAGAGGCGGTGTGGAGCAGGAGATACCCGTTGCCGATGTTGTAAAGGGTGATATCGTGGTGGTCCGCCCCGGACAGAGCATAGCTGTTGACGGCGTTATCGTCGAAGGTTCTTCGGCGATTGACCAGTCGGCGCTGACCGGCGAGAGCATCCCCGTTGAAAAAACGGTTGGCGACAAGGTCATCGCCGCCACCATCAACAAGACCGGCTACTTTAAATTTGAGGCGCAGCGTGTCGGCGACGACACCACCCTTGCGCAGATAGTCCGCCTTGTCGAAGAGGCAGGCAGCTCCAAGGCGCCCATCGCCCGCCTTGCCGACAAGATAAGCGGCATTTTCGTCCCCACCGTAATCACCATAGCAGTTATCACTGCCGGCATTTGGCTGGCAGTGGGACAGACCTTTGAGTTTGCGCTTTCCTGTGCAATAGCTGTACTGGTAATCTCCTGTCCCTGCGCACTGGGACTTGCAACCCCCGTTGCTATTATGGTCGCAACCGGAAAGGCGGCAAATCTCGGCATACTCATCAAATCCGCCGAAGCGCTTGAAACCGCCCACAGCATCAATGCCGTTGTGCTGGATAAGACCGGCACCATCACCGAGGGCAAGCCCAGAGTTACCGACCTTTTCTGTGAAGATGAAAAAGAACTTTTAAAAGTTGCCGTAACCCTTGAAAACAGCTCGGAGCATCCGCTGGCAGAGGCAGTTTGCGTATACTGCGCTGAAAAGGGGATAAAGCCCGCGCAGGCGGAGAATTTTGAGGCAGTTTCGGGTCGTGGCGTTGCTGCCGATATCGACGGCGTTCGCTGCTTGGCAGGCAACCTTGCCTATATGACCGAAAACAATGTCGATTGCTCGGCTTATATCGATCGCTGCGACAACCTTGCCGATGAGGGCAAAACTCCCCTTTACTTTGCAAAGGGCGACAAACTTATCGGCGTAATCGCCGCCGCAGACGTAGTCAAGGCCACCAGCCATCAGGCGATAAAGGCGCTTAGAGATATGGGCGTTGAGGTCATTATGCTGACCGGTGACAACAAAAAGACCGCCGAGGCCATCCGCCGCCAGCTGGATATAACCCGCGTAGTAGCCGAGGTCATGCCGCAGGATAAGGAGCGAGAGATATACGCACTGCAGCAGCAGGGCAAAAAGGTCGCCATGGTCGGTGACGGAATCAACGACGCCCCCGCCCTTACCCGTGCCGATGTCGGCATTGCGATAGGCGCAGGTACCGATATCGCCATCGAGTCGGCAGACATAGTGCTGATGAAGAGCGACCTTTTGGATGTTGTATCGCTGCTCCAGCTTTCCAACGCCACTATTAAAAATATAAAAATGAACCTGTTCTGGGCGTTTTTCTACAATACGGTCGGTATTCCGCTGGCAGCAGGTCTGTTCTGGCCGCTGTTTGCCATCAAGCTCAACCCCATGTTCGGTGCCGCCGCCATGAGTATGAGCTCCTTCTGTGTTGTTACCAACGCGCTTCGCCTGCGCTTGTTCAAGCCGCAGCAGGCCGAGGGCGCTGAAATAGAAATCAAACAAGAAATTGAAATTGTGGAGGAAAAAACGATGACCAAGATCATGAAAGTTAACGGAATGAACTGCAACCACTGCAAGATGGCTGTTGAAAAGGCACTCTCCTCTGTTGAAGGCGTTACCGCTGCCGAAGTAAACCTCGCCGAGAAGCAGGCTGTTATCACCCTTGCTGCCGACGTTGCTGATGAAGCGCTCACCGCTGTTGTAGCAGAGGCAGGCTTTGAGCCTGTAAGCGTTTCCGATAAGTAATTGCTATGCGTGCCGACAAACAAAAAGTAGCTCAGCTGGTCAAGACCGCGCGCGGTCAGCTGGAAGGTGTTTTGCGCATGATAGAGGAGGATCGCTACTGCATCGATGTCTCCACCCAGCTGCTGGCGGCAGAGGCGGTAATACGCGCCGCCAACCGCGAGGTGCTTTCCGCCCACATGCAGGGCTGCCTTATCGAAGCCGCCCAGAGCGGCGAGACCGAGCAGAAGGCCGACGAGCTGATGAAGCTGCTTGAAAAACTGATGAAATGAACTTAAGACAACGCTCCGATCAATTTCGGGGCGTTGTTTTTTGCGTAAAAGCCGCATTGTAAAGCCGTTTTTTAATGCGATTCCAGTAATTTGCGTCATTTCCAAAAATCTCTTTGCATAAAAGCCGCGGTCTATGCACACTTAGTAACCGAACGCGCTGATTGTGCGTGATAAGGACAAACGGTCGGATGGAGAGAACCGGGCGCTTGTACCGCACAGCCCGCATCATAACAGATATACCGCAATACGGCGGTGCGACATAACGGCAGAGGGCAAAAAGTTTTAGGAGGAATTATTAAATGAAAAAGATCCTTTCCTTTGGCCTTGCTTCCGCAATGGTCATGAGCATGGGCGCAGCAGCATTCGCAAAGGATGACGACGCGCTTTATCCCATCGGTGCCATCAGCACCAACGCATATCTTTATGACAGCGACGACTACGCGGTAGACCTTTCCCAGGCGGTATCGAGAGTTGACTACGGCGAGACTATCTACTTCCCGCTGCTCAGCGCCATCAACGATGACGCCGCAGAGGCTATCGAGGCAGCAAGAAGACTTCTTAACGAAAAGACCGAAGCTTTCAACACCGCAGTTTCCGCGCACACCAATGCTGTAAACGACGCAGCAGCTAAGGCCGAGGCGCTTACCGCAGCCGAGACCGCAAAGAGCAACGCACAGGCAGTGCTCGACGCAGCAACCGCATGGAATGCAGGCACCGGCACCCAGCAGGCATACAACGATGCTCTGGAAGCATTCGATTCCGCACTGACCCCCGCCGCTGACGCAGCGACCGCTGTGACCGAATCCACCACCATCGCAGATACCGCGGCAGCAGCCTTCACCGCAGCTGAGACTGCAAAGAATGACGCAGACGCGCTTGTAACTTCTGCCGAGGCGGCAAAGAACACCGCCGAGACCGAAAAGAACGATGCGCAGACCGCGCTTGACAACCTGCTTGCTTCCGGCGCAAAGTACGTTTACGAGACCGACGCAGTAGACGGCGTTAAGATCAAGAGCAAGTGGGAGATGAACGGCAAGCTCATCGACAGCGTTGAGCTGGTAAAGAAGAAGGTAGTTGGCGAATCCATCGCGCAGAAGTACATCTACTTTATCGAGGTCGACCTCAAGGACACCGGCAGCGTTACCGCTGCTGACATCTCCGGCACCATCCAGCTGAGAAAGTCCGGCGAATTCGATTACGACGAGATGGAACTTGACGTAAACATGGAGCTGGCATATGAGACCGCAACCGACAGCGAGATCACCGAGGACCTTCAGATCTTCAAGGAGGGTCACGGCTTTGAATATGGCGACAGCGAGGAGTTTACCTTTGAATGCGACGATGAGACCTACTTCGAAGTAAACACCAACGGCCAGGGCAAGATCCTGCTTTCCGCAACCTCTGACTTTGACTCCGATGTAGCACTTATCTACCCCAACGCAAACCTCGACTTCTTCTACGGCAACGGTGCTTCCTTCAACCGAATCGGTACCCTCTATCTTGCAGCTGATCCCGATTCCTACCTCTATCAGCTTAAGGATGATGGCAGACTGGTGGCAGTTAACGCCGAGTACGACGAATATGATGAGAACTTCGTTATCAAGACCAGAACCCTTGGCAAGTATGTAATTTCTGACGTAGAGCTTCCCCTGCTGAACACCCCCATCATCAACGGCAATGGCAGCAGCAATAATAACTCCAACAACAACAGCGGCACCGTTGATTCTGTGGTGACCAACCCCAACACCGGTGTTGAGATCGGCTGATAAAAGCTGAAAGTATAGCATAAAGTTTCATCCCCGCCCTGCGGCTTGCCGCAG
>JAFQAX010000036.1 GCA_017399785.1 Oscillospiraceae bacterium | reverse complement strand
TCCATGGGTACCACCTGAGCATAGCCGCCGCCTGCTGCGCCGCCCTTTACGCCGAATACCGGACCAAGAGAAGGTTCACGGAGAGCTACAACAGAATTTTTACCGATCTTTCTGAGGCCGTCAGCCAGACCAACGGTAGTGGTGGTCTTGCCTTCACCTGCGGGGGTAGGAGTAATAGCGGTTACAAGAACCAGCTTGCCTTCAGGTCTTTTTACTTCGTCAAGAAGCTTATAATCTACTTTTGCCTTGTAGTTGCCGTAGAGTTCGAGATACTTCTCGTCTACTCCGGCGACTTCAGAGATGTCACGGATGTTCTTCATTTGGCAGGCCTGCGCGATTTCGATGTCAGTTAAATAAGCCATTTTCAATTCCTCCATTTTTACACAAATCAAATATTTGCAGTGGGCACATTTTCAGTACGCAAACAGCTTAAATACGTACGGCCCACCGCAACGAATCCACGTGTTTATCATATCGCAATTTATAACTTTGGGCAACCTATTTTTACAAATTTTACATAATGCACAAAACATTTTAAATAGCAAAAAGCAGCCGCTTCTGCATAGTAAAAGTCAGCTGCTTTTACTGATTCTATTTCAATTCAGCGATGGTAACGCCGTTTTCTCCTTCACCGTATCGGCCAAGTCGATAGGATGCAATACTCTTGTGCTGTTTAAGTCTTCTTCCGACTGCGTCACGCAGCACACCTGTTCCCTTTCCGTGTATTATACGTATAGTCTGTACACCGGAAAGTACAGCGCTGTCGATAAAAGCATTTAACTCCATGATAGCCTGTTCGGAATCCTGACCACGCAGATCAAGCTCGGTTTTAATACTTCTGCTTGCCTTGGAGGTAATACCCTTGGTTCCAACACTTCCTCGCTTTTTAGTATTTTTATCCTCTTTTTTTCGTTCGCCAAGCCTGACTTCTGAAATTGGAACAGAAGTTTTAATAAGACCCGCCTGCACCATAACGGTATTGCCTTCAGGCTTTGCCATAACGATGCCTTCTTTGTTAAGCATACGGACAAATACGATATCGCCCTTTTCAAGAGGACGGGGAAGTTTATAATCATCCTCCGTCTGGCGGCCCGAAACAGGGTCACTCATTTGTTCAAGCTCGCGCATAGACCCCTTGTAATTCTGGCGTGCAGTCTGAAGAAGTCCTGAAAACGCCTCTTTATCCTTTTCCTTTTTAATAGCATCCAGTTCTTCAAAAAGTATTTCAGCATGTATTCTGGTATCTTCAATTATGCGCTTAGCCTGCTCTCTGGCGCGCTCAAGTTCCTTTTCAACGCTTTTGCTGATCTTCGCCTGCTCTTCCGCTGCGCTCTTTCTTATTTGCTCTGCTTCTAATCTAAGCTGCTTTGCGGCAAGTTTTTCAGCCTCCAGCTGACGACGGGTGTCTTCAAGTTCACCGACAACATCTTCAAAGCGGGTATCCTCTTCGGAAACCAGTTGCTTTGCTCGCTCAATGATGCCTTTGGAAAGACCGAGGCGTTCACTGATAAGGAATGCGTTAGAGCGTCCCGGGATACCGGTAAGCAGTCTGTAAGTCGGACGTAGTGAATCAACATCAAATTCACAGCTTGCATTTTCAACGCCCTTGGTTTCAAGTGCGTATATTTTTATCTCGGGATAATGCGTGGTTGCAGCAAGCTTGGTACCTTTTTTACGCAGTGTTTCAATGATAGAAACAGCAAGCGCTGCACCTTCAACAGGGTCAGTACCGGAGCCAAGTTCGTCTATCAGTGCCAACGAGTTGTCGTCGGCACATTCAACGATAGAGATAATATTGACCATATGGGCAGAGAAGGTAGAAAGGCTCTGCTCTATCGACTGCTCATCTCCTATATCAGCCAACACCTGACCGAACACCGAAACACGGCTGTCGGTAGATGCAGGAATCATAAGTCCGCACATTGCCATCAGAGTGATAAGTCCAAGCGTTTTTATTGCGACAGTTTTACCGCCTGTGTTGGGACCGGTGATTACCAGCGCATCATATTCGCCGCCTACCGCAATATCAATGGGTACTGCCTTTTCATACGAGATAAGAGGATGGCGCGCCTTTTTAAGCAGCACTTCTCCGTCATCGGTAAGATTAGGTATATTAGCACGCATTTTGTCGCCAAGTTTTGATTTTGCAAAATACAAATCCAACTCAACGGCAGCATCATATCCTGCCTGAATATGATCGGCATACTGGCCAACCAACGCAGAAAGCTCCGCAATGATTCGGTCGACCTCCTGCTGCTCCTTATTTTCGAGCACTCTGATTTCGTTGTTAAGTTCAACAACGCTCATCGGCTCGACAAAATAGGTTGCTCCACTGGAAGAGGTGTCATGCACAAGTCCCTTTATCTCAGAGCGATATTCAGCCTTTACCGGCACTACAAAACGTCCGTCACGAATGGTTACGATAGGCTCCTGAAGATATTTTTGATAAGTCGTGGAACGTATCATGCTTTCGAGCTGGCTTCTTACTTTGAGTCCCGTGCTCTTTATCTTACGGCGCAGTTCAAATAATGCCGGAGATGCGTTATCATCCAGCTGATCTTCCGAAATTATAGAAGTTGAAAGTCTGTGCTCCACACTTTTTTCGACAAAAAGACAATCAAAAAGGAAATCCAATGCAGTTGCCTGGTCGTCTGACTGCTGTTTCCAGCTATGCAGCGAACGCATGGTACGCAATATAGCCGAAATCTCAAGTAATTCACGCAGTGAAAGTCGGCTTCCAAGCTGTGCACGGCGCAGCGAAGATGCGCAGTTACTTATGCGATACATTCCCGGATAACCAAATCTGTTGGATAAAGTATTGGCAGCAACTGTAAGGTTCAAAAGCCTTACAGCATCCGGAAAGTCGCATTTAGGTGTAACTTTTAAAGCAAGCTGTTTGCTGTCTTCACATCCGCAGCATTCAGAAAGCAGTTGTAGGATTTTTGGCAGTTCAAGTGTGTCGCAGTGTCTTTGTGAGATCATAAAATCCCTCCGAATCAAAAGGTCGGCAGCGCCGCAGTGTCACTGCTGCGCCACCGAATAGAAAAATTCCAGCGAGCGATAACCTCTCTGGAGGTGATGTTTTAAATAACGTTCAGTTACAGCGGTTAGATTGTAAGCCGCATCGCCGTTTAACGTAAAGGAAAACAGCTTTTCAAAATCGCTGTAGAGTATGTAGAAAACAAAGAAGCAGCCACCTTTGCACAAGCTGGCTGAGAACTCTAAAAAGAAACCAATAATGCGTCCCCCATACATAGGGGACGCATTTCCATTTCAATCTAGTGGAATTGAGCAAAAAGCAAGAAGTGCGCCCATGTAGGACGCACCCCTTTGGCGGTGTTTTTAGCTGTGATTTG
>JAFQAX010000035.1 GCA_017399785.1 Oscillospiraceae bacterium | reverse complement strand
GCTGATAAGATACTTTTCAAAGCTCTTCTGCGGCTGTCCGCAGAAGAGCTTTGTTTATTTTTCTTCCAAGGGGGGGGATGCGGTTGGCTGAAATTATTGCAATATCGCTTTTTGTCGCAGGTCTGCTCATCTGCGTCATTTCAGGTGCAAATATTCTGTTTGCGCTTGCTTTCGGACTGATCACTTTTACCTGTTATGCTCTGTATAAAAAGCATTCTGTTAAAGAGATACTTGGGATGATGAAAGAGGGAATAGCCGCATATAAAAATATTCTAATCATCTTCATGTTTATCGGAATGCTTACGGCTGTCTGGCGCTGCGCTGGAACTATTCCGTATATTATTTACAATGCGGTGGGATTTATCGACCCGAGATTTATGGTTCTAAGCTCATTTTTGCTGTGCAGCTTGATGTCTGTTTTGACCGGTACTTCTTTTGGAACAGCTGGAACGATGGGCGTTATATGCATGATGATCTCTCGTTCACTGGGTATAAACCCTATATTGGCGGGCGGTGCCATATTGGCGGGAGCATTTTTTGGAGACAGATGCTCTCCGATGTCTACCAGCGCAATGCTGGTATGCGCATTGACCGATACCGAGATCTATAAAAATATTTCAAATATGATTAAAACATCGATCATTCCGTTGGTTTTGACCTGCATTATATACGGTTTAGCGGGAATCGGAGCAAGCGGACAGGCTGATGTTAAAGAGACGGTGGCACTTTTTGCCGAGCATTTTGATCTTTCGACAATAACAGCTTTACCGGCGCTGCTCATTGTGATTTTGCTTATCGCAAGGGTAAAGGTGAAATGGGCGATGTTTTCATCGGTAATAATCGCAAGCGTTATAGCTGTTCATATACAAGGCGTCGGATTCAGCGAACTGCTTAAAATAATTGTATTTGGATTCAAATCATCCAACATCGAACTTGCCGCTCTTTTAAACGGCGGCGGTCTGGTATCTATGATTAGGGTTTCGCTGATAATCACCATTTCTGCGACCTATTCGGGTATATTCAAGCATACTCCGCTGCTGCAGGGGATCAAATCGATTGTGCAGAAGTGGGCAGATATTCTTACTCCGTTTGGTACGGTAGCGGTGGTGTCGGTATTTATGTCGATGATAAGCTGTAACCAGACGCTTGCAACTACCCTTACGCATCAAACCACCAAAGAGCTTATTCCCGATAAATACGAAATGGCGGTCGCGCTGGAAAACACATCGATTGTTATAGCTCCCCTTATCCCATGGAGTATTGCGGGTGCTGTTCCGTTAAGTACCATAGGGGCACCCATATCGGGAATGGCGGCAGCAGTGTATCTGTATTTGATTCCGATTTGCTGCTGGATTGCAGCTATAGCAAAAAAACGCATGAAAAAAGCAAAGTGATCTGGAGGGGAATCTTATGAAAATGAAACAGCTTAGTCTTGATGACTTTACTGCAAAAACTGCCTCCGACTCGCCATCTCCCGGCGGAGGAAGTATAGCTGCACTGACCGGATCGCTGGCGGCATCGCTTGCCTCGATGGTTGCGGCACTTACGGTAAATAAAAGCGGATATGAAGAGCATAAGGCAGAGATGGCTGAAATGCTTGAAAAGTGCGAACAGCTCCGAAGCCTACTGCTGGATGACATCGACCGAGACTGCGTATCGTTTGACGGATATATCGAAGCATTGGCATTGCCCAAAGATACTGACGATCAAAAGGCAGCAAGAAAGGCAGCTATGCAGCAGGCCTTGAAGCATGCCGCCGAAGTCCCGCTTTCTATTGCGCAGACCTCGCTTAAAGTTATGCCGCTTGCAAAAGCTGCGGTGATGCGCGGCAATAAAAATGCGATAACCGATGGCGTTATCGCTGCCATGATGTGCCGCACTGCGGTTCTTGCGGCACTTTGCAACGTTAAAATAAACCTGGGAATGATAAAAGATCAAAATTATACAGATAAAATGTGGTCTGTTGTCAATTGCCTTGAGCAATCTGCGGTTGATGGAGAAAAAGAAGTTTTATCGCTTGCAAAGTTCTGATATTTGTAAAACAGTGTGTAAAAAGGAAAATGTGTTATTACGATTAAATAATAATTATTAGATCGGAGCGTATGACGTGAAATCTGCCATCGAAAGATTTTTTAAGCTCAAAGAAAACAAAACCGACATAAAAACAGAAATATTGGCGGGGGTAACTACCTTTATGGCGATGGCATATATCCTTGCCAGTATCCCAAAAACAATGGCTGATCCAGCTCACATAATGGGTAATGCGGCGCTTGGTGCGCAGATTGAAAATGCGGTATTCATTGCGGTTTGTATAAGCTCGTTTATTGGAACGATGCTGATGGCTTTTTTGGCTAACCTTCCTTTTGTACTTGGCCCGGGAATCGGTATAACCGCGACCTTTGCATATACACTGATGCTTGGAATGGGATACAGCTATGCCGAGGGCCTTGGCGTCGTATTTATTTCCGGTATTCTGTTTATAATCATTTCTGCGCTTGGATTAAGAGAAGCCATCGTTAAGGCACTTCCTCATAATATTAACGTTGCTATTTCGGCGGGTATCGGTTTGTTTATTGCATTTATCGGAATGGTAAACGGTGGAATCGTTGTAAACAATGATGCTACATTGGTGAGTGTGGTAAACTTCTCTGATTTTTCTGTCGGATCTCCTGCGCGTGATGCCATAGTTTGCCTTGCAGGATTAACAATAATCGCTTATTTCAGCTGCAAAAAGGTTAAGGGTGGAATACTTATCGCTATACTTGGTGCAACTTTGGTGGGAATCCCGCTTGAAGTTACCGAAGCACCTAGTGACTTTTCAATGGATATAGCAACTATGTTCCATGATTATACCGAGCTTTCGTTTGGTAAGTGTTTTACGGGATTACAAAGCATGTTTGCCGGCAGCGGATTTTTTGAGGCTGTTTCAGAAATTTTTGTGGTTATCATTACAATATCGATGATTGATATGTTTGATACCATCGGAACACTTATCGGTGCTGCACAAGGTGCCGGAATGATGGATGAAAAGGGCGAAGTAAGAAACATGAAGCGAGCGCTGCTGTCTGATGCCATGGCAACAGCCTGCGGTGCTGTTTTCGGTTCTTCTACAATAACTACCTTTACCGAATCCAGTTCCGGTGTGGCAGAGGGCGGAAGGACCGGATTGACTTCGGTTGTTGCGGCGCTGCTTTTCCTGGTTTCGATAGTGTTGGCTCCGCTTATTGGTATAGTACCTGTAGCAGCAGTTTCTCCTGCTATGATTTACATCGGTGTCTTAATGATAAGTTCTACCTTTGATAGGTTTGACTTTTCCACTCCCGATGAAGCGATTCCCGCTTTTCTTACTATGGCAGTTATGCCTCTTACCTACGGCATAGCAAACGGAATTGCCTTTGGTATAATTAGCTATGTTATCGCAAAAATCATTTCCGGAAAGGCTAAAGAACTTAATCCTACCATTATTATACTGGCTGTTCTTTTTACACTCCGTTATGCAATGATAGCTTGATAAAAAGTAAAATCACCCGTCGTTTAAGGCGGGTGATTTTTTGTGCAATTATTTAGGAGATTACGCTGCTTTCTTCGCTCGTAGTATCGTCATAAGAAGTGTCATCATCGGTTACGGCAGAAGAATTGCTCCCGGTCATTCCGCTGCCAGTCATGCTGCTGCCGGTCGCATCGGCATAAGCCTTTTCAAGTGCTTTGAGCTGGTCGCTTACCGAAATGGTGACTGAGCTTCTAAGGTTGTCTTCGTCTGGAATTTGTCTGTCTCCGTCGTAGCTTAATTTCATGTCCATCGCCTCTGTTACGGTTTTGCCGCGCAGCCAGTCTTCAAAGGAGTCCATCTGCTCATGCCAGTTCATGCCTATGCCGGAAACGGCGCCCAGACCATAGTCGTCGCCGAGCTCTCTTTTGGTATAGATGTCAGACTCAATGTCACCGGTAAAAGCACCTGCATAATCAAAACCAATTCCGGTTTCAATTGCGTCGAATCGTACGTCGATGATGCGTCCGTCAGAATCTACGCAGACGGCGCAGGCGGTAAGATCAAAGCTTGCGCTGCCATCGGAAGATTCGCTTGCTTCGGTGGAATCGGATGTGTTTGCAACGATGCCAATGCCAACCAGTGTTTCAGTGTCAGTGTATCCGCCTGCACCGGAAGAAGCGGTATCAGAAGAGGGCTCGAGAGGGTCGCTGGTTGCATTCATGTCGGTGGAAGCAGAGCATCCGCAGGCTGTCAGCGAAATTGCCAGCGCCGCAATAACGGCTGCTGTAAGGATTTTTTTCATCAATATTGCCTCCTTGATTTTTAAAAGTATCTCTGCCTGAATTTTTAATAATAAAATCCTCAGCGGCAGAGAAAAATAATTTTGCAGGTGATTGATGATTATGAAACGGTTTGCTTATTTAATTTTTGCGCTTTTGTATCTTGTTTCCGCAAGGCCGCGGCTGCAGCGTTACACCGCCGCCTTTTGGGGAAGCTTCGATACCTTTTTTGTGATAACGGCATATTGCGAGTCAAAACAGATATTTGATGCCGCTTTGATGGCCGCTGCTGATAGTTTCTCCGAAATGGATAAGCTTTATAACAGATTTGAGTATTCGCCGGAAATTGTAAATATTGCCTATATTAACCGACATGCTCACCAAAGAGAAACAGCAATAGCGGAGGACTTGTTTTCTTTGCTGCATTATGGTATTGATGGCGTGAAAAGAACAGAAGGAAAAGTCAGTCCAACCTTTGGCGCTGTCAGCTCTGTGTGGTATGACGAAATCAAAAAGGGAAAAGGAGCGAAACTGCCGGATGAAAGGCAGCTTACAGAAGCGGCGGAGCATATCTCGTTAGATTTGATGAAGCTTGATGAGGATAAAAAAACTGTAAATCTGCTTTCTGATCAGGCGATGATAGATGCGGGTGCTTTTGCAAAGGGCTATGCGGTGGAACAGGTATCGAATATGCTTGCTAAAATGGGAGTTAACAGGGCAGCAATGTCTGGCGGCGGTAATATAAAGGTACTTGACCCACCAAATGGGGAAGTATATTGGAAAATAGGCATACAAAATCCCGATGGGGCGATTTTTGAAAACAATAAAGCAGAAATATCGGTCAAGCTTGTAAATCAAGCTGTTGCCACCAGCGGCGATTACCAGCGATATTTTTGGCATAATGGGAAACGATACCATCATTTGATAGATCCCGAAACGCTTTATCCGGCTGATTATTTCAGAAGTGTCACCGTCGTTTGTAACAGTGCCGCCGATGCGGATTTGTTTTCAACGGCGCTTTTTGTAAGCAATTTGGAAAGCGGAAAGCAAATGGCTGAGCAGGAAGAGCTGGCTGTATTGTGGATAAAGGATAAATCGGAAAAAGAATATAACGACAGCATGAAAAAGATAATATTGCAATAAAAAAGGCTCCGCTTCTGCGGAGCCTTTTGGGCGGTTTATTCGGATTTTGCGTCGTCTTCGGTGATGGACTTAAGCGATGCTGCGAGTCCTGCCAGCGACTGGATCTCGGAAGGGATGATGATCTTGGTTGCCTTTCCGTCTGCGGCCTTTGCAAAAGCCTCAAAGCTCTTGAGTGCCAGTACTTTGTCGGTTGGGGAAGCTTCGTTAAGCATTTTAAGCGAATCGGCCATAGCCTTCTGAACCAGCATAACAGCTTCGGCTTCGCCCTGTGCCTCACGGATCTTCTGCTCGCGGACAGCGTCCGCACGAAGAATAGCAGATTCTTTTTCAGCCTGCGCACGGAGAATTGCAGATTCCTTTTCACCCTCGGCAACAAGTATCTTGCTTGCCTTTTCGCCTTCGGAACGGAGAATGCTTTCGCGCTTCTGGCGCTCTGCCTTCATCTGCTTTTCCATCGCATCCTGAATTTCAGCGGGCGGGATGATGTTCTTGAGCTCGACACGGTTTACCTTAATGCCCCACTTATCGGTGGCGGTGTCAAGGATAGAGGTGATACGACTATTGATTATATCGCGAGAAGTGAGGGTGTGATCCAGCTCCATATCGCCTATGATATTTCTCAGCGTGGTTGCGCAGAGATTTTCAATAGCGGAAAGAGGACGCTC
>JAFQAX010000034.1 GCA_017399785.1 Oscillospiraceae bacterium | reverse complement strand
CCCCATCTTAGGATGGGGGTTTTGTTTTTGGCTTGTTCCCGTGGGGTTCGAACAGCACGACCCGCCCGCAGGCGGGACAAAAACATGCCGGGGGCATGTTTTTGAGTGCGCGGGTAGAATCCCGTACAGAATCAGTGGGATAAAATAAATCTTATGTCCATCTTAGGATGGGGGTTTTGTTTTTGGCTTGTTCCCGTGGGGTTCGAACAGCACGACCCGCCCGCAGGCGGGGCAAAAACATGCCGGGGGCATGTTTTTGAGTGCGCGAGTAGAATCCTGTACGGAAGTTGCAGCGTATAAAGTCGATCTTTTATCCTGCTTTAATGAACAGATAAAAACACGAGCCGCCGTCACCCGACAGCGGCTCTTTTTTATCTCACATATATTTTTCTATCGCCTGCTCAAAGAAAAACCGAAACTTATTGGAGGCCGCCTTGTTTTTTCCGGATTTGATGTTGAGCTCGGCATCGGTAAAGGCGCTTACATCAACCTCTTCGGCTGTATTAACAACAGGGAATCGGGCAAAAGCCATTCCGTTTAATCCCACAAGGCTAAAATTCTTTTGATTTCCACGCGGATTTAAAATAAAAACAAGATACTCTCTGCCCGGGTCGGCGGGATAGCAATTCCAATAGTGATAAATAGTTCTTTCCGATTCATTGATATAATAATCTTCGCAAAGCGGTATTTTATCACCTGTTGAAAGTTCGCCCTTTATAACTTCTGTGACCTCAAAGGTGGAAACGGTGTATCGCTCTAAAATGCCGTTTGTTGATCCGACTTGCCTTGCGTCATCGTAATATACTCCCTTTGCGATGCATTCGGCATATTCGGCAAGCTCGTCAATGGATTCGTGAAAAGCAGCAGGCATGGCGCAGGCAACGGGCGTCGCGGTTTTGTATTCCGAGTAATCTCTGACGATTATTTCGGCAGGTCTGACGGCCGGTGCGCCGCTATTGCTGTCGCCTTGATGCGGCAAAAGGCAGCAAATGGCGATGATAAACACAAACAATATTGAAAAAATCGGTTTTTTGTATTTTTTCATGCTTTTGCCCCCTTCGATGCTGATTTCAAATCATCCTTTAGCTTCTGCTAACGGAAGTCCGCATAAAGACTGTGCGAAAATATTTCCCGCGCCCCTTGATTCGGGCGGCAGACCCTCTCTTGCCCAGACGTAGTTTTCTTCTTCCATCAGCGCTCTGCCCTCGTCGCTCAGCAGCCAGTCGCGTACCTTGCGTGCAGGACTGTCCTGAGGTTCATCCGAGCGTATGGCAATATAAAAATCGTTGGTAAGCGGATATTCACCCGACTGTATGCTTTCGTTGGTGGGCTCAACGCCATCAACCGCCAGCAGCTTCAGGTCGGGATTTGCATACATCAGGTTTGCGTAGTAATAAACCGAATATCCCAGCGAGCTGCCCTCGCCGTCAAAGGCGGCAACCCCGTCGATAAGCCCGCCCATAGTTTCCTGCACCAGCTCGGTGGGAGGATCCATCGGAGTAAGACCGTCGGTCATCAAAAGCTTGAGAAAAAGCGTTTGACTTCCGCTGTCGGCATTGCGCTGAAAAGGCTGTATGGGGCCACTTTCGCCGCCGACTTGACTCCAGTCGGTAAGCTTGGCGGTGTATATCTGCTGAAGCTGTTCGACAGTCAGGCTTTCGACCGGATTATTGGCGTTTGCGAGAAAAACCAGTCCATCACGGCCAAGGGGATCTATCTCAAACTGCTCAAGCTTTTCGGAAAACTGAGCTTTTACCTCCTCGGGAGGCTCATAAGCGATGAGCAGATCGGGGCCGTAGCCGTTTAAAAACCGCTGCCATATCGAACCGGTGGAGCCGATATCAAGTTCGACCAGCGTTTCGGCTTCTTCCAATGGGATATCGCAAAGCTCGGCATAAAGCCGCGCGATAAGCGGATGGTTGGCGGTGGAGCCGTTTATAGAAGGATAGTTTTCAAGGCCAATGCCATCGATAAGCGGCGCTGCCGCAGGCTCAGCCGCTTCCGGTTCGGAAGAAACGGGAGAAGCAGGTTCCGAAGAGGATGCGGACTGTGAGGAAGCGGGCGGCGTGGTGATAACAGCGGTATATGATGTTTCATCGGGTTTACATCCGCTTAGCACAAGCAAAGCACAAAGCATTGCCAAAAGAAAATATCTGATAAAAGCTTTATTCATGTTCATCGCTCCTTTCAATCGCTTCTGCCAAGGCTGTTATATACCGAATGTTTGGATATCCAGCGGCCTTCAAGATCCATCAACCCCATTGAAAATCCGCGAACAACAGCCATTCTGTCAGGACCTATCGTCCCAACGGTGGTGATATTGGAGATTAGCAGCTTGCCGTTTATATCCAGAACATCGCAGCGGGAAGAGCCGTTGACCTGATGATAAGCCAGCCAAAGCGGATAATATTCTGTTTTGCCGGAGGAATAATTCACAGCCATATTTATCGAAAGGTATTTTTCGGCGGGGATGACTACCTTAAGGTCAGAATCAAGAATACCCGTTGAATAGTCGCCTGCCAACGCACCCTGAGAGGAGTAGGAATAAAACCCGGAGCGTTCGAAATCAAAGCGGTCGGCGCCGGGCAGCGTATTTTGCGCCGTTGCTTTGCCGCTGCGGTCAAGCAGCATAACGGTTTCTCCCTGTTGTGCCAAAAAGATATCGGCGGGAAGATCCGCCTGATCCCACTGCATATAGTCGCTGGAGATACGGTCATACTGCTCCGAGATCGCGTTGCCCTCGGCGTTGCAGAGGGTGTATTTCCAGTCGGGACGGTTTCCGCTGCGCAGTATCATAAGTTCGCCGTCAAAATAATCAAGAGTATAAGTTCGGGGATCATAACTGAAAATAGGCTGCATTGTATCAAAAGAGATTACCTCTTTTACGGCAGGGCCTGCCTCGTGCAGAAAATACGGCCCGCGCAGTCCTACAAAGCCCATGTTTATATTTCCGCCTTTAAAAATGATGTTTAAATTTTCATCCAGAATAAAGTACTGCGATTCTTTGGAGGATATATAGGCAAAGGGGTCGTAATCGCTGCCTTGGATATATCCGTCATGGACAGAGGGGTAATAGCAGCTGACTGGACTGGGGAAACCGGCCAGAATATTCCCATCACGGTCTATCGTTCCCAACAGCTTGCCATTGGTGTCAAGCGCCATATAAACTCCGTCTGAAAGCTCGGTAAGGGTGAATATACCTTCGAGCACAACTTTGCCCGAAATCGGGTCGAACAGCACCGAGCTTTCTCCGTCCTGCAGCGAGTGGGGCGCCATCATATACATATTTCCAAGGTTATGGCGTATGATCAGCTTTCCTGTGCCCGGTTGGTAATAATATTTATCCCAATCGCAAAGCATATTTCCCTCTGCGTCGTAAAGCGCATTGTGATGCTCGACTATCGGAAGACCGTTTGGGTCATCCTTTTTGGTATCTATATCCTTGGAATAAACGCGATAAAGTTTAGTTCCCGTTTCGGGATCGCTTATCGAACTGTAATGCTGTTTTTCGGGTATTATTTCACCTTCAGGTGTAAAATAATAGCGCTCATCACCTTTAAAAAGGCTGTAAAACTCGGGCTGCGGCTGCATATCGGCCGCAAGTACAGCCGCCGGGGAAACGGTTTGCGCTTCCGAAGGTTGTTCCGATGAGACGGCGGGCTGAGATGATGCAGGCAAAGATGATTGGTAAGCTGGGGAATGAGCGCACCCTGTAAAAAGCAGCAGAGCGGCGGTAAGAATAATTTTTATATTACACATACAGAGCACCTCCTTATTGAAACCTGTTATATAATAAGTATCAAAAATCAGGCAATTTTTTGCAGCGCAGGATAAATTTATATCCTGATAATATAGTACCACAGCGGCGGCTGTTCGCAAACGGCGGCAAAATCGGTTTTTTGGCTTGACTATACCGATTAAACGCGGTAAACTGAAGTGTAATGTATCAGCCGACATGGAGGTTTTAACATGAAAAACAGCGAAAAAACAATGGAAAAAGTAGTCGCATTGGCCAAGGGCCGCGGCTTTGTATATGCAGGCTCCGAAATTTACGGCGGCCTTGCAAACACCTGGGATTACGGTCCTTTGGGCGTAGAGCTTAAGAACAACGTAAAGAAGGCTTGGTGGAAGAAGTTCGTACAGGAAAGCCCCTACAACGTAGGACTTGACGCGGCTATCCTTATGAACCCCCAGACCTGGGTCGCTTCCGGCCACGTTGGCGGATTCTCCGATCCTCTCATGGACTGCAAGGAGTGCAAAGAGCGCTTCCGCGCAGACAAGGTTATCGAGGATTGGTGCAAGGAAAACGGCGTAGAGCTTTCCAAGCCCATCGACGCTTACTCCCAGACCGAGATGAAGGAATTCGTTGAAGAGCACAACATTCCCTGCCCCACCTGCGGCAAGCACAATTTCACCGATATCCGTCAGTTCAACCTGATGTTCAAGACCTTCCAGGGTGTCACCGAGGATGCAAAGAACACCGTTTACCT
>JAFQAX010000033.1 GCA_017399785.1 Oscillospiraceae bacterium | reverse complement strand
GTCTGCTCACGCTCGTCATGTCCGCCGCCAAGTCCGGTACCGCGCTGACGGCCTACTGCATCGATCTCATCTATAAAGATGATTGCGGGAGCTTCCTTTTTTGCCTGATCAAACAGGTCGCGCACTCTGGAAGCACCTACACCTACAAACATCTCTACAAAGTCAGAGCCGGAAATGGAGAAGAAAGGCGCATCAGCCTCTCCGGCTACTGCTCTTGCAAGCAGAGTTTTACCTGTTCCGGGAGGGCCTACAAGCAGAATACCCTTAGGAATACGTGCGCCGAGGGTATTGAACTTTTCGGGATGCTTAAGGAACTCAACAACCTCTACAAGCTCGGCCTTTTCTTCATCGGCACCTGCCACATCGGCAAAGGTAACCTTTCTTCCCTGATCGGGAGTGCGGGTCTTGGCTTTTCCGAATCCTGCCATATTGCCGCCGCCGCGTGCCTGACGCATGGTGAACCACCACAAAGCGCCCATTGCCAGTATAAGCAGCAGTGTGGGCAGATAAGACACCCAGAAAGGAGGTGTCGCAATCGGGATAAGGTTGTAGGTTATTTTATCAGCTTCGGCAACATCTCTGTTATATTCATCAACATTCGATTGGATAGTGTTGATAAACAGATTTACATTGGGAACTGTATAAGTTTCAGCAGTTTCAGCTCCACGCAGTGTAAATCTCAGTTCACCGGTTCCAAGGTCAAATGTATAATCCGAAACCTTATTTTCATCAAACATCGCAACTATTTCGGAATACTTATAGGGACTTTCTTCAGAAGTCATTCCGAAGGTAGAGCCTGCTATAACAATCAAAACAGTCAAAATAGCAATATAAACAAGCAAACCTTTATGGTTTTTGGGATTAAATCCGTTTTTACCGTGTCTCATATGCGGAGGCATGGGAGGACGATTGTTATTATGCTGTTTTCCATTTTCGTTATGCTGCTCGTTTTCGTTGTTGGGATTATTACTGGGGTTGTTCAAGTGGTTCACTCCTTGCCTATGGTCAATCTTGGTAAACGCTGGGTTTTAATACTCCTATAAAAGGAAGGTTGCGGTATTTTTCGGAATAATCGAGCCCGTAGCCGACTACAAATTCGTCGGGCACGTTAAATCCGGTGTAGTCGGGGAAAACATCAACTACACGGCGCTCAGGCTTATCGAGCAATGTAACTATGCTCACCTTATTTGCGCCCTTAGCCATCATATGCTTTCTGAGATAGCTGAGAGTTCTTCCGGAGTCGAGGATATCTTCAACAACGATTATATTCTTTCCTTCGATATCTTCCTGAAGATCCTTAACGATCTTTACAACGCCGCTGGACTTAGAGCCTTTTCCATAGCTGGAAACAGCCATAAAATCGATTGCCAACGGAATGGTTATAGCACGCATAAGGTCAGCCATAAAAACTACCGATCCTTTAAGAATGCCAACCAGCAAAACATCCTGGCCTGCAAAATCTTTAGAGATAGCAGCACCTATCTCTTTAACTTTGTCGCTTATCTGCTGCTCGCTCAGTAATACCCTTTCAATGTCGTTTAACATTTTGTCATTCCTCCAAAATAATCGGCAGAATTGCCCGTTGTGTATTTACAGTTAAAGCAGCACGCTGTGCCGCAAAAAAACCTTCAAACCAAATTATGCCTTGTAAATCTTCAATAACTACAAGAGAATCTCGCACCGACATCGGCATTGAAACCGCATTTAAAAGGTTTTTAAAACTTTGCCGGCAGCCTCTTGCCACAGGTTCAAAACCGTCTCCCGGTTTTCTTTTGCGGATAGTGACAATGTCATCTATTCTATCACAATCAATCGCATTTTTAAATTGAAAATTGCGCTTGTTTACAAAAAGTTTTATCTCTTGGTCTGATAACGTCTTTAAAATCAGACTGTATTTATCACCAACGGGGATTTTTTTATCCGAATCCGTTTTTATACTGATTTTTGTTTCTTCAAATTCAAAAGGCAGAAAACTTTTGGTAATAGAAAAAACTCTGTTTTCATTTGATATAGTCACTCTTCCGCCCACGTCCATCGTTCCGCCCGAGCAAACGATCTCATCTATAGCGGAAAGTCGGCTAAAATCGTAACTTATTCCAAATTCTGAAAGCGCTTTTCTGATAACTCTTAGCCTGATCGGTTTGGGCGCACTTTGGAGTGCATCTACATCGTATTTTTTTATTATCGGATAAATTTCAGAAAATCTTTCAAAGGCCTTTCCAATATGTGGATTATTATTTATTGAAGCCTTATTCTCAAGTTCTTCGGCCATGCTGGCGAGAAGCTCTTTTTCCTCTCGCAGAACATCGCTGTTTCTTGCTATAGTTTCTTCAAGCGAGTCATTAAAATCCTTTAAAAGAGGTATAACATTATGTCGGATTTTATTTCTGCGATAATTATCGGTAAGATTTGAGGAATCTGTAACAAAATCCTGATTCAGCTCTTTTAAATAATCCTCTATCTGTTTTCTCGAACAGCAAAGCAACGGACGGATTATATTTCCGCGTACCGGAGGTATTCCGCAAAGGCCGTCAATGGAACTTCCTCTGGAAAGGTTTATAATAACCGTTTCAGCATTATCCGACATGGTATGTGCTGTGGCTATTTTATCTGTATTTTTTAAAGACTCAAAAGCCTGATATCTAAGTCGTCGCGCCCCTTCTTCAGTGGAAAGACCGTTTTCGCTGCAAAAACCGATGACATCTACCGAAATAGTTTCGAAAGGTATTCCTCTCACTTCACACAGTTGTCTGCAGAATTCCTGATCCCGGTCGCTTTCTTCTCCACGCAGGTTGTGATTGACATGGCATGCTGAAACAGCTATTCCCAGTTCGTTTTCAAGCTGCTTTAAAATGCAAAGCAGGGCTACCGAATCCGCACCGCCGGAAAGCCCAACAGTAACCCGGTCACCCGCTTTTATCATATCCTTTTTTCTTATTTCGGATAAAACTTTAGAAATCATCTTGTCTGCTTTCGTAACTGTTGAATTTAGTATGCTCGCCATCCCAGCCAAGCATTACCGTTCCAACCGAACCGTGACGGTTTTTTGCAACGATACACTCGGCAGTTCCCTGGCTTACATTTGGGTCATCCTTTTTATAATACGCCTCGCGGTAAAGCATCATTACGATATCTGCGTCCTGCTCTATCGATCCCGATTCACGAAGGTCGGAAAGCATAGGGCGACGGTCACTTCTCGATTCAGGTCCTCGCGAAAGCTGCGACAAAACTATAATAGGAATGTTAAATTCCTTTGCCATTATTTTTAGTGACCTGGTCATATCCGAAACTTCCTGAACGCGGTTTTCATTTCGGCGGGTACCGTCTCCACCGGTCATAAGCTGCAGATAGTCGATAACTACCAGCGAAACATCTTTAAGGCGTCTAAGCTTGGCCTTCATCTCGCCGATATGTATTCCTGCAGTATCGTCAAGATAAAGCGGCATCGGCGAAAGCTTTTGTGCCGCAACTGCCATTTTGCCCCATTCATCATCAGCTATCTTTCCGGTATGGAGATGTTCCGAAGAAATAAGGCCCTCTGAAGCGATAAGACGCTCAACAAGCTGTTCGTTACTCATTTCGAGAGAGAATATAGCGACCTTTTTACCCGCTTTTGCTACATTGCAGGCAAGGTTGAGTGCAAACGCCGTCTTACCCATACCGGGGCGGGCAGCAAGAATTATCAAGTCAGACTTATTTAAGCCCATGATAACATCATCAAGTCTGGGGAATCCGGTAGGAATAGCCCTATACTGTTCGCTTTCCTCGCCTGAAATTTTCTGTAGACGGTCATAGGTAAGCGTAATTACATCTCTGACATGAGTAAATCCGGAGCTGTCCTTGCCCTGACGGATGTCATATATCCCCTGCTCCGCCATATCCATGAGCATATTGGGGTCGGTGTTTCCCTCTCGTGAAGCTGCTATTACCTGCTCAAAAGTAGAAACCAGACTTCGCAGGCAGTATTTTTCCTTTATGATTCTTGCGTATGCGCTTATATCCTTTACCGGAGGAACGACCTGCACAAGCTGAGAAAGATATATCTTCGCATCAGATTCAGTCGGGAATATTTCCTCACGGTAAACTTTCTCAAGAACTGTAATGAAATCTATCGTCTCGGAGCTTATGAACATGCGCATAATCACCGAAAATATCTCTTTATGCTGGCGACGATAGAAATGCTCCGGCTTTAATATATCCAGAACCTGTGCAACACAGTCGTTATCAATTAAAACCGCGCCCAACACCGACTGCTCCGCCTCAAGGTTATAAGGCAGTTCCTGAGCAAGCGAGCCGATGAAGCCCATATTATTACTGTTTTCCAAGGCGAAGCCTCCTTTCTCCTTATGGAGATTATTCGCAGACTACTACCTTTACAACGGCAGAGATTCCGGGGTGAAGCTTTACAGTAGCCTCATAGGTACCGTAGCTCTTGATGTCCGCATCGAGGGAAATCTTTTTCTTATCAACGTTGTTTCCGGACTGAGCCGCAAGAGCTTCTGCAATTTCCTTGTTGGTAACGGCACCAAACAGTTTTCCGTTTTCGCCCGCTCTTGCTTTGATCTTAACGGTAACTGCGGAAAGCTTGTTAGCAAGCTCCTGAGCAGCTTCACGCTCTACCTGTGCATGATAATCGGCAGAAGCCTTCTTTGCCTTCATCTCGCCTACCGCCTGAACGGTTGCGGGCTTTGCAAGCTTTTTGGGAAGCAGGAAGTTTCTTGCGTATCCGTCAGAAACTTCGTACATTTCGCCCTTTTTTCCGGTTCCCTTTACATCTGCAAGCAGAATTACTTTCATGGTATTATACCTCCAAAATATCTGGTTTTTATTCAATAGAATTATTTACGGCATATTCGTCAATAGCCTCAAGCAGTTTTTGACGTGCCGGTTCCATGGAAATCCCCTTCATTTGAGTTGCCGCCATAGTCTGGTGACCGCCTCCTCCGAGAGCCTCCATGATAACCTGAACGTTCATCTTGCCCATGGAGCGAGCCGATATGGAAACGCCGTCATCGTATTCATACATTACAAAGGATGCGTCGACATCGCTTATGCTTAAAAGTTCATCGGCAGCCTGAGGTGCTACAGTTTTTATATCTTCACTGGTGGAACTTACTATTGAGAGCGCACAGCGTTTATAGATCTCCGCTGCCGAAACTACTCTGGCGCGCTGCTGGTAATTTTCCATAGTGGAAGAGAACATCTTTCTGACTTCAACGGTATCTGCGCCCTGACGTCTGAGATAAGCCGCTGCCTCAAAGGTTCTTACGCCCGTTCTGATAGTAAAGGTTCTGGTATCAAGCATAATACCGGCAAGCAGCGCCTCCGCTTCAATTCGAGAGATGCGGTATTTATCACCAAAATATTGGATTAGCTCAGTAACCATTTCACTTGCCGAAGACGCAAATGGCTCATGATAGAAAATAACCGAATTGTCGATATAGCCTACCATTCTGCGGTGATGATCTATTATCGCTACATTTTTACATGCTCGGTAAATCTCCGGAGATTCAAGTACATGTTCCAGATGGGTATCAACTATAATAAGCAGTGTGTTGGGATTTATCATCCCTATAGCATCATCCGGATATAGAAAGCTGTTTTCGTAACCGTTCTTTTCAAGATTATCAATAGATGCCTTTACAAGATTTTTAGATCTGTCTATCGCTACAACAGCATCTTTTCCCGCTTTTCTGACCGAGCTAAGCAAGCCAACCGCCGCGCCAAGGCTGTCAAGATCGGCAAACTTATGTCCCATGATTATTACGTTGGAACTGGAATTTATCAGTTCGATAAGGGCGGTAGCAACTATTCTGGTTTTAACCTTAGTACGCTTTTCAATACCCTTGGAAACGCCGCCGTAAAAATCATAACCGTTAGGGGTTTTAACTGCTGCCTGATCGCCGCCTCTACCCTGTGCCATATCGAGAGCCTGCAGCGCAGCCTGTTCACCCTCGGGATAACTATCGATGTTTCTGGCAACACCAATGGAAAGAGTTATTGGAAGAGAATCATTGGTAGAAAGCGCCCTCACTTGATCCAACAGTGCAAAACGACGCTCAACTATTGCGTTCATATTGCGCTCTTCAATGACCGCAAAAAATCTTCCGCGATCATTTTTTATTACAAATCCGTTGTAATCTCCGACGAACTGCTCTATAAGCTTTTCGATATGAGCCAACATCTGGGAGCGCTCATTTTCTTTAGCATTCTGAAGCACTTCATCAATACTGTCGATCATAATAGCAAAGATAGAGGGACGTGAAAGCCAATACTGATCGGCGTCTTTTCTTATCGCGGTCTCATCGCTGAAATAGTATACAGTAAGCGATCTCACATCATTTTCGGCGTAATCATCTGCATGTCCACAAGTATTTTTGGTACAGAAAACGGTATACCGCTTTCCACGATATTCAACGAGACCGGTTTGCTCGACAAAAGAATCAACACCGATTATATCTTTTATCTTTCTGCCATACCATTCGCCATCGGTAAAAAGCATATTCTTTGATTTGCCGTTATACCAAATTATCTCGCCTTTGTCGTCGGTTATTATTACCGGTATAGGCATATTTTCAAGCGTATCCGCCTGCACAGAAGCAATTTTTTCGCCAATACGATGAACAAATTTTTCAACTCTGCGATCAGCAACTGCAGTACACAGCATTGCTATCAGTGTTACCACCAGGCTGACTGCGCCTATAACATAAAAACTTTTTTCGCTAAAAAAGTATGCTATTGCAGAAACAATTACCAGTGCTATAACCAACAGATAAAAAACAGAACGATATAATCTGTGTTTTTCTCTCATGTAAATCTCCCATTTCAAAATGATATGTCAAGTCAATTTTTTGATATCAATGTAAAAACAGCATACATATGATTTATTATATCACTCTTGACAAAAAAATGGAAGCACATTATTGCAATCAATTAATTCCAGTAATAATACTCTAAAAGCACTTGAAATGTTGTAAAAACTGCGTTTTTGTGTAAAATAATATATAATTACTATATGATAAGGAGGAAGCAGAATGAGCTTTTCTATATCCGAAATAAAACAGGCAAAAGAACGCATTGCTCCCTATGTTGTTGAAACGCCCCTTCTCCGCATGCCCAATCTTGACAGCTTTCTTGGATGTCAGGTTTACGTTAAGGCGGAATGCATGCAAACCACCGGTGCATTTAAACTTCGCGGTGCAATGAACAAAACACTGATGCTTTCCGAGGAACAACGTAAAATCGGAGTTGTATCGGCTTCTTCCGGAAATCACGGTCGTGGAATGGCTTATGCTGCAAAGGTTCTTGGCGGAAAGGCAACAATTGTAATGCCCAAAACTGCTCCCAAACTTAAAATAGAAGCGATCAAAGCCCTTGGCGCAGAAGTTGTTCTCTGTGATATAAGCGAGCGTTTTGAAATCGCCGAAAGGATCCAGAAAGAAACCGGAGCTATAAATGTCCCCCCGTTTAACGATGAGGATATTATGGCAGGACAAGGTACTGCCGGTATTGAGATCGCAACGCAGTGTCCCGAACTCAATAAGGTTATCGTCCCCGTGTCGGGCGGCGGCCTTATCAGCGGAATTGCCACTGCAGTAAAAGCACTTGCACCTTCGATAGATGTATACGGAGCAGAACCTTCTGCGCTTCCGAGATACAGTGCAAGCCTTGCCGCAGGAAAACCCGTCGCTGTTGAGCAAAAACCCACTGTTGCCGATGCCCTTGCCTCCCCCCGCCCCGGTGAAAAGTGCTTCCCCTACGTTGCCAAATATGTAACAGCAGTAGCTGCGGTAGATGACGAATACATGCTTAAAGCTATGAAGCTAATGCTCACCGAAGGAAAAATACTTGCCGAGCCTTCCTCCTGCATTGGAATCGGCGCAGTAATGCAGGGTCTTATCAAGGTAACACCCGAGGATAAGGTTTGCTTCTTCCTTTCCGGCGGCAACGTCTCTATCGAGCAGATCGCTCATCTTGACAATGTAACCCTTTGATAATTCTGACATTTTACGGAGGAACTGAAAATGGACATCTATGAAGTGATAAAAGAGAAAAATATCGATTTCCCCGGAAAGCCCGTTCCCGCCGGGAACTATTCTCTGGCAGTAAAAGCAGGCGATTTTGTTTTCACTTCCGGACAGACCCCTAAAAAGAACGGTGTTCTGATCGCGAAAGGAAAAATCGGCGAACTTATTACCCCTGAAGATGGATATAAGCTTGCCCGACGTGCAACGCTCAATGCGCTTGCAGCCATTGAATCAATTATTGAAGACTTAAACAAGATCGAAAAAATCGTAAAGGTAACAGTATTTGTAAACAGCGCGCCAGGATTCATCGGTCAGGTTCAGGCGGCAAACGGAGTTACCGATCTTCTTGTCGATATGTTTGGTATTGAAAACGGACGTCCTGCTCGCAGCGCGGTCGGCGTAGCTGAACTTCCCGGAGATGCCCCCTGCGAAGTCGAGCTTATCGCTCAGCTTAAAAGGTGACAAAATAAAAGTCATCCCCTGTTCTGCAAAACGCAAAACAGGGGATATTTTTATATATCTTGAATTATAGGCAATATCATTGGGCGTCGCTTGGTCTTGGAGAAAAGATAAGAAGAAAGCTGATCCTTTACCGCCTGCTTAAGATTTGCCCACTCGCGCATACCGTTTGCGCCTTCTGCAGCGGACAGCGCCTTTTTGCATATCTCTTTAGCTTCGGTCATAAGCTCTTCCGATTCTCTCACATAAACAAATCCACGAGATACTATATCGGGACCTGCAAGCAGCGCTCCGGTTTTGGAATCGATTGCACCGACAACTATAATAAGCCCCTCTTCAGCAAGAAGCTTTCTGTCGCGCAGAACAATACTTCCGACGTCGCCTATGCCGCTTCCGTCTACCATTACAGCACCGGAAGGCACAGTGGTAACAGCCTTTGCAGAATCTTCCGAAAGCTCGATAACTCTTCCGACTTCGCTGACTATTATATTGGACTCCTCTATCCCCATTTCCATGGCAAGTTCTCTGCTTTTAAACAGATGCTTTACTTCACCGTGAACCGGGATAAAGTATTTCGGCTTGGTAAGTCCTATTATGGTCTTAAGCTCTTCTCGGCAGGCATGTCCCGAAACATGAATGCCCATCGTTCTTTCATAGATAACTTCAGAGCCGAGGGCCATGAGGTCGTTTATGACCTTTCCGACCAGCTTTTCGTTTCCGGGGATAGGAGTTGCCGAAATGATTATAAAATCGTGGGCAGTAACATTTATTTTACGGTGCTCTCCCCTTGCCATGCGGGTCAGGGCACTCATCGGCTCGCCCTGGCTGCCGGTTGTGATTATAACAATGTTCTCGTCGGGAATGTTGCGCATGCGGTCAATATCGATAAGAGTACCCTCGGGAATTTTAAGATAGCCGAGTTCTGCCGATTTGGCAACAACATTTTCCATGCTTCTTCCCGAAACGACCACTCCTCTGCCATGTCTTACGGCGGTGTCTATAACCTGCTGTATACGGTGAACATTGGAAGAAAAGCTTGCAATTATAATTCTTCTGTCGCCGGCCTTTTTGAAAAGCATTTCAAACGATTCACCAACCTTGCGCTCCGAAGGTGTGATTCCGGGACGCTCGGCGTTGGTTGAATCCGCCATAAGTGCGAGAACTCCGTGTCTGCCCAGCTCTCCAAATCTGGCAAGGTCAATCATCTGACCGTCTACGGGGGTGTAGTCAATTTTAAAGTCACCGGTGTGCACTATTGTTCCTGCAGGAGTGAAAATAGCAAATCCGCAAGCGTCGGGGATGGAATGGTTCACCGCGATAAACTCAATGGTGATATCCCCCATTTTGACCTGATCGCCTGCTTTTTTCACTATAAGGTTGCAGTCGCTGAGTATCCCTGCCTCTTTCAGCTTTCCTTCGACAAGACCGATCGTCAGCATACAGGAATAAACCGGAACGTTCACTTCCTTAAGCAGATAGCTTAACGCACCGATATGGTCCTCATGTCCGTGGGTGATCACTATTCCTCGGATCTTATCTTTGT
>JAFQAX010000032.1 GCA_017399785.1 Oscillospiraceae bacterium | reverse complement strand
CACACCGTTACCAGATCTTTTTATCCGCAGCTTATTGCGGGCGGAGTAAAGGTTTACGAATACATGCCGGGATTTATACACTCAAAGGTTTTTGTTTCTGATGACATTACCGCAACGGTGGGAACGGTAAACCTCGACTATCGCAGCCTTTATCTGCATTTTGAATGTGGCGTATGGATGACAGGCTGCAGCGCGATAGCTGATATAAAGCAGGATTTTCTCACCACGCTCAAAAGCTGCCATGAGATAACAGGATCTGATTTACAGCAAAAGGGAAGAGGCTTAAGACAGCTCGTCGCCGCAATAATCAGGGTATTTGCACCGCTTATGTAAGCGAAAATGATATTTATTGGGGGAAAGAAAATGAAAAGGACACCGGGTGCCGATAAGGCAACACGCTCAAATCAGTCATCCGAAAAGCTGCTCACCATTCTGGAGCACCTTTCGGAGCAGGATGAGCCGATTAGACTTCAGGACATTTCCAGACTGGTTGGCATGAACGAAAGCACAGCGCTGCGCTATATCGCAACGCTGCAAAAAAGCGGCTATGTAGTGCAGGATGTAGACACCGGAAGATATTCTCTTACATACAAAATATGTGCTGTTGCGGCAAACGTATCCAGCCGCAAGAATATCCGCAATATCTGCTCTCCCTATCTGCGCTCTATTGCCCACATCTTCTCCGAATCGGCAAACATCGCCGAGGAGCACAATATGATGGTGGTATACATCGAGGCGATAAGCGGACCCCGTCAGCTGCTGATGACCACCCGCCGTGTCGGCAACGTTTCGCCGATGCACTGCACAGCCGTCGGCAAGCTGCTGCTTTTAAATTACAGCCAGCAGCATCTCCAGCAGTTTATTGCCGCAAAAGGACTGCCTGCCCTTACCGAAAAGACGATAACCGACCCCAAACAGCTGGTTGCCGAACTTGAAAAGGTAAGAGAGCAGGGTTATGCCCTCGACAACGAGGAGTATGAGCACGGCGCAAGATGCGTTGCGGCGCCCATTTACGATTACACCGGCAGCATCATCGCCGGACTTAGCGTAAGCGGCCCCATCACCCGCATGACCGACGAGCACATCTACGAAAAGCTGCCCTTCCTGCTGGATGCGGCGCAGCAGGTGTCGCTCAGAATGGGCTATGAAGATCCCGAAAAGAAAAAGCAGCCGGTACATCTTTGATGACCGCCCGATGATATACGGAGGATAAACAGTTGACAAAAAGAAACAGATCTCCGCACCTGATGCTTGCGGTAATTATCTGCGCGGTGTCGGTGATAGCGCTTGTATCGGCCGTTATTGTTATGACGGCAAAAGAGGACGCCGAACCGGTCACGGCAGAACCGATCGTATCTCAGCCGGTCGAAAGCGTCGAACCGCTTCCCGAGCCGGAGCCTGAACCCGAACCCGAGCCATCGGTGGTAAAATTTATGGCGGCGGGCGATAATCTTATTCACGACAACTTCTATAAACAGGCGGCTGCCCGTGCCGGCGGCAACGGCTTTGATTTCGGCATGCCCTACAGCTTTGTCGAGCCGCTGTTTGCCGATTCTGACCTCTCCTTTGTAAATCAGGAGACGATAATCGCCGAAAGCATTTTCCCGCTTTCGGGCTATCCGCTTTTCAACTCCCCCGAGGCGGTCGGCAACCGCCTTGTCGAAATGGGATTTGACGTAGTCAGCATAGCAAACAACCACATGTTTGACATGGGTGAAAAAGGACTTATCGCGGCGCTCGATTTTTGGCAGAGCAAAGAAAATCTGCTGACCATCGGCGCATGGCGCAAGGAATCGGATATGCAGCAGCCGCTGCTCTATGAGAAAAACGGCATCACCTTTGGATTTGTGCCGATAACCGAGCATACCAACGGAATCAAGCTGCCCAAGGACACCGAATTGCGATTCATCCGCTCGGACGAATACGACCTGATGGAGCAGCAGGTAAAGCTTGCCCGCGAAAACAGCGATTTCGTGGTCGTTTCCATCCATTGGGGCACCGAAAACAGCGTAAATGTCAACGACAACCAGCTTTATCTGGCGCAGATGTTTGCTGATTGGGGCGTTGACCTTGTGCTGGGGCATCATTCCCATACGCTGCAGCCGATGGAGTGGCGAACCGGAAAAGAAGGCAACAAAACGCTGGTGGTCTATTCGCTCGGCAACCTTGTTTCCAGCATGCTCAACCCCCAGAATATGCTGGGCGGAGTGCTCGATCTCGAAATAACGATGGAGCCCGACCAAAAGCCGGAGATCACCCGCGCCAAGATGATACCGATAGTCACCCAGTATGACACTACAGCCCGCAGAGAGGTAAGAATTTACCCCTTCTCCGATTATACTCAGGAGTTGATGGATGTCCATGGCGTTGCAGCAAACTATCCGCATTTCACCATCCAGTACATGCAGGATATAATCGACAAGAACATACCGGAAGAGTTTCTTGATTGACAAAAAAGAGATGTGCCAAAGCACATCTCTTTTTAATATAACAAAACTGTTATTAAAATATCGCTGAAAACGTCTTTGACTGCCGCAAAAACAGCGGTTATAATATAGACAGTAGAACAAAACTGTAATATAGGAGGACGCGATATGGAACTTGGATTAAAAGGAAAAGTAGTGCTCTGCATGCATTCGGCAAGCGGACTCGGCAAAGGCATTGCCACCGAGATGGCGCGCGAGGGCGCAAAGGTGATGATGTGCGTTCCCGAAAGGTATAAGGACAGACTTTACGCCGCCCGCGATGAGATAGCCGAAATTACCGGTAACCGCCCCGAGGTTTTCTTCTGCGACCTGACCAAAGCAGAGGATATCACCGCACTGGTCGACCACACCGTCGCAACGCTGGGCGACATCTATGCGCTGGTAAACATGGGCCCTGGGCCTGAGGCGGGAACCTTTGCCGATTTTGACGACGAAGGCTGGCAAAAGGCGTTTGAACTTTGCCTGCTTTCCTACATACGCACCATCCGCGCCTGCATCCCCTCGATGAAGCGGCTGGGCGGCGGCAGAATAATCAATTCAACCTCCTCTTCGGTAAAGGAATATCTGCCCAACCTCATCCTTTCCAACACCATGCGCATGGGCGTTGTGGGGCTTACTAAAACCCTTTCGGGCGAACTTGGCAAGGACAATATACTGATTAACGTCATCGGCCCGGGACAGATAACCACCGCCCGACTGGAAAAGATAAACGGCATCCGTGCCGAAAAGGCGGGTGTTTCGGTGGAGCAATATACCAAAGAGACGCTTGCGAAATTCCCGCTTGGCAGATACGGCACCGTCGAGGAATACGGCAGAATGGCGGCCTTCCTCTGCAGCGAGGCCAACAGCTACATCACCGGACAGACCATTCTGGTGGATGGCGGCATGACCCACGCATATTGATAACACATCAAAAAATCCCCGCCCTAATGAGCGGGGATTTTGCTTTTACTTTTCGATCGAAGCTATAACCTCGGAGATGCTGATGCCATTTTCATTGGCGATGCGGGCGAGGTCGTCATATTCAAATTTGCTGCGGGATATGCCGTAGCCGCTGCAATCTTTGCGGCGGATCTTGCCGAAGGGAGTTTCCACCTCGACGATGCTGCGCTGCAGCGTATAGCGTCGGGAGTTGGTTTTACGCACGCCCAGCGTAGTGGTGTGTTTAAACAGCAGCTTTGCCATCTTTTCGGCATCGGCGGGTTTGCAGATGACGCTTATCATGGTGGCGGGGCGGGATTTCTTCATGCCGATGGCGGTGGTGAAAGCGTCCAGCGCGCCGCCTGCCATCAGCTGCTCGACGGCAAAGCCTATCTGTTCACCGGTCATATCATCGACGTTGCAGCAAAGCTCGGTTATCAGATCGCCGCCGCCTTCGCTTTCGCCCATCATGGCGCGGACACAGTTGGCTGCTTCAAAATCTCGCTTGCCCATACCGTAACCCACTGCATCGACGCTCATCATCGGCATGCTGCCGAATTTGGCGGCAAAATGTTTGAGCAGTGCCGCACCGGTGGGGGTGCAAAGCTCGCCGCGGATGCTGCCGCCGTAAATCGGCACACCCTTTAAAATATAGGCGGTGGCGGGAGCGGGAACGGGCAGAATTCCGTGGGCGCATTTTACGGTGCCGCTGCCGACGTGGATGGGGGAAACTACGATCTCATCGGGAGAAAGTCGGTCCATCAGCAGGCAAACAGCGGTAATGTCGGCAATAGCGTCCATAGTGCCGACTTCGTGAAAGTGGATATCCGAAACGGGCACGCCGTGGGCGTGACTTTCCGCTTCGGCGATGAGCGAATAAACCGCCATGACATCATCCTTCACCTTTTCGGGTATATCAAGGTGGCCCCTTACGATATGCTCGATGTCATGCAGTCCGCTGTGATGATGGTGGGAATGACCGTGTTCGTGATGATGCTCGTGGTCATGATGATGCTCGTGGTGATGCTCGTGATCGTGGTGATGCTCGTGATCGTGGTGATGCTCGTGATCGTGGTGATGCTCGTGGTCATGATGATGCTCGTGGTCGTGATTATGCTCATGGTCGTGATGATGCTCATGGTCGTGATTATGCTCATGGTCGTGATGATGCTCGTGGTCGTGATGATGCTCGTGGTCGTGATGATGTTCGTGATCGTGATGAT
>JAFQAX010000031.1 GCA_017399785.1 Oscillospiraceae bacterium | reverse complement strand
GCACCGGAACGAACGGAAACGAGAAGGGGATTCTCGAGATCGCCGAACTTCTTGCCGGTGATGGCTTCCATCTTGGTGATGTATTCCATGATCTCTGCCATGATATCATCATTGATCTTACGGCCGTCTTCATAGTACTGGGTGCAGGCCTCGGTGGTGATGGTGAAGCCCTGAGGTACGGGAAGGCCGATGTTGGTCATCTCAGCAAGGTTAGCGCCCTTGCCGCCGAGAAGCTCACGCATGGAAGCGTTGCCTTCGGTGAACAGGTAACAATACTTTTTGCTCATTTTTGTTCCTCCTAAAATATTTGCTGCGTTGGTATTTAAACGCACATATAAGCGCCGGTTGTGTGGATTTTTAAAAAACCGCATAACGGCGCAACTTTACCAATAGCATTATAGCAAAGAAACTCCCCCATTTCCAGAAAAATAAACTGCAAATTAAGAATTTTACAAGGACTACAAATTTTCTTTTTCAACAGTAAGATAAGTTATAAATTATGTATAGATAACAAAAACCTGTCCGTTTCAGTATCGGCCGAAAAGGGCAGGTTTATGCGGATTTTTTAATTTATTTGCTGCTGTGGGCGCCTTGCCATACAATGCTGCGGTAAAGCTCGGGGTCGGTGTCGCCCTCGGTCGAGATGAGCAATATTTTAGAATTCTCATCGATTCCGAGATGTTCTTTAAGCTCGGGATATTCTCCCCGGCGCAAAAGCAGGTCGACAACTCCCATTCCTACCGCGCCGCTCTCGCCCGAGATGACCGAAGGATCGCCCTTTACCGGCGCTGCAAGACGGCGCATTCCGTCGGCAGAAACTGTATCCTCACAGGAGACAAATGCGGCTGCGTGATTTTTCAGTATATCCCATGCTGTGGGGTTTACCTCGCCGCAGCAAAGCCCCGCCATGATGGAGGCAAGGTCACCGCCGACAACTTCGGCTTCGCCGCTGCCCTCTATCGCCGAGCGGTAGTAGCATTCTGCCGCCGAGCATTCCAGAACAGCGATCACGGGCGGATTTTCGGGAAAACGGTTTACCAGATAGCCGGTCACCGCCGATGCCATCGAACCAACGCCCGCCTGCAGAAATACATGGGTGGGGCGGTCAATGCCGATTGCGTTTAGCTGCTCCATCGCCTCGTCCACCATGGTGGCGTAACCCTGCATTATCCAGCCGGGTATCTCCTCATAGCCTTCCCATGCGGTATCCTGTACAACGGCAGAGGAGGGCGTTTTTGCCGAAAGCTCGGCTGCCTTTCGCACGCAGTCGTCGTAATTCAGCGGTTCTATGGTCGCCTCGGCGCCCAGTGCCTTTATGTGGTTAAGTCTGGTTTCGGTGCTGCCCTTGGGCATCAGCACCACCGCCTTTTGTCCCAGCTGCTTTGCCGCCCATGCGATGCCGCGTCCGTGGTTGCCGTCGGTGGCGGTGAAAAAGGTGCAGGGAGGAAAGTTCGCTTTAAACTCATCGGAGGTGAGAAAACGGTAGTCGATCTCGCTTATATCTTTGCCCAGCTTTTGCGCAACAAATTTGCCGATAGCGTAAGACCCACCCAGCACCTTAAAGGCGTTTAAGCCGAAGCGGTAGCTTTCGTCTTTAACGTAAAGTCCGGCAATGCCCATCTCGGCAGCGGCATTTTTTAAGTCGTGCAGCGGAGTGCTGTCATACTGCGGAAAACTGCGGTGAAAAGCTCTTGCCTTGTCGGTTTCGGATTTGGACATAAGGCTGAGGTGCTTATCTTCGGTTTTGGGAAGTTGATTTTTGCTCCATTTCATTGCGCCCATATCAATTCTCCTTTATACCTGTTTCAGACAGCAGTTTACCTGTCCGTTTACTATTTCGATCAGAGCGTATCCGCGCTTTCCGTCACGCGGCTCTCCCAGGCTTCCGGGATTTAAGCACTGCACCCCGTTGATGACGGTGTACTGTTGGCGGTGGGTGTGCCCGAACAGCGCCGTCTGCGCGCCGAGCCGTTTTGCCTCCAGCGCAAGGCGGTCAAGCGAATATTTCACCCCGAAGTTGTGCCCGTGGCAGATGAAAATCTTTGCCCCACCTACCGAAACGACATCGGAACTCGGTTTCAGGCTGCCCCAGTCGCAGTTGCCGCTGACATAGCGGACAGGGACATTCGGCTCCAGCATGAAAAGGTCATCGATGTCGTTTTCGCCGTCGCCCAGGTGGATGATAAAATCCACCTTTGATTTGTATTGTAAAACGAGGTCGTAAAACTCGCCGAAATTTTTGTGGGTATCCGATACTACAAGAACAGTCATAAAAGCTCCCGTCAGTGGCTTTAAAAAGCCGATTTTTTATCATATAAGGCAAGGGTATCACGGCGGATAACCATTTGTCAAACGGCTGCGGTAATTATTTTGCCGCCGCCTGAATAGCTATTTAAAAAGCTGTTTTGCGGGAGTGATAAAATTGCCGTTTTCCTTTTTGTTGAGCCTTGCGGCGGGATTGGCCACCATGCTCGGCGGGATTACCGCAGTGCTTCGCCGCCGCCCGTCGAGGGCGGTTTTAAACGCCGCGCTGGGATTTTCGGCAGGGGTGATGCTGGCGGTGTCGCTTGCCGATTTGATACCGCACGCCGTTTCGGTGCTGTCGATTGAGATGCCGGGAGCGGCGGGGGTTTTGTCCTGCGTCTGCGCCTGTGCCGCCGGTATTCTGGCGGCAAGACTGCTCGACCTTATGGTTGAATGCCGCCGCGATGATGAGGGCAGACTGATGAAGATAGGCGTTTTCACCATGCTGGCGCTGATGCTGCACAACCTGCCCGAAGGGATGGCGGTATATTTAAGCACCGAGCAGGATGTGATACTCGGGATGCACCTCTGCGCGGCGATTGCGCTGCACAACATCCCCGAGGGGATAGCGGTGGCGATGCCGATATGCGCCGCAACGGGCAGCCGTCTTTTGGCATTGATAATGACTGCTGTTTCAGGCTTTGCCGAACCGCTCGGCGCGCTTATAATGTGGAAGTGGCTGGGGCTTGAGCCGGACAGCCGAGGTCTGGCACTTATTTTTTCGGGTATTGCTGGACTGATGACCGCAACCGCCTTTTACGAGCTGCTGCCCGAGGCGCTGGGCGGAAATAACCGTGAACAAGGGGCTGCCGGAGCGCTCTGGGGAGTGATAATAATGGTGGCGGGATGCTGCATCGCTTCATAGATCGGACATTTTTGCGGAACTTTAAGACAATTTAAAAAATAATTGTTAACATAAAGAAAATATATGCCAAATACTATTGATTTGTTTTTGAAAATGGTATAAAATATCGTTAGCACTCAAGAAATGAGAGTGCTAAAAATTAGTTTAAAATTTATTATCATAAATGGAGGAACAGAAAATGACTATTAAACCTTTGGCTGACAGAGTTGTCATCAAGATGGTAGAGGCTGAGGAGACCACCAAGAGCGGTATCATCCTTACCAGCGCTGCCAAGGAAAAGCCCCAGGTAGCCGAGATCATCGCAGTAGGCCCCGGCGGCGTAGTTGACGGCAAGGAAATCGTTATGTATGTTAAGCCCGGCGACAAGGTGCTTATGAGCAAGTATGCAGGCACCGAGGTTAAGGTAGACGGCGTTGAGTACACCATTCTCCGCCAGTCCGACATCCTCGCCATCGTTGAATAATAGTTTAAGAGAGGTAATATTGATATGGCTAAGATCATTTCTTACGGCGAGGACGCCAGAAAGTCCCTTCAGGCAGGCATTGATAAGCTTGCCAACACTGTAAAGATCACCCTTGGACCCAAGGGCAGAAACGTAGTGCTCGACAAGAAGTTCGGCGCTCCCCTCATCACCAATGACGGTGTTACCATCGCCAAGGAGATCGAGCTTGAGGATCCCTTTGAGAACATGGGCGCTCAGCTTGTAAAGGAAGTTGCAACCAAGACCAACGACGCAGCAGGCGACGGCACCACCACCGCAACTCTGCTTGCTCAGGCTCTGGTTCGCGAGGGCATGAAGAACGTTACTGCAGGCGCAAACCCCATGGAGCTCAAGCGCGGCATCCAGAAGGCTGTAAACACCGCTGTTGAAGCCATCAAGGCTAACTCCAAGGAAGTTTCCGGTTCTGCCGACATTGCTTCCGCTGCTACCGTATCTGCAGGCGATGCAGTTATCGGTCAGCTTATCGCCGAGGCTATGGAGAAGGTAGGCGCTGACGGCGTTATCACCCTCGAGGAGTCCAAGACCGCCGAGACCTACACCGAAGTTGTAGAGGGCATGCAGTTCGACCGCGGCTACATCTCCCCCTACATGGTTACCGACACCGACAAGATGGAAGCAGTTATCGACGACGCTTTCATCCTCATCACCGATAAGAAGATCTCCAACATCCAGGAGATCCTCCCCCTGCTCGAGCAGATCGTTCAGTCGGGCAGAAAGCTTGTTATCATCGCTGAGGACGTTGAGGGCGAAGCTCTTGCAACCCTTCTCGTAAACCGCCTCCGCGGCACCTTCACCTGCGTTGCAGTTAAGGCTCCCGGATTTGGCGACCGCAGAAAGGCTATGCTGCAGGATATCGCTATCCTCACCGGCGGCACCGTTGTTTCCTCCGATCTCGGTTACGAGCTGAAGGACTCTTCTGTTGACATGCTCGGCCGTGCAAATCAGGTCAAGATCACCAAGGAAAATACCGTTATTGTAAACGGCGCAGGCAGCCCCGATGAGATCAAGGCAAGAGTTGCTCAGATCCGCTCCGAGATGGAGAACACCACCTCCGAGTTTGACCGCGAGAAGCTTCAGGAGCGCCTTGCAAAGCTTGCAGGCGGCGTAGCAGTTATCAAGGTTGGCGCAGCTACCGAAGTTGAGATGAAGGAAAAGAAGCTCCGCATCGAGGATGCTCTCTCCGCAACCAAGGCAGCAGTTGAAGAAGGCCTCGTAGCAGGCGGCGGCACCGCAATGCTCAATGCTATGCCCGCAGTTGAAAAGCTTATCGCTTCTCTCGACGGCGACGAAAAGACCGGTGCAAAGATCGTTCTCCGCGCTCTCGAAGAGCCGATCCGCCAGATCGCCGCAAACGCAGGTCTCGAAGGCTCTGTTATCATCGATAAGATCAAGAGATCCCGCAAGGTTGGCTATGGCTTCAACGCAGCTGACGAAGTTTACGTTGATATGATGGAAGCCGGCATCGTTGACCCCACCAAGGTTACCAGAAGCGCACTGCAGAACGCAGCTTCTGTTGCAGCAATGGTGCTCACCACTGAGAGCCTTGTTTCCGAGCCCGTTAAGGAAGAGCCCGCAGCCGCAGCAGGCGGTATGGGCGGCATGGGCGGCATGTACTAAGAAGCAGCCCATCTCAAATTGATATGATAGGAAGCCGCTGTCTGAACAAATCAGACAGCGGCTTTTGCAATAAATCGATACAAATTTCCCGAATAATGTAGTATAATAAATTAAAAGCTAAAATCATGAGAAGAGGTAGCAAAATGGTACATTTTATCGGCGTTGGAAAAGGATCGGCTGATCTCATTACACTGCGCGGTGCAAAAATGCTTAAAGAGGGCGACATCGTCATCTACTCTCATTCGCTGATAGAAAAGCAGATGGTAAAAAAGATGAGAAAGCTGAGCGTAAAATATAACGCTGACGATATGACCATCAAAGATATCATAGCAGTTATCAGAGAAGCGGAATGGGCAAAAATGACCACCGTCATACTCACCCCCGAAGAGCCTTCTCCTGACTGTGAAATGTCAAGACAGATGGATGAGTTTGATAAAAACGGCATCAATTATGATTTTATTCCCGGTGTTTACCCCAATCGCCGATTTGAGTTTGACTGAAAACTTGATTTTCATTAAAAAAGGGAGGCGGTAAAATGAGCGTATTTAAGTCGCTGATACTGGCGTTTTCCATCTTTTCCAGAATCCCCATGCCAAAAGCGGAGTGGACACAAAAAAATATTCGGTATCTGTTGGCCTGTTTTCCGCTGGTCGGCGCTGCCATCGGTCTGCTGCTGATGGGATGGGGCAAATTTGCCGTGTCGGTAAAATTGAGCCGAATGCTTTTTGCCTGCGGATTGACGTTGATACCCATAGCTGTCACCGGCGGCATACATATGGACGGATTTTGTGCCACTGCCAATGCGCTGACAAGCCACGCTGTACCGGAAAAAAAGAGTGAGTTGTTGGAGCAGAAAAATACCGGCTCCTTTGCAGTAATTTCGCTGGTCTGCTATCTGCTGCTTTATTTCTCACTCTGCTATGAAATAGTGCTGAGCAACCGCTCGTTGGTGCTGCTTATCTGTATACA
This sequence comes from Oscillospiraceae bacterium, assembly GCA_017399785.1. Lineage (GTDB taxonomy): Bacteria > Bacillota > Clostridia > Oscillospirales > Ruminococcaceae > Yanshouia. Next base: position 4,776 of record JAFQAX010000031.1, on the reverse strand, counting down.
TATCGTCAGCCGCATACTCTGCTCTTTTTCGATAGTGATGCTGCCAAGCGATGATAACAGCAGCGCGCTGACCGCCTTTGCCGAATCGGCATCCAAAACTGCGGTTTACGCTGTTCTTGCACTGCTGCTTTTCGTCTGTGAGGTCACGGCGCTTGCCATTTCTCCGCTGGGCGGCTGCCTTATATTGTTAAACGGTGCAATTTGTTTCCTGCTTCTCAAGCGTATGGCGCAAAACGATTTTAAAGGATTGCATGGCAGCATGATCGGTTTTTTCCTGCAGATGAATGAACTTGTATCGGTCGCCTGCATAATAATATCCCAAAAGGCAAACTTTATCTAAAAATGCCGAGGATTTTATTTACCCCAAAGATATTGCCGGTTTTAACGATCTAAACAAAAATACATTTCGTGACTTAAGGAGGCATGCGTCAGATGCATTATAAGGAATTGGATACTCCCGCCCTGCTGATCGACAGAGAGCGAATGATAAAAAACATAATTGATATGCAGGCGTATGCAGACCGTCATAATACCGCGCTGCGGCCTCATACAAAGACCCATAAAATGCCGGAGATAGCGCTGCTGCAGCTGCAGCACGGCGCCTGCGGAATAGCGGTAGCTAAAGTAGGCGAAGCGGAAGTTATGGCGCAAAACGGGCTGACCGATATCTTTATCGCCAACGAGATAGTCGGAGCACAAAAGCTTGAGAGGATAGCGCAGCTGGCGAAAAAAGGGATAAAAATAACCTTTGGCGTGGATGACCCCTGTCAGGTTCTGGAGGCAGAAGCGGTCTTTTCAAATTACGGCGTGTCGGTTGGAGCGCTGGTAGAGATCGAAGTGGGAGAAAACCGTTCGGGAATAATCGAGCAGCAGGATTTTCTGTGTCTGCTGGATGCCTTTAAAACTTGCAGTTTTCTGCGGTTTGAGGGTATCTTTTCGCACGACGGAAACAGCTACCGCGCCGAAAATATCGATGAACTGAAAGCAATATCCAAAGGCGCGCAGCAGCGTACCATCAGTTTTGCAAAGGCGGCGGAGCAATACGGAATGCCCTGCAAAACGGTCAGCTACGGCGCAACGCCCACATTTATGAATGAGGTCGAGATATTGCCCGGCATCACCGAGCTGCGCCCCGGCACCTATGTGTTTATGGATACCGCCCAGGCAAACGCGATCGGAACACTGCAGCGATGCGCCGCAACGGTGCTGGCGACTGTGATAAGCAAGCCTACTGCGCAGCGAACCATTTTGGACGTAGGCGCAAAGGGATTGACCATGCAAAGGAGAACGGTGGGGATCTGCTCCGCGCCGGGAGTGGGCACGATTTACGAATACCCTGAAGCTCATCTCGACTCGGTTTTTGACGAGCATGCCATACTGTACCATCAGCAGTTCCATGACAGCGTGAAAATCGGCGATAAGTGCCGTATAATACCGGTGCATATCTGTCCTGTATGCAACCTTTACGATAAGGCGTATCTCATCTCGGGTGATGAGGTAATAAAAGAATTGGACATCGCCTGCCGCGGAAAGCTGCAATAAAAATTAACAATGATAAAAGCGCCTCGACTTTGGTCGGGGCGCTTTTGTAATGTTATTCTTCCATCTGCTTGCCGAGGAAGCCTGCGGCAACGGTGATAAGCTTTACTTCCGAATCGCCGGCATTTACCGCTTCATCGCCCAGCATGAACATTATAGCACCGCAGACATCGCCGGAGGCGACGATCGGAGCAGCGGCCAGCGCGTGGCGATCGATCCCCTCTACCGGCTGAAGTGCTTTCTCATCCGAGCTTCCTTTGGCGTAAACTCTGCGGGATTCCATCAGCTCCTCCAGCGCGGCGGAAACTCTGCGCTCAAGCAGTTCTTTTTTAGGTAATCCTGCCACCGAAATTACGTGATCGCGGTCGCAGACCACCACCGGAAACCCGCCCGACTTGTACAGAACCTCGGCATATTGAGCGGCAAAGGTGCCCAGCTCGCCGATGGGGGAATACTTTTTAAAGATGACCTCGCCGTCGTTGTCGGTAAAAATTTCCAACGGGTCACCCTCGCGGATGCGCATTGTCCTTCTGATCTCCTTGGGGATGACCACTCTGCCTAAATCGTCAATGCGGCGCACGATACCGGTTGCTTTCATATATATAAAACTCCTTTTTACAGATAATATGTTGTTATTATCTGTTACCGATGGAGAATTATTCGCAAAACAAAAATGTGTGATTTTAAAATTCGATAAAAAAGCAACCCCCGCCCGTGTCAGAACGGGCGGGGGAGCGGGAATCAGAAGAATACGCTGTAGCGGTTGATCATCGCAATAAGTTCATCCATAGTAAGGTTGCCCTTGCCGATGGATACCTTGAGATAAGCGCCGCCGGCGGCATCGAACATCTCTTCCGAGAGAGGTGCGATGGCATTAAGCTCCTCATAGCTGAACAGACCGTATTTTTCGATATCGCGCGCCATAGCCTCGAGGTCGTAGGTCATCGAAGCGGGATCGACGTCAAAGATGTTAAACAGACCGCCAACACCGCCCGGCATCGAAAGCATTCCGTTAACGAAATAGCACAGATGACCGGAGGTAACGGGGCTGTAAGCGTAGGTCATCTGCTTTTCGATGACAACATCGGAAAGGGTGACCTTGCTCAAGCTGTCGCCGTTCTGTTTAGCAAAGGAGTGACCGATATAATCGGCGGCATCACGGTCGAGATAGACGTACCTGTTCAGGTCATAATCCCAGAATCCGTGCTCATAGATAACCTTAACGTCGGAGCCATCCGAGAAGTAAAGATGAACGATTTCAAATGTCTCTTCGGGATCGCTGTCAACGAACATTATGGGAGCGGAATCGAGCTTGCCGGTTTCCATGTTCCAAACAAGCAGATTCTCGTTTCCGTTAAGAGAGTCAACACGCACCTGACTTCCGTCCGCAAGGGTGACAAGGGTGTCGGGGGTGACGCAACCGCCACCGCCACCGCTGCTGCTGCTGACAGTCTGCTTCAGTCTGGCGGTCGGTTCTACATATGCGCAGAATAACGAAAGCAGCGGTTCTGATGTTAACACGATTCAGTCGGGCGGTATTAACGCAACGATGGAATGGTCCAAAGATCTTACCGACTGGGATGAATTTGACCCTACTGATGTTGTTTTTGGCGATAACGCAAGATGGGAGCCCGGATATACCGAGGCAAGATACTTTAGAGTTACCAACACCGGAACTGATGCCAATGCAGATGTCGATTTCAGCTACGCTTTTACTATTACCTGTGATGCGACCGGAGATAACAAGCTTGCCGAAGTTATCGATGTTTATAAATGTGATCTTCCCATCGAAAGATTTACCAATCGCGCTGAGCTGTTGACAAGCGCCGAATATCTTGGCACTTTAAAGGAACTAAGCGGAACTGCTCTGGCAGCAAAGGATAAGCTTGCTATTGGAGAAAACGACGGATTTACCATAGTTCTCAGCATGCAGCAAAATGCCGGAAATGCCTACCAGAATCTTTCTCTTAGTAATATAAAGATCACTGTAGCGGCAAATCAGATCATCAGCCAGTCTGTAAACTAAAAATATATCCGCCGCCCCGATGTCTATTCATCGGGGCGGTTTTGCTATTGTATTTACATACACAGAGTATATAATATTACTTAATAAGGTAAGGGGGAGGGACAGCCATGAACAAAAAGAAATTCGACATCTCTCCGAACAGGGCGATTGCGCTGAGCTTTCTGATGATGATAATCGCCGGTGCTATAATACTGAATCTGCCTATAGTAAGCCGAAGCGGGGAGAGCCTCGGATTTTTAAACAGCCTTTTCACCGCTACATCGGCGACCTGCGTTACCGGACTGGTGGTGGTGGACACCTGGAATTATTTCAACCCGTTTGGCCAGCTGGTGCTGCTGATACTTATTCAGGTCGGCGGATTGGGATATATGACGCTGCTTATGACGGTATCGTTGCTGCTCGGCAAAAAAATGGGCTTGCGTCAGCGTTCGCTTATGATGGAAAGCATCAGCGCCCGCAACCACAGCGAGATAATTGAGCTGCTTAAATATGTTATTATCGGAACAGTTATGATAGAGGGCAGCGGCGCTTTGCTGCTGGCTTTCAGATTCATTCCCGAATTAGGATTTTGGCGTGGCTGCTGGTATTCGATTTTCCACAGCATTTCGGCATTTTGCAACGCCGGATTCGACCTGATGGGATTCCAGGCGCCTTATAATTCGCTGGTGCATTACGTTAACGACCCGCTTGTCAACTTTACTGTTGCCGCACTTATTATATTGGGCGGTCTGGGATTTCTCGTCTGGCGTGATGTTTGGCAAAACGGATTAAAATTTAAAAAATACTGTCTGCACACCAAAATAATGCTTATCGCAAGCTTTGTCCTTACCTTTGGTGGATCGCTGCTGTTCTGGATTGCCGAAAAGGATAAAACTTTGGCGCAGCTTTCGGTTCCTTCGCAGTTTATGGCCTCTTTTTTCCAGTCGGTAAGCGCCAGAACGGCGGGATTCAATACTGTTGATCTGGCAAGTTTGAGCGGAGCGGGCGGACTGCTGATGATAGTGCTTATGTTTATCGGCGCCGGCCCGGGCTCTACCGGAGGAGGAATCAAGGTGACCACCGTAGTGGTATGCCTGCTGTCACTTATCAGCTATTCGAGAGGAAAGCAGGATGTAAGCATTTTTAACCGCAGACTGGATGAAAATCAAGTCAGGCGGTCGGCGGCAGCCGTTACTCTTTATATGACTTTGGCGATGTCGGGCTGCTTTGTG
>JAFQAX010000030.1 GCA_017399785.1 Oscillospiraceae bacterium | reverse complement strand
TATGTAAACGATAATATCAGTCCAGTTAAATTCCATATCTGCCCTCCTTAACTTCCCTTGTGGAATCCCTCAAGGTCGCCTATTCGGTGATTTATCACCTTTATCTGCTCTTCTATAACCGGTATGCGCTTGGCAAAATTGTTGTGCTCTCTCACCTCTCTGGTCAGTTCCTCCAGTTTGGTGTCGGTGACCGCCTGAGTGCGGCTGTTGGCGATAAGCACTCCAATCAAAGTCAGTCCACCGCTGATAAGCGCAACGGTTATGCTCTCACTCATTCATACACCCTCCATCCGGCGGAATAGCTTACCGGATCCCATACGTTACCGTCGATAGTGGATTCGTAGAGAACGCCATTATAGCTCACGATATCGCCGGTGCTATAAGCGTCAGAAGCGCCAAGAGGCTGTACCCATTCGGGATAGCCTTCCTCGGTAACTCCGATTTTCTTATAAAGACTTACAGCGGTATCGGGTGTCCATTCTGCCGCAGATGTATGTTCCTGTAATACCTGATAAAGCTGAGGATCACCGACAGCGTTTTCGCCGTACTGAAAAATCTCTTTTACCTTGTAAGCCTTGCCCACCGCATACTTAGGAAAAGCACTCGGAATTTCAAGAATCTTATCTGCCTGAGTGTCGATGTCCAAAGTCTCAAGGAAATACTGCAAAGCCTTTCTAAGTTCAAGTGCTGCCTGTACTTTGTTGGTCATAAATTAGCCCTCCCCGTTGAGCAGCGCATCCATTGCTGCGGTAGTTTCAGAAGTTGCGCCCGTCGCTATTGCTTCAAGTGCGGTTGCCTGTCTTTCCTCTGCGGTAGGCTCGGAAGAAGGCTTATTCATTTCATCCTCGAATGCTTCGATAGCGTCAAGGTAATCCTCATCGCTTACACAAGCGGAAAAGTCGCAGCCGTTCTTTGCGTACATTTCCTTCATCTGATTTAGGGTACCGAAGAATGCACCGTTTATCTCACCGCCTGCGCAAACCACCTTGATAGATTCAACACCTGCTACAGGGTAACGTGCTTTCCACTGCTCGGCAGTCAAAACCTCTCCAATGGGGGTAATAACGGGACTGACCTTGTCCCAAATTGTATATCTTGCCATTATAAATTCCTCCTTATTTTTAAGAAACTTGATAGACATCGACTATTTTTCCTGCACTGCTATATGGCTGACCACCAGCAAACAACAGATAATCACCAATGACCGCAGCGCCGTGGGCAGCTCGTGCTATACTCATAGGTGTCGTTATAGTGTGTGTTAGCGAAGAATCATATACATCAACTGTGTCAGCATATGAACTAATAGAATAGCCACCGGAAATTAAGGCATAATCACCTATAGTGCCAGCAGCGGGTGGGTAGGTTGGAACCCCTCTAGCTACGCTTAGAGGTTCAACACTAACTTTTGTAAGAGAATTGTCATATACATCAACATCTTTTACGGCTTTTCCTGAACTGCTTTCACCACCACAAAATAATGCATAGTTACCAACACTCATTGCACCCATACCCCCTCTTGCTACGCTAAGTGCAACAGGGTTTGTATGTGTAAGTGACGCATTATAAGCATCTACGATATTTGATTCATCATCATTATCATTATGACCACCACCGAATAAAGCATAATTACCAACAGTGGTAGCGCCCATATCACGGCGCACTACAGATAAATTACTCGGTTGGCTTCTTGTTAATGCAGCATCGTAAGCGTTTACCGTATATACTTCACTCTTGTTGTTATTCTCACCACCACCAAATAGTGCATAATTTCCAACAGTAGTGGCAGACAAATAAGCTACTTGGGTAATTAAACTTGTCGGATAAGTTCGTGTTAAATTTACATCATAAGCTGTTACATAGGAAACATAAGAACTTGAAGCACGACCACCACCAAACAAAGCATAATTGCCAACACTTGTTGCAGCTAGATATCTCACACCACTCCTTAAAGGGTCTGGTATTGTTTGCGTCAAATTATTGTCATAAGCGTTTACAACATTCGTAACCGCACTGCTACTTGTGCTACCACCACCAAACAAAGCATAGTTTCCAACAGATGTAGCACCCATACTATACATATTTGTGCTTAATTGGGTCGCCGTCCCATAATAACTAAGCTCCCCGCCGCCAAAAAACAGCCTTGCTATGCCGTTAACACCTATCCAGGCTTTTTTTACCTTTCGCGCTACGCCGTCGATGCCGACCCACATCTTTTTTACTCTTCTTGCGGTGCCGTTCACTCCGATATAAGCCGCTTTTGCCATATCGTCACCGCCTTATTCATAAAGCAAATACATTTTTCCGCTTTCAAGGGCGTCAGATCCTGCGGAAAGTTCTTCTGTGCCGCAATCAGGAGTCACTTTTCCCACCGCCGCATTAATTTGCTCTATTCGGCTGTTAAAGTTCGCTCTGGTAACGCCTTCTTCCGCCTCAAAAGGTGTAACAAATTCAGCCATTCGTCCACTCTCCCTTCTCAAATAGCTGCCATGTCAAGTTTTTTCCATCCAGATCGTCAAAGCTAATCGAAATACCGTCCATCTCTCGCCATATAAGATAGCGATAGCCTATTTCAAGCAGCATCACCGCCGGTATAAGTTCATAAGCGGTAGCAAATAACGGTCTTAAATCAGATATCTTTGCTTCTCCGCGATAGCTGACATTTACGAAATAACCCTCTGTTTCTATATCGACCTCGACGCCCATATAGGTTTCGATTATATTTTTCAGCACCGCCAGATTTATCGGCGGCTTTGAGATAAGTCTTGCCAAAAGTGCCTCTCGTCTCGACTGCAAAACAGAATTCAGCGGAGCGCTTACTCCCAAAATCTTTTCCCAGCGGCTTACGCCCTCCTGGTCGGCGATTTTTATAAAGCTGTTATCGGCAGATTTTGCTATCAGTTCGTTCATTTCATCCAAAACGCCGCCCAAAGCTTTACAAATCGCCTGCATCTCTTTGGTCTCAGCCAGGATATCGGGCAAAAGCTTTATCGGCTCTGCCTTAGTTTTATAAAACATCATAGCCTCACCCCAAAGTCACGTTCATAGCTTCCAGTCTCGGCAGCTGCCAGCATTCAAAAGACTTTGAAAGCTGCAGATTTGCAGCACTGCCGTTGACGGTAAGCTCTGTTACGTCCAGCACCGCTTCATGGCAGGTAAGCAGCGCCGACATCATTCTTGCGGTAAACAGCACCGAATCACCGAACTGTATCGCTGCGATATACTGTTCAGCCGCCTGCTGTGCAAATGGCTGTACTACCTCCAAAGAAGCGCCCTCTTTAATCTTAAGCGCCGCCGACACTTCTATATACAGCCATTCACAGCCATTTACTGTTACGTTATGTCCGATGGGCGCCAGACCGTTTCCGTTTCCGTCGCCGCAAAAAAGCTCAGTCACCTTTTGGATAAGCTGTTCCGATGCGGGGCTTCCTTCATCATCGGATATAACAAGTCCTACATTTCCCTCGCCCATACCTTCCGATGCGGTAAAGGCGGCACAGCTGCCAACGCCTTCTATAGCGGTCGCTTTTTGTATATAATCGGCACGGTTGCCGCCAAAAGGAGTGCTTCGCACCGAATCGTAAAGTCGGGCGCGCAGCTGTTCATCGGTTTCGGTATCGCGCGCAGGCAGCAGCGCCTCGGAATCGAGCACCGCCTTTGCCAAGCCGCTTACGCTGTCCAGCGGAAGTATTGCTCCCGAATAACCGTTTCCAACCGTTCCCGCCTGTTCACAGATAACCTTGCAGCTTCCGTCCTCCGATTTTTCGAATACGGTAAATACCGTGCCGTTCACTGAAAATCTGGTGCCAATTGCCGCATCGATAAGCGCGCCCTCAGCGTTATAGCATTGCAGCTTTCGCACCGCCTTGGTGGCGGATTCTCGTACCAGTCCGAAATTTGCCGCGACGCGGTCAAGCCATTCGCCTTTGGCGGTGTCGGCAAAAAACATGTCGGCAAGCTGTTTAAGCATAAAATACTGCTCTGCCATCATCAGCGCCGCAGGAGCAAGCGCATCATAGATTATGCTGCCCTCTCGCTTGTCGACGTCATCAGGAACAGCCGCCAGCATGCGGGATAGAATTTGGTTAAATCCCCACTCAGCCAACGCTTTCACTCCTTTCTATCTCAATGTTTCCAAAGGACGTCACCGCGGTAAAAGCCATCTTCAGCAGATCCCCGCTGTAAACTGCGGTAAAATCCTCGATTTTTAAAATTCTGTCATCTTCTAAAAGAGTTTCCTCGATCATAAGCCGAACCGTCTGTTCCGACGGTCTTTGGCTATGTCCAAAAAGCCCGATAAGTTCACAGCCGTAGTCGGCTGAATAGATGGCGTGACGCCATCGCTCGGTGCTAAGCGCCAGCTTTATCGCCTGTTCAACCGCTTCGATGCCGTCGGCCATTCCCGATATTCTGCTGCCGCTAAGCTTATAAGTCCTGCTTGGAGCTGTTTTTCTGTCGCGCTCGCCATAGCTTTTTAAGACAGACAAAATCCTCTCTCCTTTCAAACTTTGTAAAGTATCGAAAACCGCTGTCTTTTGTGATGGGCGATGACAGCCACCCTGTCCCCGTCGGCAAGCGGAGTCTTTATGGTAAGTTTTCCGCCCTGCACCTCGGGACAGTCTGCCGTTATCCCCTGTTGTGTAAGCACCGGTGGGATATCTACCTTTTTAAGCGGTATGGGCGGCTGGGATACATCGGTCACCAATCCTTCGGAGGTGTAGGTGGCATATATAACTTCCACCAACAGCGCCGAATTCAGCGCCTCTCCGATCGCTTCCCTTATAGCTTCGATAAGTGTCATCATCTCACCTCACATACATCGGATATCCCGCCGCAAGCTTTTGATGCAGCTGCTCTCCCAGCGCATCGCCTATACGGCTTATCTCCAGCCTGCTTTGCCCGATTACAGGCACAGCATCGGTCTCGATATTTTTAACATTTTCAATCACTGCCGCTGTTTCACCCTCCGCCGGAGAAGCAGCTTTTTCCGATTTGATAACGCTTTGGTCATAACGCACGCCGGTCACTCGCTCACGCAGCGGAAATTCGGTAAAAAATCCGCTTTGCTTTGGCATAACGATGCTGTCCCTTACCGCTTTCAAAATCGGAAAACCTTGCAGCGCCAAACCGGCTTCGCCAAATGCACTTTTGCGCGGTGCGTTATAAGAAGTCTGCCCTCCCGATTCGGCAGCCGCATATCGGGAGAAAAAGCTTTGATAAATACGGGTAAAAACAGCTTTGCCGTTATCGCGCTGTGCCGTATTTCGCTCCGGCAGTGTAAAATCAAATCGGTCGGCAAATTTAAAAAGCGAAAATCCGTCCTTAAAAATCCCCGACAGCGTAATATCAGGGGTCAAAAAAAGCGCCAGACCTTCCGCCAGCGCCTTCATTTCATTTTCCATCGGTTCACCTCTCATCGCCGTTTTGCTTCATTTCGGAAAGCTCGCTTGCCGCGAAAAAGGCAAGCTCTCTCACCGACCACTTCGCAAATTCGGCAGGTCTGATACCGTATCGCTGCAGAGCAAGGTGAGCAAGATATGCTGTTTTGTCCCCGCTCTGCTCTATCAGTTTTTTGCCTTTGCGATAAGCTCATCGACGCTTTCTCCCATTTTGCAAAAGCTGTGGTATACCTTCATCAGCTTAAAAAGCTCCGCCATGGTCAGCATAGCCTTTGCCGCCTGCGATGGAGAAAGCACCGTTGTCTTTGCTTTTTCGGAAAGCGTCTCCAGCAGCTTTTGGTCTTTAAGATCAGGCACCACCAGCGATGATGCCGCCAGCGCGATAAGCACCTCGGTATCTCCTCGGTCGGCATTCAAGCGCTCAATTTCCAGACCCTCAGCCGCCGAAAGCTGCCGCATTTCCCAAACCAGCGGTTTGCCGTCCTCTCCGATAAATTCCTCCGACAGCACGAATCTGATATTCGGCTTTCTTTCGGGATTTAAAAAACGTTCAAAATCATTCATATCCACTCACCTCGCTTTGTCACAGCTGCTGCAGCTGCAGTCTTACGGTATAGCTTTTGCCCTCAAAAACGTGCTCTGCCGATATAATTCTCACCCAAAAACGCCCCACAGAATCGATATCGACAAAAGCAAGATTGCCCGCAATCGCTCTTGCGTCGCCTACTGCCGTTACCCAAAGCTTTTGCTTTTCTCCGCTGTTTTTCTCCAGCAGATTTTTTGCCGAAAGCATCAGCTGCTCGGGATTTTTCTCATCTGTTTCGGCGATATAACAGCAGCGCCCGTATTTGGAAATTGAATCGGCATCACTTGCCACCGCCGCAGCTGAGAGTGCGCCCTGCACACTGTTGGAAATGAGCTTTATATAGTTGCAGCTGTCGCCCGCCGCGTTCTCATATTTAAACTCCAACAGATTCGCGCCATCCAACACCAGATCGGTTTTAAGATTCTGCTCGTTTCTCAAGTAGACGTATCCTTCTTCATCGCGCAGTACATATCTGCCTTCCGCTTCATCCAAAGTTCGATAGATAAGCTCTATCAGCGAAAGCCTTTCGAACTGCTTTTCGGGCATCACCGTTTGGATACTGTCCATCACGCCGGTTTTCACTTCCGGCGCAGCCATTGCCGCCAGAGTTTTGACGAATTCGCCCGCCGGCTGCTCTTTTCGAATGACGGGGAACACCGCTTTTAACCCACGCAGGCTGTCCAGCGCCGTCAGCTCGGCGGTATCGCGAGAAATCGATCGTGAAAAAATCTTTCCTACAAAAAGCGTTTTTCCGTCGTGAGATAATTCCGCAACATCGCCGTTAAAAATATCGCCCGCAAGGCTTTTCAGCACCGAAAAACTCATCGAAGCCGCACCGGCATTCACCTGCTGGCTCAAATTGATCACGGTGACCGCATCGGTGATGTCAATGCCGTTTATTCTAAGCATCCCTCTCACCCCGCCTTTTCAAGCGAAACGACGGCATCTCCGTCGGTCGCGGCGAGATTGTCTATCTCAACGCCCGTTTCGGGATTTTTCACCTTTACCGTTTCACCTGCATTTTGATACTTGGTTATTATCAAATAGGCATCCTTTGCAAGAACTGTCGAGGGCGGGTCGGGTATCTCGCCCGCGCGGGAGCTTTCGAGGGTGCTTAAGTTCGGCTTAAAATACTCCAAAAGCTGCAGCCTTACGGTGCAGGCCTCCTCGGTTATCGAATCGACCTCCAACCCCTTAATCAGCACTCGGCAGCAAAATCCGCCCAGTTCCCAATTGACCGAAAGCAGCTGCGGTCTGCCGCGCTTGGCGGTATCTCTAAGCCAATTTAAAAGCTCGTCGACAGAAGCGCTGTCATAAAGACAAAGCTCAGCGGTTACCGTCCAGCTTTTAAGGGTAAGCCCTCTGTCGCTGCAAAAGGGATTTCCGCCGACCGACAGATATTCTTTGATGTCACGGCGCACCGCTTCTTTGATGTCGGTGACGCCTTTTATCTTTCTGCCGCCAAGCATCATGCTGTACTTCAAGCTTCATCCCTCCGCTTAAATTTAAAATCGCTCGATGACGTCAAAATCATCAAAGGTAAATCCGCTCTGGTTGATGATGGCGTCGTCGGAGTTATCGTCGATCTTGCCGAAGCTGATCTGATCGAGCACCACGCGGCGCAGCACCACCTCGCATCTACCGCCGTCGCCGTCGGCATGATACTGAATGGTGATGGCGGGATATTCTCCACCCTCGCGATAGCTTTTCATAGCGTCCATCAGTGCGGCGGTGGTGTGGTAATAGCTGATCTTGCCAACGCCCTCCATCGCGCGGGGAGCATTCTGCGCCATGCGCTCGCCAAGGAAGCGGCGCTTCTCGCTGGTCACCTTGATCTCGGCAGAAACCGAAGCGATTTTAAAAGCCGCGCACACCTTTCCGCCGATGGTCACATATCCGTCGCCGTCATGCCCCGAGGGGATAGACGAAAGAAGTTTCTTCTGCATAGCTGTTCCTCCTTATCTGACACGGACGGTGATATCCGCCTTTTCCATGCTGTCCACCGGCTGGATGCGAAGGTTTACCTTTACCTCGTCCTTAGCGGCGCCCATCACAACAGTCACGTCATCCGAAACAAAATTTTCGATGGCGTTTTTCTCCATCAGTGCGGTCATATATTCACAGACAGTAGCCTTAAAACGATTGCGTCCGTCGGTGTTGTTGTTTTCAACGCCGGCAAAGGAGCTGTCAAACACCTTTTTAACGTCGGCGCAAACGCCGTCGATAACACGCAGCACACGGTTTTTGGAAAATTCCTTTCCGCGCTTGGAGGTAAAGCTTACAAGGGTATTGATGTCGCTTTCCACCTTGACCTTGCCGTTGTTCATGATAAAGCAGCCGATGCCCTGATTTTTCTTCTGCAGCTGACCGCTGGGCTTAAGTTCACCCTTTACCGCAACAGCACCGTCATAGCTGTCATAAGTAAGCGATTCGTTTACCTCTGCCGCCGCGGTAGCACCCGCCAGCCAGGCAGATACCTGATCGGCATCAAGCACCGTTCCGTCTGCCAGCACAACGCCGTTTGCAAAGGAGATAACGCCCTCGCTGTCGGCTGGGTAATCGCCCATGCAGACCTGAACGTATTTTCCCTGCTCTCGCTGAGAATCAACAAACAGCGAAAGCTCGTTTTTAACTGCCGCGTCGTCGCCGGTGTATGCGATGGTGTTATATTCGCACATCTCAAGCGCTTCAAGGAACTTGTCATAGCTGTTTTCCGAAATGCTGCCGTTGCTGCCGTTTTCCAGTGAAACGGTAGCCTCCGCCATAGTGCCGTTTCCTTCAATGGAAACAAATCCGTTTTCTTCAAACTGAGAAATGTCCGAGAGTACCTGAATATCCATCTCTTCGCCGTCGACAAAGGTGGAAACACGCCAAAGCTCTCCGTATTTCTCGCAGACCACGCTGATGTCGTTACCGCGCTCGCCGCACTTTACGGCGGTTGCAGTAATGCCGTCGGCAATTTCAGCCGAAGCCTTTTCACCGCCCGAATTAAGCGGCCAAATAAGCGCCTTGGAAGCTCGCTTCATCATCTCTTTTACATAAAGCAGGTCGCCAAGCTCGTGCGCAAAAACTTCCATCGCGTCATCGTCGGAATTATAAACGCTCATCACCCCGTCTTCATACCAGTCCAGCTCGCAGGCCATTGCGGCGGTGCCTCTGGCGCCGGGTTCAACCGACAGGGTCGCATCGCTGTAAACGTTGATCACAGCGCCTGTAAGTCTTGCCATTTTATCCTCTCCCTTCAAATTACTGTTCGGTCAGCTGACTCTCCAGCTTCTGCATGAGGTCGCCTTCATCTTCGTCGGAAAGCACCTTCCACCTGAGCTTCGATACCGTTTCTATCAAAACTCCGTCGTCGGTGCGCTTTGCGCTGACCGATTGTTTATCAAAGCTGTCGCTGACAAACTTGTCCAACAGCTTTTCTGTCATCTGCTCGCATTCAATGTCGTCATACGGATTTCGGGCGAGATATCGCACCTCGAACAGGGCGGTGCATTCTATCTCCTTTGAAAGCCGCTTTCGATAGATCATCTTCGCTATCCTTACAAAGACGGCTGGAGCGGTCACTCCCTGCGGTCGGGCGATGCCAAATACCGGGATTTCGCCCACCGCCGATTGCGCCAGCTGACAGACTGCATATTTTCGTTTTTCTATTAAGCTTAGTTCGCCTTTCTCAAGGCGTTCAAAAAAATCTCCGCTGCAAACTATCATTCAATTCACCTCACAGCGGCTCGGACGCATCGAGCGCCACCCTTATGCCAAGCTTTCCAAAGGCGGGTTCGCCCGCTCTTGCGGTGATGCTTCTTCCGCAGTGCAGAACTGTTATCAAATCACCCGCCTCAACGTCACATTCGGGCGGCAGATAAAGATGATAGCTTATCTTTGCTCTGCCCTCCGCCTCGGTCTGTTTAAAAGCCGACGAGGACTTTGCGCCCAAGCCTCTCTGCACCGAAAGATGGCACTTTTGTCTTTTCATCACCGTCTGCTCGGTTATGCGTCCGTTTGGGTCAAAGCCGCACCTCACCGAATCCGCCCTATCGTCGTAAAGGCTTTTCAGCACTGCGACCGCCCTTTTAGTCATCGGGATGTTCATTAAAAATCACCTCTGTAACCTGCGGTGCCGATTTTGGCACCTTGCTGCCCCGACGGATAAAAGCTCCGCCTTCCCCTTAAAGCCAAAAGCACTTTCTTTCGGCCTTCCCTTCCCACATCGGTTTTAAAGGTTAAATCGCCGTCTGTCTGAATCGGTTGGCGATGATCTTCCAGTCGGTCTCATTCTGACCGAGATAGCTTCGGGCTGGATTTCCGAAATTTATCGAAACGTCGCCCTCGCTGATGGAAGAAACGCCATCAGCCGCACCGGTAAGCTGCTGTTCGGCAGCGATGCACCATGCTTCAAAAAGCCCGGGCGGAACATCGGCAGAAAGGGGGATATTGCAGTAACAAAGCAGCGTCACCCTTGCCCTTTCTATATCCAGCATAGCCGCCATCTCATTTTCGATATCGCCCAAACGGGTCTTTAAAACCTCAAGCACCTTTTCGGCGGCAGTCATGCCCTCACCGCCTTAGTTAAGAGCGGTCTTTGCCGCATGCAGATAGATGCCGGCGCTTTCGTTGCCCTTTACGATAAGGTCGTGATGAGCGCGGTAGAAGATGTCATACGCATCGGCCTGCTGGTTTGCGTCGGGCTCGATGATCTTGGAGAATCTGCGCTTGATAACGCCGTGCAGCGCATTCTTGTCGGCATAAACAAAGTTGATGCCCTTGGCACCTGCCGCCGCCTTATAACCGCCCTCGAGCTGGCTGTCGCTGACGCCGTCGAGCAGGGTGATACCGGTGATAAAGCGCGCCTGAGGTACGCGGATGATGGGGGTCATGCCGTCGAGCAGCAGCACACGGCGGTCAAGCTCGCCCTTGGCGTCGCCGGTGTCGATGCGGGCATACATTGCGTCGCAGGACTTAAGCGCCACATAGAAATCGTTGGTGCAGAAAAGCACACGGCCCTCGTCGGGAACCTCCTTTTCGTTAAGGGTACGCTCCGCCTCATCAATGAGCGCGAGCGGGTCAAAGTTGTCGGCAAGGTCTGCCTCGACTACGGTGGCGAGGCTGCCCTCCTTGTTGGCTGCCGCATAAATTTCCGCGAATCTTACTGCATCGATCTCGGGGATCTCACGGGTGCGCAGATACTGCAGCGCCACCTGACGGTAGAGATCAAATGCGGCCTCGTCGTCGTCGATGACGTCGATTCTGAACTTTCTGCCGCGGTCATACTTGAGCTCATACTCCTCGAAGGAAGCCGCCACCGCACCCTGGGCATAGCCTGCCTCGCGGTCATAATCGCCTGCGCCGTCAACGGTGATTCGGGGGATCTTCACTGTCTTGGTGCCTGCAAACTGATTTGCCAGCGCCGCATCGTCGAGGATGGCGGTGATGGCCTGTCGCTTATAAACCTCATCGAGCACGCTGAGGAATTTGGTTGCCTTTTCGCTAAAACTGTTCATCTTGATACTCCTTTTTACTTTTATACAAACGGCGCAAACCCTTCCCGTCACCTGCTGCGCATACAGATGGCCGAAATTTTTGCGCAAAAAAGAACGACTGCTTTCCTTTGGCGCAAAGCATATATCAAAAGCTTTGCGGCAACAGGCGCAACCGTTCTTTACACTGTTTGACATTTTACATGCTACCACCGTTGGGCGGTGGCTTTCTATGGTCAAAATTTGTTTGCTTGTCTTTAAGTCTATTGTTTTTTTCGCGGTCAGAGTGTAAAATTCTATATATACCGACAGATAGGAAGTGATCGCTTGAAAAAAAGAATTTTGTCCGCCGCTGCATTCTCTCTGGCAATATGTCTTCTCACCGTAACGGCTTTGGCGGCAACTCATGCTGTTTCGGACAGTGCCTCTGCCCTTAAATATATCCAGCAGGCTGAAAACGGCGCCTTTATTGATATCGAAAAAAGTTTTTCAATGAATTCTTCTTTTTCGGTGAGTAAGGGAACTGTCCTCTCCTCTTCCGGCGGTTCGATATCCCTTTCCGGCGGCGCTTCGGTGTACAATGAGGGACGCATCAACGAATCTTCGCTGCTGCTCACCTCTCCTTCTTCGATACAGAACCACGGTTATCTCGAGCTTAAATCCATTCCCGCAGGCTCAACGGTAGAAAATCACGGTCAGCTGGTTTCTCCTCATGGTATCTGGATAAACGGTACCCTCTCACTTAAGCGCGGAAGCAGCCTCTCTTTTTCCAGAAACGCTATAGTTAATGCCAGCGCCGCTATCAATATGGGATTGGGTGGAAGATTCATCACCGAATCATCAGAAAGATTTACCATACATCTTCCCGATAACAGCAAGGTCATCCTTCAGGGACCTTTTGATTACACTGTAAGAAAGGCAGCAGTGCCCACCATAAATCTTTCTGCTCCCGATACGCAGGGACGCTGCATGCTTACCATAACCGACAACTCGGGAAGCACCATAAATTCTTCCATCTACTTTACTATTGACGGCAGCACCCCCACCATTCAGTCCTCTGTTTACAACACACCCGTCTATATCGACAAGGGCACCGAGGTCAAGGCGGTCGCCAGATCGCAGAATTCTATGCTCAGCGATGTGGTCAGCGTGACCGCCGGCAGTTCCCCTTCTACTCAAATTCAGCCGACATCTCCTGAACATCCCGCCGAAGATGCTCCTCAAAAATCGGCGCCGCCTACTGCATCCCCTGCGGCCGGCACCTATTCCTTCCGTCAGGTGATAACCCTTTCGGCAGCCAATGCCAAGATCTATTACACCACCGATGGCAGCACCCCCACCGTTGACAGTACACTTTACACCGCACCGTTTGATCTCGTCCACTCCTGCACCGTAAAGGCAATCGCCGTAGAAAACGGAAAGCAGCCCAGCAACGCTGCATCTTTTAAATATAATCTTACGGGATATAATATTTCTTCTGCCGATTTCTCCGATTATTCCCAAATCGAAAAATTCTGGCAGCCAACCGTCACCAAAATATCCACTTACTCCGGCAATGTTGTCGTAGATGCCGGCAACTGTCCCTATCTTTCCAATTCGGTAATGAAGGCGCTGCATGAAAAGCCCTCCATAACCCTTACCATCAAGCGTTCCGACGGCAGCAGCATTGTCATCCCCGCCGGAAAAGCGCTTACCGATTATCAGGACAATATCCGCGTATGGTATTCGCTTGATCACCTTGCCGAACAGTTCAAATGATCCTTTCCCTCCTCTCATCGCTGAGAGGAGGGCTTTTTTATTTTTCGCCGGATCTTTTAGCGGGCAAGCCTGCCTCGGTGCGCCAGCGCTCGCTTTCGTCTACTGACACCGCCGCTGCTCCCGCCTTAGGTGCTGGCGGGTTAAACCACGCCGCACGGCTGCCAAAAAGATAGGGACAATCCTTACCGATACGCTCTATCTCCTGCTCGATACCGCAAAGGCTGCCATCCTGCAGTGTAATTGCCTCTTCGTTTAAAAGGGCACGCACCGCCTTAATGTTTTTTGCCCCCGATTTGGTCAGTTCCATATCCACCATCATGTCACGGCGCATCGCTGCCATCTCGTTGGCAAAATCGGCGGCATCCTTTTCACGTGCCGCCTTTTCGGCCTCGAATTTTGCCGACACCGCCGCAAGATCCTGCGCGTCTGCATATTCGCCCAGAATATCGGGTCGGTCGTTTAATCGCTGCGAAAACTCATCAAAGCTTATCGCCTCGCCCGCAAAAATCTCTTTTAATCGCTGAATATCAGTCATTATAGATCTCACGCTCCAGTCTTTTCAGTTCGCTCTGCCAGTTTTCGGTCAGCGGATGGGTCTTGGTCATCGTTTCCTTGGAAACTACGCCTTCCGGTGTCTTGGAAAGCATATCGACGATCTCCATTCCGTCGCGCGGCTTGTTTCTCACCCAAACCTGTTCGACGTCGTGCTCCTCCAGCCCCTTGCAGCGCATGATGGCACGGCAAAGCTCGTTTACGGCGGGTCTGAATTCATTTTCGGTCATGCCCGCCTTAAGCTCCAGCAGCGAATAGAGGAAATCGATGTAAACGCCGCTTGCCTGACCGATCGCCTGTGGGAAAGGGTCGACCGCCATGGCGGAAATATAAAGCTGGCGCATAAGGATGTCGAGAAATTCCTTTCTCGCCTCATAGGGGATCTCGCTTTTCAGCGTTTCGATGCCGCCATCGCCCTCAACGCTCACCAGCTTTCGGGTCTTGAGCTTCTGCAGCAGATCGATTTCTCTTGTGACGGGATTGCCGTTTGCGTCGTAATCGGTCTGCGAAAATTCTCCCGCATAATTCTTGATGACCCAGATGATCTCCTGCATATCATCGATGTCATTTGCAAACCCCGACACCAGCTTGTCTATCGCATCGATAATGCTGCGGTACATGGCGAGGTCGCCCGCCGCCGCCTGGTTGTTATAAAAGGGGATAAATGGTGGGGTTTTATAGCTGTGCTCTACCCTGCCGCCTTCGCCCATCGAAATATCCGGCTCGATCCTGCCCATATCGCCGACATAGTATACGACGTCGCTGTCGCTCCAAAGCTCGTGACGGGTCTGCTTGCCCGCCGAATAGCTTCTTATCACGTATTTAAGCTTGGGCTTTATTGATGCGGGATCGTAGACTGCTCTAATCTGCTCACTGGGGACATACCAAAATTCAAAAGGCTTGCCCTTGTCATACCAGTAGGTCAGCCAGCCTACTCCGCAGTTGGCGGCTTCGATGCAGATGCGCTTTAAAACGCGGCTCCACTCCGCTCCGAGAGCATCGTTTACTTCCTTTGCCGTTTCGGCAGACTGCACAACGTCGATCTGCGGCGGGTAGCTGCAAAGGTATCCCGCCTTCTGGTCGGTGATTATTCTGTGCCAGTTGGTGCTGATTCGGTTATCCGCTGTTTTAAGCGGATTTTTGCCCAGCTTTCTCAGATAGCCGTTTACCTCTGCCACCGCGGCGGCGCCTGTGCGGCAGATGCTGCCGCTGTTCCGGTAATAACGCCTTGCCGTTTCGATGGCGGCGGTTCTTTCTCGGTGTTCGTTTTCTGTTTTGTTCAAAAGTTGTTTTAACAGTTCGGGCATATTTTACTTCCTTTCTTTATATCCTTACGCCTCGGCGGGACATATCCTCCTCGCAGGCGTAGCGTACTGCGTCGATGTGGTGGTTGTCGCGGTCGGGATATCCCGAGCTGACCACCCCGTCTGTTTCTTTAAGGCAATAGCTTCGAAATTCCTTTGCGGTATATGGGCAGCGCTCGGGGTCGATTATTATCTCATCCAGACCCGCCAGCCACTTTATGCCATAGCTGACCGAATCGGGGCCCTTTTTAGCGCCCGATGCCCTCAGCGCATAGCTTTTAAATTCATCAATGCTTTTGGGCTCGGCACTGTCGCAGGTGATTTTGCCGCTGCCCGCTTGCTTTTTCACTTCCAGTGCTGCCTCTCGGTTGGAGATGCCGATTTTATGCAGCTCAAAAAATATGTAAAGCCTGCGCCTGCCGCTATCCAGATGACAGACGTTATAAGCAAACGGATCGGCGGCATATCCCCAGTCGATGCCGCGGCGGATTTTGTCAAAGCGTTTTATCTCGTCATCTTCTATGCATCTGATCGTCACATTCTTAAAAACCTCCGCTCCGCTGCCTATCGCCTCGCCCAGATATTCGTGTCGGTATCGCTCGGGCGAAACTTTTTTAAGGTGCTCCGCCTCTGCCAAAAATCCTTCGCCCAGCCAGCTTTCATCGACCGAGCGGTAATCGCTTTTTATTACCTCCGTATCATCTCTCAGTGCCGATTGCTCCAGCTCAAGATTTATCCAGTGATTTTTCTCTTTCGGGGGATTAAAGCTGTAAAAGGCGGTGAAGTGGCTGTTGCCTCTCATTACCGACTGCAAAATACTGCGCAGCTTTTCGGCGCTTTCGGCTTCGCTTGCCTCCTCCACCCAGAGATAGGCGATGCTTCCCTTTTCGGTTTTCAGCGATTTTAATTTTGACGGGTCATCCAGCCCCCTGAACAAAATGCTCTGTCCCGTAGGAAGGTAGACCATCCTTGGGAATGGCGAAACCGCTGTTTCCCAAAGCTCTCTCACGCCGAGCATCTGCACCGCCCACAAAAGCTGGGCAAATACCGATTCACGCAGCGTTGCCGAAAATCTTCTCACCGCCAGCGCGTGGGTATGCTCGCCTTTTTTTGCATCCCGCATTATGCTCAGGATGAGTTCGATGCTTACAAAGGAGGATTTGCCCGAGCCTCTTCCGCCCGGCAGCCAAAAGTGGGTGAATTTTCGCTCTTTCACCGCCAGATGCGCCTCGAAAAAAGAAGGCGCGATAAGTCTTTTAAGCTCCGCCTTTTCCGATACGCCCACCCTCTTTTGTTATGTCGTCGACGATTATCACCGGCTGTGCCGCAGCGACATCTGCCGCTTTTTCGCCGCCTTTTTTAAATTCGACCAGCATCTCCATCGCTTTCAGTCTGTCCTTTATCGCCACCGCGCCGTCGGTGCTGTCCCGTCCCATGGCGATGTTGAAAAGCTCCTCGGTAAGCTGCTGCTCCATCTCTTCCCGCTGCCGCTTCAGTTGTGATTTGGTTTTCCTTTTGGTCTGCATCTGTTTTCCTCCTAAAAAGCAAATCGGAGAACGAGCAATTCGTCCTCCGATTTTTTCAGCTTAACTATATCACCTTTTGAGGGTGATTTTTTATGGTCAAAAAAGAAAAAGCCCCGGACGAAAGTCCGGGGCAGAAATGTTTAGCTTACTTTGCAAGGAATGCAAGCGCAGACTTAACTGCGATCTCGATGCCGGTGGGGATTGCCTTTTCATCAGCATTGAAGCCGCCGTGGTGGATGGGGAAGAACTCCTGCTCGGGATTGCGGGTGCCAAGCCAGAAGAATCCGCAGGGGATGCGCTCGCAGAAGTAGGAGAAGTCCTCTCCGCCGAGAGCAGACATCTCGGGAACGATAGCGTTCTCACCGAGAGTTTCCTTCATAACGCCGTAGATGATGTCGAACATACCGGGGTCGTTAACGGTGGGAGAATAACCCTTGAAGTATTCAACAACAGCCTCGCCGCCCATTGCCTTAGCAACGCCTTCAGCGATCTCGGTGATGCGTCCGGGCATCTTGTTTCTAACCTCGGGGTTGAGGTTTCTGCTGGTACCTTCAAGCTTAACTTCGTCAGCGATTACGTTGTATCTGCTGCCGCCGTGGATGGTGCCGATAGTTACAACAGCCGCATCTCTGGGGCTTACCTTTCTGGAAACGATGGTCTGCAGCGCTGCGATAACGTGGGAAGCGATAACGATAGCGTCAACGCCGTCTTCGGGAGCGGAGCCGTGGCTGCCCTTGCCCTTGATGGTGATGTGGAATCTGTCGGAAGAAGCCATCATAGCGCCGTTTCTGATAGCAGCCTGGCCGGTGGTGTACTGGGGCCATACGTGCTGACCTATCATAGCGTCAACCTTGGGATCTTCAAGAACGCCGTCAGCGATCATGGGAACAGAACCGCAGTTGAGAACGTCTTCTTCTGCAGGCTGGAATACAAGCTTTACACAGCCCTTGAACTCATCCTTGAGCTCGATGAGAACGTGAGCAGCGCCGAGCAGCATAGCGGTATGTACGTCATGTCCGCAAGCGTGGGAAACGCCTTCGTTCTTGGAAGCAAAGGGAAGGCCGGTAACTTCCTTAACGGGAAGAGCGTCAAAGTCAGCTCTGAGGCCTACGCATTTTCCGGGGGCAGCACCTTCGATAACAGCGGTAACGCCATAGCCGCCAACGCCGGTCTTAGGCTCAAGGCCCATCTCTCTGAGCTTTGCAGCGATAAACTCGGAGGTATTCTTCTCCTCGTGGCTAAGCTCGGGGTTTTCATGCAGATGGCGGCGATAAGCGACGATCTGCTCAAAATATTTGTTTATAACAGCTTTAATATCTTTCATGTTGAATCCTCCTTGCAATATTACTTTTATTGTACCCATTTTACTGCCACAAGTCAATGCAAAACTGATTAAATACCGCTTTGCAATGCAGGTTTGCAGTGCTTTACCGTGCTGCCGTAAAGTTTATGTAAAATTTTAAAAATCTATTTATTTTTCTCATTTTATATCATAAAATGGCAATCAGGTTAAAAAACTATTATTGAATATTCCATATGTAAAATCGACTTGCAGTGTGTTAAAATGTAGCCGTAATTTGATAACAATTTTTGGTAGTAATAAAAATAGAAATAAAGAACAAAAAGAAAAAGGAGTGTACCAATGAGTATACTGAACATCATCTCTCTCGGAGGAGGCGTAGCCCTGTTCCTCTATGGCATGACCATAATGGGCAACGGCCTCGAAAAGCTTTCGGGCGGCAAAATGGAAAAAATGCTCGAAAAAATGACCGGAAATGTATTTTCCGGCATACTTCTCGGCGCGGTGACCACCGCAATAATCCAGAGTTCCTCGGCGACCACCGTAATCGTAATCGGTCTTATCAACGCAGGTATGCTCAAGCTTCGTCAGGGCATCGGCGTCATAATGGGCGCCAACATCGGTACCACCATCACCGCGCAGCTCATCCGTCTTTCCGATATTCAGGGCGACAGCTTTCTGCTGATGTTCTTCAAGCCCAAGAACCTTGCCCCCCTCGCCGCTCTCATCGGTATCCTGCTCTTTATGATCTCCAGCAAGGCACGCCGCCGCGAACTTGGCCAAATACTCATCGGCTTCGGCATCCTGTTCTCGGGTATGTTCTCGATGGAAGCCGCGGTATCTCCCCTTAAGGATTCCCCCATGTTTGCCGAAATACTGCTGACCATGTCCAACCCGATACTCGGCGTTGTCGCGGGCGCGCTTATCACCGCAATACTTCAAAGCTCTTCGGCCTCCATCGGTATCCTTCAGGCACTTGCCTCCACCGGAGCGATACGCTTCTCGGCAGCTTTTCCGATAATCATGGGTCAGAATATCGGCACCTGTATCACCGCCATCATCTCCTCGGTAGGCGCCAGCAAAAACGCAAAACGCGCCGCCGCCGTTCATCTTTCCTTCAACGTTATCGGCACCGCTGCTTTCATGGTTATAGCTTACAGCCTTAAGGCTTTCATCGGCGCTCCCGCCTTCTGGGAAGATGCCGTTACCCGTACCACCATCGCAAACTTTCACACAATTTTCAACCTTGTTGTAACCATCCTCTTCATCCCCTTTACCGGATTCCTTGAAAAACTTGCCTGCACCCTCGTCAAGGATGACGGCGAATCGCAGCGTGAAAAGATCCTCGATATCCTTGAAGAGCGTCTGCTCATCTCCCCCGGACTTGCCCTCAGCCAGAGCGAGCGCATGCTCAACACCATGGCCGAATACTCCCAGCAGAGCTATTACGACACCCTTTCGCTGGTTGCCCGATATGACCCCAAGACCATCGAGCGCATCAACAGCACCGAAAACCTGCTGGATAAGATGGAGGACAAGCTTACCAACTATCTGGTAGCTCTCTCTCAAAATCCCACCTCCGACAGCGAAAGCCAGCTTATCTCCAGCCACCTGCGCCTCGCAAAGGAATATGAGCGAATCGGCGACTATTGCACCAACATCATGGAATCGGCAATCGAAATTTCGCAGAACAGCGTCACCTTCTCGGAGCAAGCCACCGGCGAGCTGGACGTTCTGCTCCAGGCAGTCGGCGAGATAATGCAGATCTCCAACGAGGCATTCGCAGAGAACAACATTCAGAAGGCAAATCTCATCGAGCCGCTGGAAGAAACCATCGACGAAATCGTATCGCTGCTGCGTGACGGACACATTGAGCGCCTTAAAAAGGGACTTTGCAGCATCCACAGCGGAATCGTTTTCCTCGAGCTGCTTACCAACCTTGAGCGAATCGCCGACCACTGCTCCAACATCGGCTGTGATATCATCAGCCGCTCCTACGAAAGCGACTACGAAGCGCACGAATATCTGCACAATATGCATAATGACCCCAACCAGAGCTACTCCGAAAACTACGACCGCTTTATGCGCAAATATTTTGACCCCGCCAAAGCATTCGGCATCTGATAAAAGCAAAACGCTCCGCAGCTGCGGAGCGTTTTTTGTTGCATTTTCAGCTTTCGTTTGCCAGCATCC
>JAFQAX010000029.1 GCA_017399785.1 Oscillospiraceae bacterium | reverse complement strand
GCTCCCTGCGACGGCACCGTTACATCGGTAAACGTTTCCGAAGGCGGCACCGTTAACACCGGCGACGTAATGCTTACCATCAACTGATATTTATGCCGAAATGCCTCTCCCCACGGGAGAGGCTTTTTTATCTTTTAAGCTGATTTTTCAGGTTTTCCAACCGGCAGCGCCCATCCTCAAGAAAATCACATTCTACCTTCCCCGCCGTTATCAAAGACAATATTTTTGAAGCCGCCTCATTATCATTTTCCATATGCAGGGCAAACGCTATATTGTAAACCGCGTCATAGGCGGCATCCATAGCGGTTTGCCACTCGGCTGCATTTAGCTGCTTCAAGCTTTCTATCAAATCATACGAAAGATTTATCACCGCTTGGCTGTCATTTACAAGTCCGCTCCAATCCTCCGATTCTTTTTTGCTTTGTGCAAGCTCTTGGGCGGTTTTTATCCCATTTATCATGGCGCTGAAGTTCGGTTTTTCCAGCATTGTATTCCTCCTTTTAATCGTATGCCGCCGGCATGTACATTCGTTTAAATGTAAGTATACATGCATTTGAACGTATAGTCAATACATTTAATCGAATGTATTGTAAGATTGTACAGAGGTGACAAAAATGAATTACAATGATGCATTAAAACGCCTAAGAAAAGACTATAATTACAATCAAAAGCAGATAGCTGAAATATTAAACACATCACAACAGCAATGGAGCTTGTATGAAAATGGTATGAGGGAATTAAGCACATCGCAAATAATTAAATTGTGCAAGGAACTAAATGTTTCGGCTGATTATGTATTGGGGTTGACAGACAAACGAACATCTCTTCCCCGGGAATAAATAAATGACCCACACAGGACCGCTTCCCGTGTGGGTCATTCTTTATCCATCAGCTCCAGCTTTCCGCCGCAGCGGCAGCGGTAGCGTCTATAATTTTTGATTATCGCGCTTTTTCTCATGCGCTCGAAAACTGCGCCGCAGCTTTGGCAGCGCAGTCGGTATTTCGGCGTATACGCCGCTTCAACACCCAGCTGCTCCCCCTTTTTGGCGCGGGAAATTTCATATCCGTAAGCCGCATTCATCTTGTCAGCGTAGCTTTTCCACCTGACGCCATGGCTCATACAGCCGTAGCAGCTGTGCAATACCTCATGCGCCAGCACCTCTCGGCAGGCTTTTTCGCCTGCAGCGGCGACTCTGTCGGAAATTTCGATGACAAATCCTTCCGCCGTCTTGCGGCAGCAGCCAAAACGGGTCTTGGCACGGCTGTTTATTATAACTTTTGAGGAGATGTTTTTTGATACAGGTATCCCCAACGCCCTTGCCTCGGCAATGACCTGCTGTAAAAGCTTATCTAAATCCATTTTTCACCTTGCAAATATCGGCGCCGCAAAAACGGCGCCGATAAGCTTGTCAAAAAACTTTTTGCCAAGCTCTCTCCCGCTGCGGCGGGGTTATCCGCCGCACAAACTGCGGCTCGATGCGAAAGTGGGGGCTCACCGCCCCCCTTTCACACTATTCCCCCGTCATTTAGCCTAACGAAATTTAACTTGGCGACGGTTTTATCTTTGCTTGAATTATTTCTTCTTGGAGATGGCAAGCTTTGCCTTCTCCGCGATTACCTCAGCGGTGAGGCCGAATGCTTTGAGCACCAGATTTGCCTTACCGGAGCGGCCGAACTCGTCGTTTACGCCGTGGCGTACAACGGGAACGGGGCAGTTTTCTGCTACGACCTCTGCAACAGCGGAACCGAGTCCGTTGATGATGTTAGCCTCTTCGGAGGTAACGATAGCGCCGGTCTCGGCAGCAGCCTTGAGTACCAGCTCGGTATCAAGCGGCTTGATGGTGTGCATATTGATAACTCTTGCGGAGATACCCTCAGCAGCGAGCAGCTCGGCAGCCTTAAGGGCCTCCTGAACCATCATGCCGACAGCGATGATGGTAACGTCGGTACCGTCTTTAAGTACAACGCCCTTGCCGATCTCAAAGCTGTAGCCTTCGATGGCGTCGGTAACAGTTTCAACAGCAAGTCTGCCAAGACGCATATAAGCGGGACCCTCGTAATCGAGCAGCGCCTTAACAGCCAGCTCCATCTCGTATCCGTCACAGGGGCAGAGAACGGTCATGCCGGGGATAACGCGCATCAGCGCAAGGTCTTCGATGCACTGGTGGGTAGCGCCGTCTTCGCCTACCGAAAGTCCGCCGTGAGAGCCGATGACCTTTACGTTAAGTCCGGGATAGCAGATGGAGTTTCTTACCTGCTCCCATGCTCTGCCGGAGGAGAACATTGCGAAAGAGTTGATAAAGGGCTTTTTGCCTGCAGCTGCAAGACCTGCAGCTACGCCTGCCATGTTAGCTTCGGCGATGCCCATGTTGAAAAATCTTTCGGGGCATGCCTTGGAGAAATCCTTGGTCATGGTAGAGCCGGAAAGATCGGCATCAAGAACTACCAGTTCGGGATACTGCTCTGCATATTTTACAAGCGCCTTTCCGTATGCGGCGCGGGTAGCAATTACTTCGCCCATCTTTTAACCCTCCATTTCCTTGATAACGGCTTCGAGCTCGGCCTTTGCCTGCTCAAACTGCTCTGCGTTGGGAGCCTTGCCGTGCCAGCCTGCGTTGTTTTCCATGAAGGAAACGCCCTTGCCCTTTACAGTCTTGGCAAGAATTACGCTGGGCTTGCCCTTGCATGCGGCAGCTTCGTCAAATGCCTTATCCAGCGATTCAAAATCGTGGCCGTCGGCCTTGATAACATTCCAGCCGAAAGCTTCCCACTTCTTATCAAGCGGCTCGGAGGGCATTACGTCCTTGGTTGCGCCGTCGATCTGCAGTCCGTTTACATCAACGATGCCGCAGAGGTTGTCGAGGTTATACTTGGCAGCCGACATTGCAGCCTCCCAGATCTGGCCCTCGGCGATCTCGCCGTCGCCCATCAGGGCGTAAACGCGGTTGGTCTTGCCGTCCATCTTGGAAGCGAGAGCCATGCCAACAGCGGCGGAAAGTCCCTGACCGAGCGAACCGGTGGACATATCAACGCCCTTAACGTGGTTCATTTCGGCGTGGCCGGACATATGTCCGTCGATAGAGCGGAACATCTTAAGTTCCTCTTCGGGGAAGAAGCCGCGAAGCGCAAGGATGGGGTAGAGCGCGGGGGTGCAATGTCCCTTGGAGAGAACAAAGCGGTCACGGTCAGCCATCTTGGGATTGGCGGGGTCTATATTCATCTTTTCAAAATAAAGCATGGTTAGGATATCCATCGAAGAGAGCGAGCCGCCGGGATGACCGGAAGCACAGCCATATACCATCGATACACCTGCAAGGCGAGCCTTGGCAGCAATGGCAGACAGTTCTTTTATACGATCGAGCTGCATAGTAAAACTTCCTTTCAATTATTTATCCAAAAACAGTTTACAGTTTTAAAACGCCAAGGTCAAGACCTTCTATGCCTTCGAGCAGTTTTGCCACTCTTCCGAGCAGTTCGGCGCATCCGCCCACCTTATCCGCCTCGACATTGAGCGGCAGCAGCGGGTCGTGCAGGCTCATTCTAAGCAGCGCCCAGCCGTCGTTAAAGGAAAGTCTGACACCCTCGAAGGAATTGGGAACGACGGTATAGCCTGCTTCCTTTGCGCGGGATTCAAACAGCGCCAATGCCTGCTTGCCGATATCGGCAAAGTTTTCGCCGGCTATTTTGATGCGGCGCTCGCAGTCTTCTACCGAAGGCTCCAGCTTTTCGATGAGTGCACCAACCTTTTTGCCCTGCTTTGCGGCGGTTGCCGCAGCGATGAGCAGCTTGACCGCCATATAGGCACCGTCATCGAGGAAATAGTTTTCCTTCATCGCGCCGTGACCGGAGGTCTCGATGGCGAGAGGACAGCTGATGCCCTCGGCGTTGAGGCGGATAGCCTCGTTGATGACGTTTTTATAGCCTCGTTTGAAACGGTGGTGCTTAAGTCCAAGCTCACCCTCGAGGAAGCGGGTGAGGCGGTCGGAGGTGACCGAATCGGTAACGATGGTGCTGCCGGGGTTGTCATCGGCAAGCACGGCAGCCATCATGGCGATGATGGCATCACGGTTTACCTCGCTGCCATCGGGCAGTACCGCCGACATTCTGTCAACGTCGGTATCAAAAATTATGCCGAGGTCGGCGCCGCTTTCAAGAACAGCCTTTTTGATGGCTGCCATAGCGGTTTTATCCTCGGGGTTGGGGATGTGGTTGGGGAAGCTGCCGTCAGGCTCAAGGAAGCTGCTGCCTGCGGTATCGGCGCCCAAGGGTTTGAGCACCTTTTCAACAAAGAATCCGCCCGCTCCGTTGCCGGCATCGACAACTACATGCAGTCCCTTTAAGGGATGGTCAAAATCCTCGGCAGCAACGGCGGCCTTTATCTTTCCGCAGAGATCAGCCGAATAAAGGCTGATGAGGTCGAACTTTTCAACCTCGGCGGCGCTGTCGGCGGGTTCGATTTCTCCTGCCGACTTAAGTATCGCCTTGATATCGGGCTTATCAAATCCGCCCGTCTTATCAAAGAATTTAAGTCCGTTGCGCTCCTTGGGCAGATGGCTTGCGGTTATCATCACCGAACCGTCAAAATCGGTCTCGGGATAGATGGTTGAGCAGAACATCGAAGGGGTGGAAGCAAGTCCGCAGTAATATCCCTTTGCGCCCTCGGCGGCTATTCCGCCAAGCACAGCTTTGGATATCATATCGGCGGTAAGGCGGGAATCGTGTCCTACGCCGATTTTAAGCTGATCGGCGGGCTTATTCACCTTTTGTGCCAGATAGTTTACAAAAGCGCGGGCGATTCGGCTCGCCTCATCGGCAGAAAAGTTTACGGCAGCACCATTTTCAAGTGCCATCGCAACTCCTCTTATATCGCTGCCGTTTTGCAGCGCGGAGAGGTCTTTTTTCATAGGTCATCCTCCTTATTTCAAGAGTATCCTGTTTATCATTATACACCTAATTTAAATTGCCGCAACAGAAAACGTCAGCTTTTTGATTTTGAAAATTGTTGTGTCATCATGAGACAAAGCAAATAAAAAAGGAACGCACCAACGATGCGTTCCTTTTGAAATTATGTGGATTATTCCTCAACCTCGTGCAGCATGTGTGCAAAGGGGGTATTGATGGAATTGTGCTCGGTTGCCTCAAGCTGATAACGAGTGATCTTTGCGGCGCTCTTGTGAGGTGCGTTGATGGTGCCTGCGCCTGCTACACAGCCGCCGGGACAAGCCATGCCCTCCAGCAGATAACCGTTTCTCTTGCCGACCTTGGCAAGGGTGAGCATCTTGCGGCACTCGGTGAGACCGTCTGCATAGTCGGTGAGAACTTCGAGATCGGGATTCATAGCCTTGATAGCATGAGTAACAGCACCTGCTACACCGCCGGAAACTGCAAATCCGCGGCCCGCGCCGGTCGACTGCTTAAAGCTCTCGCACTCCATCGGCTCGATGGTAGCAAAGTCAACTTCCTTGGCGTCGAACATACCCTGAAGTTCCTCAAAGGTGAGAACGAAGTCAACGTCGCTGCGGATGGAGCGGCGGGAAGCCTCCAGCTTTTTAGCTGCGCACGGTCCGATAAATACGACCTTGCAGTTGGGCTTCTGCTTCTTTATCATTCTGGCGGTGATTACCATGGGGGTAAGCGCCATCGAGATATAGGGTGCGAAATCGGGGAACAGCTTCTTTGCCATTACGCTCCATGCGGGGCAGCAGGAAGTTGCCATAAAGGGCTGCTTTGCGGGAACGCTGTCGAGGAAGTCATGTGCCTCTTCGATGGTGCAGAGGTCGGCGCCGATGGATACGTCAACCATGTCGGCAAAGCCGAGCTTCTTCATTGCGGCCATCATCTTTTCGGGGGTAACGTCATCGCCGAACTGACCAACGAATGCGGGTGCAACGGCTGCGATGACCTCGTCGCCCTTCTTGATGGAGTGGATGAGCTGGAATATCTGGCTCTTATCTGCAATTGCGGAGAAGGGGCAGTTAACAAGGCACTGTCCGCAGCTTACGCACTTGTCATAGTTGATCTTAGCGCGGCCATACTCATCGCTTTCGATAGCATCCATACCGCAGGCTGCTGCGCAGGGACGCTCGATCTTGATGATGGCGTTGTATGCGCACTGCTCGATGCACTTTCCGCACTTGATGCACTTTTCCTGATCGATAATGCTGCGGCCATCGGTGCCGATGGAGATAGCGCCCTTGGGGCAAACCTCACGGCAGGGACGGGCAAGACAACCCTGGCAGGATTCGGTGATCTTAACCTGCTTGGTGGGGCAGGCGTTGCAGGCAAAGCTGATGATGTTGATAAGGGGCGGATCGTAGTACTTTTCTGCGATGGCGCTCTCTTCGATGCCCTCGCTTAAGGGTGCGTGCTCTGCAACGGGACGAAGGGGAAGTCCGATTGCAAGGCGGAGTCTTTCGGATACGATAGCGCGCTCTACAAAAACGTTGGTGCGGTTTGCGGCAACCTCACCGGGGATGATCTTGTAGGGAAGCTTGGAGATCTTGTGCGCATAGTCGCCGCCCTCATATGCAAGGCGGGCAATTTCGGTGAATACATTTCTTCTAAGGTCGTTTACAAAGGTATGTACGCCTCTCATTAAAATACCTCCTGACCGGCTGATACGGTGCATTAAATATAAGTGTGCTCACTTTTCCGCCTACATTATATATGACCCAAAAGTTTATTGCAAGCATAAATTTGCAAGAAAATCATTCATTTTTTCTAATAGTTGCAATATTTCTGTTAAAGTTGCTTTTTGTACCAAGAAATTCGCCTTTCTATGCTGTTTTCGTTGCGTTTATCCTGATTTTTGTTGTATAATATTCTATTATATCTTGTATTTACTACCCCGCTTTTACGGCGGTATTTAAACATTTATTCGGAGGGAACGCCACATGACCGAAAAACAGAAGCTTATCCGAAACTTCTGCATAATCGCCCATATTGACCACGGCAAATCCACCCTTGCCGACCGTATTCTTGAAAAGACCAATACGGTCGCACTGCGTGATATGTCGGATCAGCTGCTCGATAACATGGATATCGAGCGTGAGCGCGGCATCACCATAAAATCGCGCGCCGTTCGCCTTGATTACAATGCAAACGACGGCAAAACCTATGCCTTTAACCTCATCGACACCCCCGGACACGTCGACTTTAACTATGAGGTGTCCCGCTCGCTTGCCGCCTGCGAAGGCGCTGTTCTGGTCGTCGATGCTTCGCAGGGGATTGAGGCGCAGACCCTTGCCAACACCTATCTTGCTATCGAGCACGACCTTGAAGTCACCCCTGTTGTCAACAAGATCGACCTGCCCGCCGCAGACCCCGAGCGAGTTTGCCATGAGATCGAGGACATCATCGGTCTGCCCGCAATGGATGCTCCCCGCATCTCGGCAAAGCAGGGCCTCAACATCGAGGAAGTTCTCGAGCGCATCGTTTCCGACATCCCCGCCCCCAAGGGCAACCCCGAAGCTCCGCTGCAGGCGCTTATCTTCGACAGCTACTATGACAGCTATAAGGGCGTTATCGTTTATGTGCGTGTAAAGGAAGGCCGCATAACCCCCGGCATGAAGATAAAGATGATGGCTACCGGCGCCCAGTTCCAGATAGTTGAATGCGGCGTTATGGGCGCTGTAAACCTCATCCCCACCGATGGACTTTCGGCAGGCGAGGTAGGTTACATCACCGCTTCTATCAAAACCGTTAAGGATACCCGTGTAGGCGATACCGTTACCGGCGTGGACAATCCCTGTGCAGAGCCGCTGCCCGGTTACCGCAAGGTAAACCCGATGGTATTCTGCGGCATCTACCCCGCCGACGGCGCTAAATATCCCGACCTGCGTGACGCGCTTGAAAAGCTGCAGCTCAACGACGCCTCCCTCTCCTTCGAGCCGGAGACCTCGCTTGCGCTGGGATTCGGTTTCCGCTGCGGCTTCCTCGGTTTGCTGCACCGTGAAATAATCCAGGAGCGACTTGAGCGAGAATATAACCTCGACCTCATCACCACTGCGCCTTCGGTTGTTTACTATCTTAATCTCACCGACGGCACCAGACTGAGAATAGACAACCCCACCAACTATCCCGACCCCTCGGTAATCGAATCGGCGGAAGAGCCTTATATCAAGGCGAGCATCTTCACCCCCGTTTCCTACATCGGCAGCATTATGGAGCTTTGCCAAAACCGCCGCGGCGTCTATATGGACACCAAGTATCTCGATGCCGACCGTGCCGAGCTGCACTACCGCCTGCCCTTAAACGAAGTTATCTACGACTTTTTCGATGCTCTTAAATCCCGCACCCGTGGTTACGCTTCTTTCGACTATGAGCCCGCAGGCTACGAGCCTTCCAAGCTGGTCAAGCTGGATATACTGCTCAACGGCGAAATGGTCGATGCTCTTTCCTTTATCGTTCACGCCGACGGAGCATATCCCAGAGCGAGAAAGATGTGCGAAAAGTTAAAGGAAAACATCCCGAGACAGCTGTTCGAAGTGCCCATTCAGGGCGCAGTAGGCGGCAAGATAATCGCCCGCGAAACTGTAAAGGCGGTCCGCAAGGACGTTCTTGCCAAGTGCTACGGCGGCGACATCACCCGAAAGAAAAAGCTGCTTGAAAAGCAGAAGGAAGGCAAAAAGCGCATGCGCCAGTTCGGCACCATCGAGGTTCCGCAGGAAGCGTTTATGTCGGTCCTCAAGCTTGACGAATGATGAAAAAAGCAGGACTTTATATCCACATCCCCTTTTGCGACGGAAAATGCCCCTACTGCAGCTTTTATTCCAAAAAGGGAAGCGAGCGGCAGCTTGACCGCTATACCGAAGCGGTGATAAACGCTATCGCAAAATATCCTCACGATTTTGAGGCCGAAACGGTTTATTTCGGCGGCGGCACCCCCTCGATAATGGGCGCCGAGCGTCTTTGCCGCATTCTGAATGCGGCAAAGGAGCGGTTTGGCAAAAACCAGCTTGAGACCACCGTTGAGGTAAACCCCTGCACCGCAACAGATGAGCTGCTTTGCGCATTAAGGCAAGGCGGCTTTGACCGCATCTCGTTCGGTGTGCAGTCGCTGGATGACAGACTTCTCAAAATCCTCGGCAGAAAGCATTCCGCCGAGCAGGCTAAAGCCGCCATCCTTGCGGCAAAAAAGGCGGGATTTGAACACATCTCCGCCGATTTAATGCTGGCGCTGCCAAGTCAGACGCTGTTTGATATCCAAAATTCCATCGAACAGCTTGCAGAGCTGCCGATAGACCACCTTTCGGCCTATATTTTGAAAGTCGAGCAGGGCACCGCTTTTTGGGGGCGTTATCCCGACCCCGACGGCGATTTTGCTGCCGACTGTTATCAGGCGATGCAGCAAAAATGCGCCGAGCTTGGGTTTGAACAATATGAGATATCCAATTTCGCCAAAAATGCCGACGCCAGAGGCAAACACAATCTCGGCTACTGGCGCTGCGGCGAATATCTCGGCATAGGC
>JAFQAX010000028.1 GCA_017399785.1 Oscillospiraceae bacterium | reverse complement strand
ATAGTGGCAGAACCCAATTATTGACGGAGGTGTTTAAAGTGGCTAAAACGGAATGTGAAACCGCTGCAAAAACGGTGGTATGCGTTACCGATCAGCGCCGATGCGACAGAATAATCCGCGCCGGAAAAATGCTTTCTGACCTTTCGGGCAGCCAGCTTACAGTAATCAGCGTTGTAGATCCCGGCCGCCGCAGCGATCCCGACTCAATGGAATATCTGTTTTCGATTTCAAGAGAAAACGGCGCCGAGATGGTGCTGCTTTATTCAGAAGACGTTGCAAAATCTATAATCAAATATATCAAAAGCAATAAAGTGGCGACGATGCTCACCGGCATACCCTGCCGAGGCGATTCGGTAACGGCAGATATCTGGAATAAGTTTACCCATATAGATTTCTTTGTGGTTGAAATGGACGGCAGTCTGCGCCCGGTGTCTAATCCCGTTCGTGCGGCAAGAGAGCTTTGCATCCCGGCGATAGAGGGGATATGACCAGTATAGTTCTATCTGTGTGAAAAATAAAACCGCAAATCAAAACGGCACGGAGCTCTCCGTGCCGTTTTTAATGTGTTGATTTTTAATAAAGCGCCTTGACCTCGGCAAGCCACAGGTCGGAGCAGCCGTCGGAAGGCATGCTCCAGTCACCGCGGGGCGAAAGGGTGAGCGAGCCGACCTTGGGTCCGTCCGGCAGGCAGGAGCGCTTAAACTGCTGCGAGAAGAAGCGGCGGTAGAAGTTTTCCAGCCATTTAAGCAGCGTTGTGCGGTCATAGCTTCCTTCAAAAGTGGTTTCCGCGATGCGCAAAATCTTTGCTGGAGTAAAACGGCAGCGGATAGCGTAGTAAAGGAAGAAGTCGTGCAGCTCATAGGGTCCGACGAGGTCCTCAGTCTTCTGCGCAATCTCGCCATCCTTGGCGGGCAGCAGCTCGGGCGATACAGGGGTATCGAGAACGTCGAGCAGTACCTCGCGCAGCTGCTGATCATTGGTGTTTTCGGCTTCAAATCTGACCAGATAGCGGATAAGCGTTTTGGGAACAGAGCCGTTTACGCCGTACATAGACATGTGGTCGCCGTTATAGGTCGCCCAGCCGAGTGCCAGCTCCGAAAGGTCGCCGGTGCCGATTACCAGACCGCCCTCCTGATTGGCTGCATCCATCAGAATCTGGGTGCGCTCACGTGCCTGTGCGTTTTCAAATACGACGTTAAAATTGTCGGCCGAGTGACCGATGTCCTCGAAATGAACCTTAACGGCGTTTGCAATGTCGATGGTGCGCAGTCTTGCGCCGATGCGCTCGGCGAGTATCTCGGCATTTCCTCGGGTGCGGGCGGTGGTGCCGAAACAGGGCATGGTGATGGCTGCGATGTCGGTCATGGGGCGTCCGAGTATCTTAAGTGCGCGGACGCAGATAAGAATAGCAAGGGTGGAATCAAGTCCGCCCGAAAGTCCGATTACCAGCGCCTTTGCGCGGGAGTGTTCAACTCGCTTTGCAAGACCGTAGGCCTGCATCGAAAGTATCTCCTCGCAGCGCTCAGCGCGAAGCTTTTCGTCCTCGGGAACAAAGGGCAGCGCGGCATATTTTCTCGAAAGAGCGGTTTCGGAGGAAGAAAGAGAGAAGGATACGGTGTCATAACCGTCGCAGCTGCCGTTTGCAAAGCTGTTTTTGCGGCGGCGCTCGCTGCAGATAAGCGAAAGGTCAAGTTCAGAATAGCAAAGCTCGTCGGAAGAGAAGGGTGCAGCCTCATTAAGCTGTAAGCCGTTTTCATAGATGAATCGCTGACCCGAGAAAACAAGGTCGGTGGTCGATTCGCCGTGACCTGCATTAGCGTAAACATATCCGCAAACCAGACGGGAGGAAGCGGCAGCCGCCATATTGCGTCGGAAAGCAGCCTTGCCTGCGGTGTCAAAATCGGCGGCAAGGTTTATGATGACCGATGCACCCGCGAATGCGTGGGAAACAGCGGGCTGGTCGGCAGCCCAAAGCTCTTCACCAAGTTCGGCAGCAAAGCAGAATTCGCGCATATCTTCACAGCAGAACAGCAGCTTTGTTCCGAACAGAGCGCTCTGTCCGCAAAGAGTTATCTCAAAATTCTCCTCGGGAGCGGGCGCAAAATTGCGGTCAGCGGCGCAGTCCTTGGGAACAACGCCCAAAATCCTGCCGTTTTGCAGCATAACGGCGCAGTTATAAAGCTTCTGGCGCAGCAAAAGCGGCGCGCCGACCGCGATAACGGTGTCGCTGCCGATAGAAGCCTTAACTATCTCGCCGAGCGAAGCGGCCGCCGCTGAAATAAGCGAGGGCTGACCGAAAAGATCGCCGCAGG
This sequence comes from Oscillospiraceae bacterium, assembly GCA_017399785.1. Classification (GTDB taxonomy): domain Bacteria; phylum Bacillota; class Clostridia; order Oscillospirales; family Ruminococcaceae; genus Yanshouia. The sequence continues at coordinate 3,029 of JAFQAX010000028.1, read as the reverse complement.
TGGCGGCAGTTACCGAAAGCTCGGGGAAAACCAGCAGTTTTACATCAAGCTCGTTTGCGGCCTGAATGGTTTCGATTATCTTTTTTGTGTTAAAGGCGCAGTCGGCAACGCGAAGTCTGGGTGCTGCCGCAGCGGCGCGAACAAAACCGTCTTTCATAATGACCTCCGTAAAGCTCTTCGGGGATTTTTTATACCATATTATTTTACGCCATCAGTCAACCGATGTCAAAGAAATATAAACGGCATATTTACCAAATCGGGAAAATAGAAATTGTAAAAAGCAGACTCCTGAAAAAGAGCCTGCTTTAAAATCTTAGACCGCCGTTCCGCAGCTGCTGCAGAATTTATCGTCGGAATCGAGCACCTTGCCGCAGTTGGGGCAGCTTCGGCGATAGTTATTTTGCAAAAGTTTTATCTCACCCGGCAGTGCATTTGCGATACCTTCCTTTGCAGCGCGCTGACCGAGGGTATCGGCAGCTTCAAAAACGCTGGCGCAGTTGGGACAGGTTGCAAAATAGTGCGAGCCGAACTTAAAAAGCGGGATGAAAAATGCGTGGAAATAGTTGTATCGGCGGGCAACGTGCAGCGGCTTGTCGCTGTGGCAGCAGGGGCAGCTGCCTGCGTTGGCATAGCCCGATTGCTCAACTTTGAAATTTGTGCCGAAAACTCCGATAAAGAACATGAGTTTACCCTCCCGCCGATAAATGGTAGTTACTATGATAATATCATAATGCGCTGGAAGGATTTGGTCAAGAAAAAGCGAAAAAATCGGGCAGTAAATTACCATGGAAAAAGCACTGTTATTTTGAAGAGTTTTTACCGATATATTCAATTTGAAGATCCGTGTTTAAATAGGGTAAATGCTGGCGACAAATTCGATTTCACACCATTATCAGCTGTCGATACTTGACCCTTTTGGCAATACGCGGTAAAATAAATTGTTATTATATCGTACTGTTTTATATGCTGCAGCTTTTCGGGACGGGAGAAGCAAAGCAGCGCCGGTTTAAAATTGTGAGGAAAAAGATGCGGTATAAAATCAGAATTTTCATGGCGATTGTGATGACGGTTTCGTTGCTTTTTTGCGTTGGTTGTTCCAATGTCATTTCCGAAACCCGAAAGATACAAATCGCTTCAGCACCTGCCCAGAATATCAACAGTCACAGCAGCAAAAAGCCGATTGCGTCGAAGGGCGAATTCCCTCCGGCAGACCAGCCGCTGCCTGTTATAGATGAAGAGGCAAAGGCCAAAGCAGAAGCTGAAGCAAAGGCCAAAGCGGAAGCTGAAGCAAAAGCCAAAGCGGAAGCCGAAGCAAAAGCCAAAGCGGAAGCTGAAGCAAAAGCCAAAGCAGAAGCCGAAGCAAAAGCCAAGGCGGAAGCTGAAGCAAAGGCAAAGGCGGAAGCTGAAGCAAAGGCCAAGGCAGAGGCCGAAGCAAAGGCCAAGGCAGAGGCCGAAGCAAAAGCTAAGGCGGAAGCCGAAGCTGCCGAAGCGGCAGCAAGGGCGCAGGCGGCAAAGAATAAAGCCGATATGCCAGATGAAGTGCGTGCCGTTTGGATCTCCTATCTTGATTTCTATTCGCTGCTGCAAAACCAGAGCAAGAGCAATTTTACTTATAATATAGACAGGGCGTTTGACAAGATATCATCGATGGGGCTTAACACCGTCTACATTCAGGTGCGCCCATTTGGCGATGCGCTCTATGATTCCGATATATTCCCCTACAGCTATGTCATCACCGATGTCGAGGGAAAGGACCCAGGCTTCGACCCGCTCGAGATAATGATAGAGCTGGCTGACGACTACGACCTCAGGGTAGAGGCGTGGATAAACCCCTATCGCGTTCGAGCTATCGGCTCCGACCGAGAGCTTGCCTCCTCCAACCCCGCTGTCAAGGCAGTGAGAGCGGGCAGCGGTTTGGCTATCCAGTATAACGGCGGAATTTTCTATAATCCCGCCAGCAGCGATGCCAGAAATCTGATAACTAAGGGCGTTATCGAGCTTATCGAAAATTACGACATCGACGGCATCCACTTTGACGATTATTTCTATCCTACCACCGACCTGTCGTTCGATAAATATTATTACAACAGCTACCGAAATTCGGGCGGAACGCTTTCGCAGGCAGATTGGCGCCGACAGAATGTCGACAAGCTTATACAGCAGGTCTACACTGCCATCAAAAACGCCGACAGCTCGATTGCTTTCGGAATAAGTCCGCAGGCGCGTGACGATATAAACTACGACGGTCAGTTTGCCCACACCGAAAGCTGGCTTAAAAACGGCTGGGTGGATTACATCTGCCCGCAGATCTATTACGGATTCCAGAACGAAACGGCTCCTTATAAATCGACGCTCAACTACTGGCACGATCTTGCAAAAAAATATGACACCGACCTTTACGTAGGATTGGCGGCATATAAATGCGGAACTGCCGACAGTTATGCCGGCAGCGGCAAAAGCGAATGGGTAAATAATGCCGATATGCTCAGCCGCATGGTGGAATCGGCGAGAAACAAATCCTCCTATGCGGGATTTGCGCTCTACCGCTACGATTCGCTGTTTAATCCTGCGGGTAACGCCGCATGGTATATCTCCAAGGAGATAAAGAGCCTGAAAGAACTTTTCTAAAAAAGACAGAAAACCGAAAGAGGTAAAAAACTTTGCCCAGAAAGACAAAAAGGATCAGAAAAGCGAATAAAAAAGCGCTTGCGGTCGTCTTCGCAGCAGCACTGGTGATAACAACCGTCATCACCGGTGTTGTTGCCGTACTCTACGGCAGTGACATATCGCTGCCCGATTTTTCCGATCCGCAAAAGGCGAGCGTTTCCTCTTCCAAAAATAACGACCCCGAACAGCCCGAAGTTATTGTCGAAAAGAAGCAGCCGCCCGAGGAGCTGCGCGCCGTAATGATAAAGCCGGGACGAGATTTTTCGTTTACCGATGACGCCGAAAAGCTTAAGGGCAATATAGATAAATCTCTTGAAAACGCCGCCGAACTTAAGATGAACACGGTGGTCATCGACACACTT
>JAFQAX010000027.1 GCA_017399785.1 Oscillospiraceae bacterium | reverse complement strand
GCTTGAAAAGTATATTGGGCAGCCGACGGAAGAAGCATATACCCACATGCCCTATGATACGGCAAAACAAAACATATTATTGGTGCTTGGCCGCCAGCTTGAATATGAAGAAGATGTCAAAGTTTTTGATGGCGAAGGCAGCTTTTTGGAATATGTTGTAAGAGGTCTGCAGGAGGGATATGCTCCTCACTACGCAACTGTTGCAACGCTCATGCTGCGCCATTACGGAATACCGGCAAGATATGTCGAGGGATATGTAATTACCCCTGACGAAGCGGAATCTAACGAAGACGGCAAGATAAGACTTGCCGATGACGTAGCCCACGCTTGGACCGAGTATTATCACGATGGAATCGGCTGGATACCATTTGAGACTACTCCGCCTTATATCGATATTATGAACGGTGTAAGTGCTCCTCCCATGTATCAGCAGCCTTCCGATCCCAGCGGCGAAGAAGAGCCGCCGGAATTTGACCGCGACCGTCATAAGGATGATGACGAGGATGAGCAGCAGACGGCTTCTGTCGTTATAAGATTGGCTATATTGCTTGTTATAATTGCGCTGATGCTTGCACTCTGGTATTTCCGCCGCAAAAAAGCGTTGGATGCGAGAAAGGCAGCCTGCGAAGCGGAAGACAACAACAAAGCGGTTTGTGCAATGATGTTCTATATGCGCGAGTTGCTTGATTACTGCGGTATAGCCGATAAGGTGAACTCTGCTGAGGCACTTGTTTTCCTTATCGAAGATAAATGGGGCGCAGAAGCTGCCGCCGATTTTGGTGTTTCGACCATCATCTTTATGAAGGCGGCCTTCAGCAACAGTGCCGTCACTGATCTTGAAAGAGATAAGGTCGGAGATGAAACAAAGCGCATTTTTAAAAGGGTTGATAGCCTGCAGAATAAACGCGGCAGATTTGTCGCCAAATTTATAAAATTCCTTTACTGATAAGCTGAATGCCCCGAAACCGTTATAAGGTTTCGGGGCATTCGTTTACCCTTTATAAGTCGAGTCCGGGTGTTTTAAGGAGGATGTAAATATTATTCGCAGCAGCCAAGAGTTATGTATCTTACTTTAAACGGAGGAATTACTCTTTCCTCAAAGTCGGCAGGCAGCAGATAGTCACCAATATGCAAGCGGGAATAGGTGATGCTGTCTTTCTTGTTTGTGTTAACGGCGGTGGATAGGTTTTTCATAACTGCCTCTCCTTTCGAAGTGTTTTATTTGTTGATTTAATAATATCACTGTATTATTATAATGTAAAATATAAGAAAAATGATAAAATTGATAGGATTTGCCTATTGAATAGCTGCTAATTACTGCCTATAATAAAGAGAGGAGGGATGGTTGTGAACTGGAATACACTCAATTACGTTATAGAAATTGCAGAGCAGGGAAGCTTTTCAAAGGCGGCGCAGAAGCTTTATGTGGCACAACCATCTTTAAGCCAAAGCATAAAAGCGCTTGAAAAAGAAATCGGAACGCCGATTTTCGACAGAAGCAAATCTCCGGTAACTCTTACATATGCGGGAGAATTATTTGTAAGATGGGCAAAGGATACATTATATTCACGTGAAGAGACGATACGACAAATATCAGATGTCGGCGGCGGTGTAAAGACTCGATTGATAGTTGGTGTTTCCTTTTCCCGAAGCGCATATCCTTTTCCGAGTATTCTGGCAAGATTCAGACAACTGAGACCAAATTGTACAATAGTACTTGTTGAACAGACGACAAATGTCCTTCTCGAGATGGATGATCTGGATTTATTTGTTGGTGTTATGAATGATGAACATATCAACACAACGAGCGTAATGCTGACAGAAGAAAGAATACTTTTAGCAGTGCCCAAATGCTATCAGCTTGAAATTAAACGGTATCAGGATGGTTTTCCGGTTGTTAATATTTCTGATTTTTCAAAAAAACCGTTTATTGTGTTGTCAGAGGGACAGATGCTAAGAAAGATGTGCACATCTCTTTGCGCACGCGAGGGCTTTTATCCTGAAATTGCTTTAGAATGCCGCAGCATTCAAACTGCTAATGCAATGGTTGAAGCAGGAATTGGAGTGACTTTGGCTCCTGAGCTTTTTGTAAAGCACTCGGCGGGAGACAGAGCAAATTATTGCATTATAGAAAATCAAGCTGTGGTAAGAAAAATAGCAGTTAGCTATCGCAACGACCGTTATCTGACACAGGATGCTCGCATCCTGATAGATTTGCTCAAAGAAATGATTTAAACGCAAAAAGGCAGCGACTTTTCCAGTCGCTGCCTTTAAAAGTATATAAATCATAATCCGAGCAGTGTGATAAGCTCATAAGGGGAATCGATAACAAGATCTGCACCGCTTTTTTCAAGCAGCTCGCGTCCTCTGTATCCCCAGCTGCAGCCAAGCGCAAAAAGTCCGGCATTTTTTGCGGTGAAGATGTCGATATCCGAATCTCCCATATAAATGGTGCGGCCTTTATCGGTTCCAAGCTTTTCAAGAACTCTCAAAGTACCGGTAGGATTGGGTTTTTCAGGGGTATCCTTGTCAGCACCTGCCGCAAGTGGAATATAGTCGCCAAAATAATCCTTTATAAGCGGCACAACGGCTGCGTGCGGCTTGTTTGACATTACCGCCATCTTTATCCCGTTGCTGCTAAGTGTTGCCAAAACCTCGTTAATTCCGTCATAGGGAGCGGTTTTATTCTTCATCATCTGTGGGTATATCTCTTTAAAAGAGCGATGAACATCTATTACAGTCTGCTCATCGGTGATCGGAGCAAGGGCACGGCGCACAAGCATTTCCGATCCGCTGCCGATAAAGGTTCTGACCGCTTCGCGGCTGTGGGTGGGATATCCGTACTTTTCCAATGCAGCATTGATGCTGTCGGTAAGATCATTAAGTGTATTGAGAAGTGTGCCGTCAAGGTCAAAAATAACGGCGTCAAAGCGTCTTTTCATTGTTTTATCCTCCATGATATTACTGTCCACGGTAATCGCGCAGAACAGCTTTTATTGCGGCACGTGAGTTGATTTCAAATGCGTGATAAGGCCAGACTGCAAGATATCCATCGTTCCAGTAAAAATCGGAATAAGCTTGGAAAATACCTTCTTGGTCTTTTCCTTCGTCAAACAGCCGAAGTATCAACTCGGAAGATTCGGTTATTGCACCGCGCGACATATCAAAGAACATCGTGTGCTCGTCTTTAGTAAATTTTTGTGCCATATGGGCAATAAAAATATTCCTTGGACCACGCGACTCTATTTTATCTACGCTGTCCAGCGCATCCTGACAGCTGGTCAAAAAGCAGGGGTGCATCCTTCCATCAGGACGCTTTACGCCAAGCGTTTCACAAAGGCAGCAGACACCCTTGTCGGGAAAATCGACCGAAACGGAATCCTTTGTATGACCGGGAGTGAAATGAACAGTCATCACTCCATCATCAAAGGGGAATTGCTGGCCATCCTGCAGAGGGATGATTTCAGGAAAACAGTCAAGTTTAGGCTCGCATACTTTAAACGCATCTCCAAACAGCTTTTCAGCTGTAAGACAAAGCCGATGCATGGTAGCAAGCGCTCCGGG
>JAFQAX010000026.1 GCA_017399785.1 Oscillospiraceae bacterium | reverse complement strand
CTGCAGGCCAGATCGCAATGGTAATCAGCATCTCCACCATCATGTCCATCGCTGCGCCCGGAATCCCCGGCGGCGGCATTGTAACCGGCGCTATCTTCCTCAACCTGCTCAACCTTCCCATGGACCTTATGGGACCGATCGCAGGAATGTACCGTCTTATCGATATGTCTCACACCACTCTTAACGTTGGCGGCGACGTTCTCGGAACTCTGTTTGTTGCCAAGAACGAAAAGCTTTGGGACGCCAAGGAATTCAACGAATCTACCAGCGCATTCCAGGATATCAAGATCGAAGAGTGATTACATATTTAAAATCCATTTGAAAGGAGCATGATATTATGGCAACCACTCTTTCCGACCGCATGAATCATTTCAGCGGTTCTCCCACCTCTGCGCTGATAGCCAAAGTTGCTGAACTCAAGCGTCAGGGCAAAGATATTATCTCGCTGAATGTCGGCGAGCCCGATTTCGGCACTCCCGATTACATAAAGGTAGCCGGCATGAAGGCTATTGCCGATAACTTTACCAAATACACCCCCGGCAACGGCATTCTTGAGCTCCGTCAGGAGATCGTCAAGAAGCTGAAAAACGACAACGGCGTTGAATACGCCCTCAATGAGATAACCACCGGCGTTGGCGCAAAACAGGTAATTTCCAGCGCAATGATGGTAATTGCAGGCCCCGGAGATGAAGTGCTCATCCCCATCCCCTGCTGGGTAAGCTATACCGAAATGGTCAAGCTGGCAGGTGCCACCCCCGTTTTCGTTCCCGTCCGTTCTGACAATTATGAGCTGGACATGGATGCCATCGAAAAGGCGATCACCCCCAAGACCAAGGGTATCATCATCTGTACCCCCAACAACCCCACCGGTGCTGTTTACAGCGAAGAAAGCCTGCGCCGCCTTGCAGAGCTCGCGGTTGAACACGATTTCTTTATCGTAGCAGATGAGATCTATGAAAAGCTCATCTATGACGGTGCCAAGCATTTCAGCGTAGCTTCTATCTCTCAGGAGGTAAAGGATCGCACCATTACCGTAAACGGCTTCTCCAAGGCCTATGCCATGACCGGCTGGCGTGTCGGCTATGCCGCAGCCCGTGCCGACGTTATCAAGGGCATCATGGCTGTTCAAAGCCAGACCACCTCTGCGACCAGCGCAATTTCTCAGAAGGCTGCTGTCACCGCTCTTCAGGGCAGCCAGCACGACCTTGAAGTCATGGTTGCCGAATTCAAAAAGCGCAAGGACTATGTCGTAGAACGCCTCAATTCGATCGAGGGTATCACCTGTCCCGACGTAAAGGGTGCATTCTATGTTTACCCCGATGTGCAGCCCTATCTCGGAAAGTCCTTTGGCGACCGAAAGATCGAAACGGCTGTTGATCTGTGCCAATATTTGCTCGACGAGGCACTCATCTCCACCGTTCCCGGTGAGGCTTATAACGTCCCCGGAAAGATCCGCATCTCTTACTCCAACTCTATGGCAAACCTCAAGGAAGCGCTCGACCGCTTCGAAAAGGCTCTTGCCGCCCTTAAATAACACATCTCATAGAGAGTTCTCCTTTCCTTTCACATTTGTCAGCCGCGTTAATTTTAACGCGGCTGACTTATATAGTAACCAAAAACGGGGTGCTTTAAATATGACTTCCTCCGCTATCCTCCTTATATTCATCTCGCTGCTTTTTTGCTGCATTCTGTTTGACATATCTGTCATCCCAGCGCTTTTAGCCGGATATCTGCTTTTCTTTTTTTACGGACTTGGAAAGGGGATAAAAGTAAAGCGGCTGCTTTCGCTTTCTTTAAGCGGTATATTGTCCATTCGCTCGGTATTGTTCACTTATACCATGATAGGCTGTCTTACCGCAATTTGGCGTGTTTCAGCAACAACGCCTTTAATAGTCTGTGCTGCTGTTGAATTTATCTATCCTTCATTATTTCTCGTTATTTCTTTTTTGCTTTGCGCCATCATGTCCACTCTCACCGGAACATTTCTCGGAGCATTAACCACGCTTGGCATAATTTGCATGACACTGGGCAAAAGCATAGGCATAGACCCCATTTTGCTTGGCGGCGCTATTCTTTCCGGCTGCCGCGCCGGAGACAGATGCTCACCCATTTCCACCAGCGCTCTCCTTATTTCCACCGTTACCGATACATCCATCTATCACAATATTAAAAATATGGTGCGCTGCTGCACCGTTCCGTTTGCTGCATCCTGCCTGTTCTATCTGTTTTTAGGTTCCGGTCAGACGATCAGCGTTTCCTGCGAAAATATAATAGCATTGATGAAAAACAACTTTACTATCACTCCATTGGCATTTATTCCGGTACTGTTGGTGATCATTCTGCCGCTGTTCCGGGTCAAGATACAGTACACTATAGCCTTAAGCATCATTTTTGCCTATGCCATCGCTCTGTTCACTCAGGGCGCATCCCATCATCAGCTGCTGGAAGTAATGGTAAACGGATATCATCCCGCCAACGCTGAGCTTGCTTCGATTTTAAGCGGCGGTGGTATAGCTTCTATGGTCAACATACTGCTTATCCTTTTGATCACCTCTACCTACAGCAGGTTGTTTGAAGCGATAGGTATACTTAAAGAAACCGAACTTTTATTAACATCGCTTTCCCGCAAAATAACACCATATGGCACTTTGCTGCTGACTTCAATAATCATGTCTATCATCACCTGCGGACAGTCTCTTACTATAATATTGACAGCCCAGCTTTGCAGCAGCATCTATCCGAGCCGTTCCCGTCTGGCGGCGGCGCTTGAAGACACGGCAGCCGTTATTCCGGCTCTGATACCGTGGTCGGTTTGCTGTGCCATTCCGTTGGCTACCCTTGATGTTTCGGCAAACAGCCTTCTTTTTGCCTGCTATATATGGATGCTGCCATTGTGGCATTTTATCAGCCAACGATTTGTTGAAGAAGAAAACCATTCATAACCGCCGGAAGAATTATATTCTCACTGCAATTGACCATATTTTCATAATATGGTATCTTATTGATATAGTATAAATTAAAAGAGGACCGCTTTTTATGGATGATATGATCAAAAAAATTCAAAGCATGACGCTTTCAAAAACCGACCGCATTATAGCGGATCATATTTTGGAGCACATAAATACCGTCGGATTTCAAACCTCCACCGCTTTGGCCGACGATATCGGCGTCAGTGACACCTCAATAATCAGATTCATCCGCAAGCTTGGCTTTAAGGGTTACTCCGATTTCCGTGCCGACATGAATGCACGCATGGCCCGTGAATATGACGAGAAACAAAAAGAGCTTTCCCCCGGACAAAAATACGCCATAACAAAAAAGCGTCTTAATAAAGACAGCCTTATTCAGGATACCGGTTCGGCGACCATTGCAAATCTGCAAAAAAGCTATTCAAAGCTGAGCGCCGAAACTCTTGAGCAGGTGGCTGACATCATCTTGTCCAGCAACCGCAAATATATTGCCGCTTTTCGCGGCGCCGCCTGCTGCGCACAGTATATGGCAAGCAAGCTGCTTTTTCTTACCCCAAACGTTATTTCGGTAACTCAGGCTGACGCCACCGCTCTCGAGCGCCTTATGGATATATCGGAGGATGACTGCCTTATACTCTACAGCTTTCCCCGTTATTCCGAGATCAACTTTATTCTTTTGGATATAGCACGTCAGCGCGGCGCAAAGGTCGTTCTTATTACCGATCAGGTCACCAGCCCGCTCGCCAACAAGGCTGATATCGTTATAACCGCTCACGTTCAGGGTCTGGGATTCACCAACTCCTATGTTGTTCCCATCTCCATTTCGGAGATGGTGGTGCTGACCGTAAGCGGACGCAACGACGTCGCAAACGGCGACAGAATGCAAAAAATAGACGAGATCGTCGGAAAACATAAGCTTTATTGATAAGCGACGCAATAATTTAACCCCGCAGGATACCCTGCGGGGTTATTGTTATTTATCCGGCTGATTTATTATTATCAAGCTGCTGCCTGATTTCTCTTTTCGATAAGGCCGCCGATAACCATTACAACAGCAAATACGATCATGTACCAGAAGCAAGCCATACGGTGGCTGAGCACGCAGGCCAGGATCATAAATGCGCTGCCGCACAGTGCCAGCGAGGGCAGGACAAATCTAAACAGCGGCTTCTGATCCTTTTCTTTGCGCATCCACTGGATGAACATCGGGATGTACATGAGATAGATAGTGATAATGGGCAGCTCGGTGGAGTCGAACACAAAAGGACCGGTCCAGATGCAGGCCAGGTTGGAGGAGTAGAAATAGAGGAACCATGCAGCGGTAACCAGCAGTGCAAATACCGCGGAGTTGACCGGCATATTGGTCTTGGAGTCTACCTGAGCGAAAACCTCGTGGTTGAGGCCCTGCTTACGCTCTGCAAGGGAGTACATGCAGCGGGTGCAGCCCAGCATAAGTCCGTTGGTGGTGCCAAGGCAGGAGATGGCGATAAACAGGTTGAGGATGTTACCCAGTGTTCCGCCGAATATGTTGGTGAAAGCGATGGTAGCACCGGTGTCGATAAGCTGCTGGTTGGTTGCGCCGCCTGCAACACCGATGAAGTAAAGCAGATAAACCGCAACGATGATGATACCGCCAAGTATCAGTGCTCTGGGAAGATTCTTCTTGGAATCCTTGATCTCAGAGTTGATAGAAGTTGCGATTATCCAGCCTTCGTAAGCGAATGCGGTTGCGCATACAGCTGCGAAAAGCGGATTCTTGGAAACGTTTTCAACGGTGGCAACCGATACAAAATTCTGCTGCAGGGTGCCGCTGGAAAGTCCGTAAATAAAACCTACAACAGCCATCAGGCAGAGGGGGATAAGCTTTATAACAGTGGTGCTGGTCTGCATTTTTCCTGCCAGCTTGGGAGAAAGTGCGTTGATACCGTAGATCATGCACAAATAGAACAGCGCAAGCGCCATGCACTCCGGACCAACGATGCAGCCGCCCTGAGCTGCAGGAACGGTCATCGGGAAATCAGGGTTGGCCGAAACGAGAAATTCCAACGTATAGCGCGCCGAAAGCCAAGCCAGTGCCGAGGTCATGCCGGGGAAATAGATGGTGGCGGCAAACCAGCCCATATAATAGCCGTATTTGGGACCAACGGTAGCTTCGGCATAGTCAACAAGGCCGTTTACACGCTCGTACTTCTGACCCATAAATGCAAAGGTCAAAAGGCATACCAACATTATCGCGCCGCCGATAAGCCATGCGATAATGCCAAGCGGCATATTTCCGCCTGTTTTGGTCAGGATAGTCTGCGCTTTGAAAAATACGCCGGAACCTACTACGATTCCGACAACCATGCAAATCGCGGTGAATAAACCGTATTTGCGTTCAAGTTTGGTAGACATCGTGCTTCCTTCTTTCAGATTTTCTTTCATTATAAAACAAGGGCAAGCAATACCGAGCTTGCCCTTGTTTGGCGTCGCTAAGAGGATTCGAACCTCCGGCCTACCGCTTAGGAGGCAATCAGTCGCGCTCACTCTAGTCCATTCTATATGAAATATGATGATTTGTCCATTGTATTTGTCCAAAAAATCCTCTGATTTCAAAGAATTCGGTTAGATTAGATTTGTTTTGTTCTCACTTTGTTCTCAGAAAATCAGCGTTCGCCTTCGAAAGAAGGTGTTTTTTTGTCTAACAAAATCGAATGACATCGCCCTTATTCAGCACACAGAGCAGGTGTGTGCAGTGGCCCGATACTGAATACGGGAGGGCGATTAATCAGCTTATACTAACTCGCAGATTGATATGCTATCCGCAGAAGAGCGGTATATAAAGTCTGAGCGTGGCACAACTCACTCAATAGAATGTGCTCGGCCCGTGCCTGACATAAAGCTCCCGGTGCACGGAATCGTCAGGGGTTGTTAGCGGAAGAAAGACCTCGTTAAGCCTAACCCATCAACGAATGGTACATTGGTTAAAACTATCCCGCGGGGGAATTGATCGTCGGTTATGTTAGTAAATGGCCGAAGGGAACACGTAACGAAGCCGAAAGGCTCGGTAGTCGGAATCGGATCTTGAGTGACTATAAATGCGTGGCATATTTAATATGCAGTCAGGAGCATCTCACCATACGGATACAAGGAGACCATACCGGGTCGTGAGCGTAGACTTACCGCAGATATTCGCAGGATAAGTCTACCCTTCCAGCCGTTTTCCAAACCACCCGGGTTGTGATTAATAGGGCCTGAACAAGAGATCAAATGATAGCCTGTTAGCGCGCGTGATGCCTTCTGGAATGCAGATTATTTAAGCATGGTTTGAAATATCGTACTTGGTTTCTGCTATGTTGGCCGCGTGTGGTTACGGGTTTTTAGCCGTAACCACACGCGGCATAAAGCGCGAAATTAAAGGGAAAACGAG
>JAFQAX010000025.1 GCA_017399785.1 Oscillospiraceae bacterium | reverse complement strand
CGAGAATGCTGCTCAGGTAGCAGGTGTTAATGTTCCCGCAACTCTCATACGCATTTACATGCTGGCAGCTGCCATGTACGCACTGGCAGGCTTCCTGGTAGGCGCAAAGGCCGGCGGTGCTTCTACCGCTACCGGCTTCGGCTACGAGCTTGAGGCTATCGCTGCTTGTACCATCGGCGGCGTTTCCACCAACGGCGGTGTTGGTAAGGTTTCCGGCATCCTCGTAGGTGTTCTTGTATTCGAGCTGCTCAAGATCTGCCTGCAGTTCCTGCGCGTTGACCCCGCTTACACCTATATCGCACAGGGTCTCGTAATCATCGTTGCAGTAGCACTTGACCTCCGTAAGTACCTTGCAAAGAAGTAATTTGCAAAACAAATCGGGAGACCACTTTGGGTGGTCTCCCGTCTTTTACAGGTGATTTCTAATGGATGAGAACAATAAGCAGCAAAATCCCGAAACTCAAAACCATATGCCTGCCAATTCGGTACAGGAATTTTACGAGCGCTTCCGCGGCGTTCCGCTTAAAAAGATAGATACCTTTATCGGCATCTGCATCGCCGCTATCATACTGGTAGTAATAATCGGAATGCTCGATTCCAGAGGATTTTTCTGAAAACAAAACCTCCGCTGCGATTTTCAGCGGAGGTTGATTTTTTATCCAAGCACCATCTTGGCGCAGCCGTAAATTCCTGCGTCGTTGCCAAGCTCAGCGGTGGCGATGGTGGTGTTGTTGGAAACATGAAAGGCGTATTTGTGATAATAATCAAAGGTGGTATCGCTTATGATACAGCCTGCTCTGCTCATTCCGCCGCCGATTATAAATACGTCGGGGTCAACGGTGCAGGCAACAAAGCTCATCGCTCTGCCAAGGTATTCGCAGCAGTGGTCGATGATGATGCCCGCCATCTTCTCGCCCTCGCGCGCAAGATCGCATATCTCCTTAGAGGTGAAATGCTCCATATCGCGCAGCGCCGAAGGAGTATCGCATTTGGAAAGCATATTTTTTGCCATCTTAACGATGCCGTTGGCAGAGGCGTATTGCTCTAAGCAGCCGCACTTTCCGCAGTTGCAGGCTTCGGTTTCATTCGGCTCGACCACGATATGACCGACCTCACCGCCGCCTCCGTTTGCGCCTGCGACTATCTTGCCGTTGATGATAACGCCGCCGCCCACTCCGGTGCCGAGGGTGAACATAACGGCGCTGTTTTTGCCCTTGCCGCCGCCCTGCCAAAGCTCGCCGAGCGCCGCAACGTTGGCATCATTTGCCGCCGCAACATTAGGTATCTCAGGGATGAGGCGGTTCATCTCTTCTTTAAGGTTGAACACTCCCCAGCCGAGATTAATGCACTTATAAACGGTACTGTCAGGACCAACGGGACCGGGAACACCCAGTCCGATGCCGGCTATCTGTTCAAAGGAGAGCGATTTTTCTTTGATTTTTGCATTTATTGAAGCTGCAACATCCGGCAGTATTGCAGCGCCGCTGTTTTCGGTAACGGTGGGGATCTCCCACTTTTCAAGCAGCGTTCCATCGGAAGTAAATAAACCGAGCTTTACGGTGGTTCCGCCTATATCTACGCCGAATACAAATTGACTCATATGTACACGCTCCGTTTCTGTTCGGATAAATTACCTTTTTCTATTTTAAAAGACGGCAATTTATATGTCAATTGTAATAGTATACCATAGTTTGACTTTGTTTCCATCCGGCATTATAATGTCGTTATCCGAAATTTAAAGGGAGACTTTATGATGGCACAGCTTTTTAAAAAGCAGGAGATATACGATCTGCTTGATTCAAAAGGAATATCCTATCAAAAGATGGAGCATCCCGCGGCATTTACCATGGAACAGATGGAGGAATACGGCGTAACCAAAAAAGGAACGGTCTGTAAAAATCTCTTTCTGCGCGATTTTAAAGGCAAAAACCACTTTCTTGTAACCGTTATTGGCGATAAAAAGGTGGATATGCGCCAGCTTGCCGAAAAAATAGGCAGCAGCAAATTGAGTTTTGGCTCGGCAGAAAGACTGATGAAATATATCGGAGTGGAGCAGGGAAGCGTATCTCCTCTCGGCATACTAAACGACGAAAGAAAATCGGTGGTCATGGTTTTTGACCGCGATTTAAAGGACGACCTTGAAGTCGGCGTCCATCCCAACGACAACACCGCAACGTTGTGGCTCAGCTTTGATGATATTTGTAGGCTGATTCGAGAACACGGCAGTGAAATAATGCTTATAGATTTCTGAAAAAAAGAGCATCCCGTAAAAACGGGATGCTCTTTGATATTTAGAGAGGAGAATTAAATCAAAGCTTGTTGCTGTTCTTAAGAGAGTTGATAACTACGTTGGAAAGTGCGAACAGTGCCATAGCGTTGGGGAGAACCATCAGGTAGTTGAAAGCGTCGGTCAGCTCCCAAACGAGGTCGTTAGATACCATTGTGCCGACAAAGATGAATACCAGCGCGATAACATTGTAGATGACAGTGCACTTCTTGGGATCCTTCTTGCCGAAGAGGTAGATAACGTTGATCTTTGCGAACATGTTCCAGCTGAGAACGGTGGAGAAAGCAAAGAAGAAGAGGCAAACTGCAACGAACATAGCGCCAAGCTTTTCGCCGAATACTACGCCGAATGCGGTCTGAGCGAGGTTAGCCTTGCTGATAACTTCGGTAACAGCGCCGGTATAGCCGTTTGCGAGAGGGCCGTCAGCGGTGTAAAGGGTGCTGATGATAACCAGTGCGTTAAGGGTAAGAACGATAAAGGTATCGATGAAAACGCCGATCATAGCAACTACGCCCTGATCGTGGGGGGTAGCAACGTTAGCCTGTGCGTGTGCGTGAGGAGTAGAACCCATACCTGCTTCGTTAGAGAAGAGACCGCGCTTTGCGCCCTGGCTGATAGCTTCCTTAAGAGCAAAGCCGATGCTGCCGCCGATGATTGCCTGAGGCATAAATGCGTATTTGAATATCATGCCGATGGTTGCGGGCAGATAAGAGATACGTGCAATAAGAATTACAAGACCGCCGAGAAGGAATATGCCTGCCATGATGGGAACTACTTTTTCGGTGGTGGAAGCAAGACGCTGCATGCCGCCGATGAAAATGAATGCGCAGATGAGAACGAGAGCAGCACCGGAGATCCAAGAGGGGATACCGAATGCAGTCTCAACGGTAGAGCCGATAGAGTTGGACTGAACCATGCAGCCCATGAAGCCCAGTGCAAGGATAATGGCAACTGCAAAGAAGCCAGCCAGGAACTTGCCGAAAGAGCCCTTAAAAGCTTCGGTTATGTAGTAAACGGGACCGCCGCTGATGCTGCCGTCTTTGTTTACTTTGCGGGTGCTGATCGCGAGAGTAGCCTCAGCGTAGATGGTAGCCATACCAAGGAATGCGATGACCCACATCCAGAAGATGGCGCCGGGGCCGCCGACCAGGATAGCGCCGGAAGCGCCGACGATGTTGCCGGTACCAACCTGAGCTGCGATCGCGGTTGTAAGTGCCTGGAAGGAGCTCATGCCGCTTTCCTGCTTGCCGCCGTGAAGGCTGAAGTTGCCGAATACCTGTTTCAGACCCTGACCGAAGCAGCGTACCT